>JBAWAI010000335.1:0-9966 GCA_049589215.1 Terriglobales bacterium | reverse complement strand
GTGTTCGCCTTGGTCGGCATCGGGCTGACGCTTCTCTGGCAGAAAGATTTCCGCAAGTTAGCGGGCGCCACCGCTATCGGCCTGACGGTTGGAGTGCTCTACGCGCTTCCGCTGGCAGCTCACTTCGGCGATCCGCTCGCCACAGTCAACAGCTATCACAGCCAGCAGTGGCAGGGTGGCTGGCTTTTCGGCTTTCCTTTTTACGCCATCATCAAGGGAACAATTCTTTACCCGGCGCCCTGGACCAATCTCATATTGAGTTTTGGTTGGATTCTTCTGGTTCTGGCCGCGATCGTCGTGATGGTCAGATCAAAAACGTTCCGTGAGTATTGCCGTTCCCATTCGGTGGAAGCCATCTTCCTTCCACCTTATCTTTGGTGTCTCTTCACGTACAACTATCCTTACTGGGCGCGCGGAAACTTCGCCCGCTTCGCGATCCCGATTCTTCCCTTCGTGCTACTCGCACTCTATCGCTGGATCCCTAAAGACCGGCGCGTACTTTGGGGGATCGGGGTAGTCGCACCTGCACTCGCGGCCATCTCGGCTTTCGGGCTGGCGAATGTAGTGCAACTACTTCACAAGAGCATTCGCTAATCGCCGGTCGCCGTTTTTGCTAACTGCTGGACCAGCGGTTGCAGCAACACCCCAGCAAGAGCGACCGGCGAAATCGGCTGTGCTAGCCGCATTGCGACGTTCGTGGGTGGCATTGCCTGTGGCATCATCTCCGGAATGCTCGACAGCTCCGCTGCCGACTTCAATATTCGGCCCGCGCCGAAACGTGCATACTGCGATGCGTAACCAGAATATGCGTGCCGGAGCCATCCACATAAAAAGGTCGGGATTCCTGCGGACGCACAGTCGCACGCCACCGTCGACTCCACCGTCAGCGCGCACCACGTGTTTCTGATCAGCTCCGCCGAAATGGGAGCAGTTACAACCTTCACAAGTTTTCGGTCTTCTGCGCCTAGAGCGGCATTCACCAGTCGTTGTCGCTGCGCCGCGCTTTCAAATGGATGCAGCTTCAACACCACCGTTTTGCCCGATCGCTGCGCCGCTGCGCAAAGCCTGGGCAGAATCTCTCTATAGATTGCGTCGGCGCGCCACTGGTCGGTCTCATAAGGCTCAGTGAAAAATATGATCCACGGCGCATTTTTGCTCCACTTCGTCGACTCCCTCTCTCGCGCGCCCGCCGCTCCAATACAAATGCGCTGGGCAGCGACTCCGCAGACCTTATCCAGATAATCGCGCTCCATCTCGCCCTGCGCGAGATAAGTCGAAAATTCCGGGACCTTGAATGCCATGCGGAAGTCGAGCGCTCCGTGATGGCACGCAATGGCAGGTATCTCGCGCCGAGCCGCCAGAATCAACGGAATTCGCGTATTCGGATTCGAATCATCCGCGCTCAGACAACCGACGACGTTGAACTTTTCGAATACACGATTCCACGCGTCGCGCACCGAAACGCCGCGACGAAGAGATTCCAGTCCCCGTTTCATCACCCCTAGCCGCACTGCCAGACTGAACTCACTCTGCTCGCCGAGCGCTCGCTCCAGCCGTATCCATTTACCTTCGAGTTCGCGCAGTTCTTCGCGATTCGAGCGCTCCTCAGCAAACGCGGCCAGCGACGCCGACTGCACATTCGCGGGGACCTGCGCAACCACCGCCGATTCGCGCGCCACTACAAGCAGAAATTGTTGGTCGGGCAAGAGCTGCGCGTAATTCAACGCTGTCCTGGTGACGTTCGAATAAGCCGTCGGAAGCAATACGACGGGTCGCGAAGAGGGCTCGGCTGCTGTCGCGAACTTGCGTCGCCAGCGATAATGAGGATCAAACTTGTCATGCACGACCTGGCGCAGCTGACCAAGACTCAGATTCCGCAGCGCAGTCCGGTAGCGCGCAACGCGGTTTCGCGCGCGCGCGTCGACTCCCGACTGAAGCACCTGCAGCGGCACCCCCAGGTGCAGTTGCACAGCGCTCGCCAGCAGTGAGGGCCGGCTCGCAGTCAGCGTGCATCCTCGGCCAAGTTGTTCTGCGAGCCGCACTGCCAGGCGGATATCCTGCATCTCCGCCTGTAGCAGCAATCCAACCACGTCCCACCAATCCACACCCATGCGATCGACGACGCGGCCCATGCCGGCGGCAAATAGATCGCGCCAAACCTGCACATCTTCGATTTCAACAGCAAAGTCGTAGATGCTCGAAACCGGGCAACAGAACTCCGCGCTGCGCTCGCCGTAGAACGATTTCGGCGCCCTTCCAAGATCGACGATCCAATCCCAATGCTCGTCTTTCCACGAGCCGCTGAAACTGTCTTCGGGATGTAAGAGCAGAACTCGCATGATCTGTAATCGCTCAGCGCACAACATCGCTCAACGAACAACCAGGTTCCACTGCAAAGGCGTGCCGCGCTCGATGTCGCACGCCGCGCGGCGGCCGAGCACATCATCCAGGTGTCTCGGGTGCAGGCCGTCAGCCGGCCGAATCGAGCGTACATTCAATTTCGTAAATACGTCGCCGCGCTTCACATCCGCCACAACAAACAGCGATCGCCGGAACTGAAGGCCGCTCGCCTCGCGGGCACCCGGCCCAAATCGCACCGAGCCCAAAGCCTTTTCAGCGACTCGCACCGCATCCACCATGGCTTTGAATTCGTGGGGCTCGAGCGAAAAAGCGCTGTCCGGCCCGCCATCCGCGCGGCTCAGGCACATATGCTTTTCGATAATGCATGCGCCGAGCGCGACCGCCGCAACCGGCACCGCGACTCCCATCGTGTGATCGGAAAGCCCCGCTGGGCAATCGAACCGCCGCGCCAGTTCCGGAATCGTCAGCAGGTTCGCTTCCTCTGGCGGCGCTGGATAAGCACTCGTACATTTCAATAACGCAATCTGCGCGGCGCCCGACCGGTGCGCAGCCTGTACGGCTTCCTCAACTTCGGCTTCGCTCGCCATGCCAGTAGACACAATGAGCGGCTTTCCCGTGCGCGCCATCTTCTGGATCAGCCCGATGTCCACCAGTTCGAACGACGCCAACTTGTGGGCGGGAACATTCATCTGCTCCAGAAAATCGACTGCGCTATCATCGAATGCGCTCGAAAACAGTTGCAGCCCCAAATCGTCCGCAATTTGTTTGAGTTTCGGCTGCCACTCCCAGGGCGTGAATGCCTCCTCATACAAGTTGTGGAGGGTGCGGCCATCCCAAAGCGTGCCGCCAGCAATTCGAAAACATTCTTTGTCGCTCCCGATCGTGATCGTGTCCGCCGTGTACGTCTGCAACTTGATCGCGTCCGCACCCGCATCCTTCGCGGCTTTCACGATGCTGACTGCACGATCGAAGTCGCCGCCATGATTCGCCGAAAGCTCGGCGATGCAAAACACCGGGCAGCCTTCGCCGATCCAGCTCCCTCCGATTTGTATCCGGTCAGTTCTCAGGCTTGCTTCCATCGCTCTCTTCCTCAAGCTGGATGCGAATGTACACCTTCCGGCCATCATGGTGAAAAAAAGCCCCGGTGTGCGGCGGGAAAGTTCTGGCGCGCAAAATATTCAGCAAGTCCTCGGCTTTATAACTCTTTTGCAAATCGATTTCATCGATTCGCATAACGTCGCTCAACTTGTGCGATGTCGCGGAATCGGCCCGCTGCGGAGTCTGCTTGAATCGTCCGCTCTCGATAGCCGGCCACGCTTCGCGAAGCAGCTCTAACGCCGCGGCTTCCAGCTTGTGATAAAGACTCTCGCCCGTATCAGTCGCGAGTATCGGAACTCTTTTCTGGCAGACGATATCTCCGGTGTCGACTCCCTCGTCGATGAAATGTACGGTCACGCCCGCCGGAGTCCGATCGACAATGCCCCACACATTAGGATGCGCTCCCCGGTTGAACGGCAAAAATGCGGGATGAAGATTCAGGCAGCCGCGCGGCAGCAGAGAAAGAAAATCTGGCTTGAGCAAATATCCGAACATGATGGAGAAGCCCATGTCAGGCTTGGTTGCCGCGATTTTCTTCAGGCCATCTGGATCGCGAAGAGAATCGGCGCAAAATATCTCGGCGCCGGCTGCGGCCCCCGACGCGCGAATCTCATTCGAAAATTTGCCGCGCTCCGGCGCGTGCATCACCACCGCCGCCACTTCCGTTTGTTTTCGCAGATACTCCAGCGCCTGCCAGCCAAGATAATTATTTACCAGGCAAATCAGGCGCACATCTCATCTCCACATTTCATCATGTCGAGTACGCGTTCTCTGCCGTGGCCGTCCACGACCTGCTTCGCTTTTTGCGACAGGCTGGTACGGCGGTCTTTGCTAGCGAGCAGTTCGTGGCAAAGATCGGCCAGCGCGGCGCAATCGATCTGATCCGCGGGCCCGGCATTTTCAACCGCGCCGAGGGCCGCCAGTTTTTCGGCGATGAACTTTTGGTTCTCCGCAACCACCACCAGAATTGCCGGCAGCCCCATTGCGCACATTTCCCAGGATGTCGTCCCGGCGCCTGAGATCGCGAGGTCGGCCCATGCCATGAGGGGTGCCATGTTTCGCACGTCGCGCAGCACCTCGATTCGCGCGGGAGACAATCGTCCGGAAGAGCCTCGCCCGGGAAAAGACTTTGTGACGATCGCATCCACTGCATCTGCATTTTCCGCGCTGCCTCCCACCACGACGCGAATTTGCAGCCCGCCCTCGCCGCACTCCGCCAACAGTGACAAAATTCGCGGCGCGAAATTGCCGGCGTCGCTTCCGCCCATTGTCAGCAATAAGTGCGAACCTCGCTCCGGAATCTCCCGCACCCAGTCCCGACAGCCGGCGAACTCATCGCGCAACAAGGCATACCGCGGCCCGAGGAGCAACTTCGTATTCGGCGCGCGATGCGCATACATTGACGCGCAGGCGTGTGCGTTCTGATTCAAGACCAGATCGCCTGCGTGGTAGTCGAGCAGGCCGTTATCGTCAATCGTGAGTAATGGCCGGAAGCTCTGCAATAGTTTCTGATATGCCGAATCAAAATGGTAGCCGTCCACCACAAACCAATCGGCGTCGCAGCCCTGCGCGATCCGAATGGTATCGCGCGCATCTTCGCTACTGCCGGGCGTGCCCTCAATCGCAACGACGCCAATCCCTGCTGATCGCAGCAGGTCGTCCAGCGCTGGCGTCGATTGCGCAAGCGCAAAAATGACGTCTCCGCCACCGTCGCGCCAACTCTGCGCCAGCGCGAGGCAGCGCATCACATGTCCGGTGCCGATCTTCAGCCCGGCATCCGCCCGAACCACCAGTGTGCCGCGTTCCATCGCGCTCAATCACCCGCACCCGCGTCAACGCCGTCGTCACCGCACGTCGCTTTACCGAACCTTGAACACCGGCTGAATCATCTCGCCTTCAAGATATTGTTCCGGATCGCGATCGCTCAGCCACTTGGCGACCGTCTTGCAGACTTCGGCGTAGACCTTCAGCGTTTTTTCGATCGCAATGGGATCGTGAGCCGCCGTTACATTGTGCGTCGCCAGAATCAGCAAGCCGCGCTTCACGCACTCCTGCGTGAACAGGCTCCGCACCAGAAAACTGTCTTTGCCGTCTTCATCCAGAAATTTGATGAGCGACCAGAAAGGATACCCGACGCAGTGAATGTGGTCGTGCAAGCCCGCTTCTTTGGCGAGCGCATTCAATGCCTCTTTCAGCACCCGTCCGTTCGCCTCGAGTTGCGCTAGCGCCGGCGTCGTTTCCAGAACGTCGAGCACCTTCATCGCCGCGGCCATGGCGGCGACTTCCCCCGCGAACGTGAAGCTGAAAAATATGTCTTCGAAACTTCGCATCACATCCGCGCGGCCCACCACGCACGAGATCGGGAATCCGTTCCCCATCGCTTTTCCGAAGCACGCCATGTCGGGCGTGACGCCAAATCTTTTTTGCGCGCCGCCGAGTCCGAAATGAAAGCCTGTGCAGATTTCGTCAAAGATGAGCAACGCGCCGTACCGGTGAGCAAGATCTTTGACGCCCTCCAGAAAGCCGGCCGCCGGAGGCGAGAAATTCACCGGCTCCATGATCACCGCGGCAATCTCGCCCGGATGCTCTTCAAACAGCTTCCTCAGAGAATCAAGATTGTTGTACTGAAAGGGATGCGTCAGCGCGCGTACCGCGCCCGGCACGCCCGCATTGCGCGTGGTGCTGCCGATGTACCAATCCTGCCAGCCATGGTAGCCGCAGCAGGCGATCCGATCACGTCCCGTCAAGGCGCGAGCCGCGCGCACCGCACCTGAGGTCGCATCCGAACCATTCTTGCCGAAGCGAACTTTTTCCGCGCACGGAATAATCCGCGTCAGGCGTTCCGCCAATTCCACTTCCAGCGGGTGAGGAAGCGAGAAGCTGTGCCCCTGGCCGAGTTGCTCGGCGACCGCCGCATTCACACCTTCATGCGCGTAGCCGAGAATATTTGGCAGCAGCCCCTGGATGTAATCGATGTATTCGTTGCCATCGACATCCCAGACTCGGTAGCCTTTGCCCTTCGCCAGAAATATCGGTGCTACGCCCCGAACATGCTGGTTCGATCCTTTGCTAAAAGTCTGCGAACAGCCCGGAATCACCTGCTCGGCACGCTCCAGCCACGCCATCGACTTGGTGATGGGGCGGCGCGGTGCGGCCACTGCGTGCGCTTCCGCGAAAAGACTCTTGTAATATCCGCGGTTGGAAACGATTTCAGAATTCATCTTTTCCAGCCCGGGATTTCTCTCGAGCAATTCGAGAACGTCGGTCATTCCAAAATTTTCTTTGCCGCGCATCGCGCGATAGACGGCACGGATAAATTCCAGATCTTCCGCCTCATCAACCGTCCAGCGATAGTGCTGATACAGCGAGATGGAATCGCATTCGACATTGGCCGTGCGAAACTTTCCGACGCGGAGATAGGGCGTCACATGCTCGCGCTCCGAACTCTTGGACGCCTCGTGCCACGCGCGTTCCAGAGCCGCGAATGAAAAGACCTCGGTGTCCAGTCCATCGGGATAAGTTCGCACCATGAAGTTGGCCGCGTAATCGACATCGCCGCGCTGGAAGCGCCGCACCACGCGATCAATCACCTCCGGATCGATCAGCGGACAATCGGCGGTGATCCGAACCACCTGCGATGCCTTCTCCGCGCGCGCAGCTACGTAGAACCGGTCGAGCACGTCGTTCTCGCTGCCCCGGTAGCAGGTCACGCCGCTCTCCGCGCACATCACCTCGATCGCGTCATCCGCCAGGCTCGTCGAGGTTGCCACCACCACCTGGTCCACCAGGCAGGCGCGCTTCACTCGCTGAATCACGTGCCACAACATTGGGTGTTTTTCAATTTCCGCCAGACTCTTTCCCGGCAACCGGCTCGAACCCATCCGCGCCTGGATGATGACGACCACTGGGCCCTTCGGATTTTCACTTGTCCAGTTCAGCGTTTCGGGCCGGCCTTCGACCGAAGATTTCTTCGCCGCTTCTACCACGCGAATCACGTCCCGCCCTTGTTCGAGATCGACCAACGGCCCCGTGCTGCTTCCGAGAGATTCCAGAAAGTGGCGCATCTCGGTGACGTACATGTCATTCACTTCGAATTTGTAGGGAATGCTTTTCCAGCCCGGATCGTCCGCCGAAAACCAACGCACTTCTTCCGAGCCGAAGTCCCACAACGCCGTTCCCGTTTCACCCACGACCTTGCAGGTCCGCGTGTAGGTCCGCTGCACAAAGTCGACGTGCAACTCGGCGCGCCGCCGGTCCGGAAAATTCAAATAAATCCACGCCGAGTCTTCGACGTTCAGCTCCAGACTCGAAAGGTGCTCGGCTCGGCAACTCACCTCCGTCGGCCACCCCAGCAGCCAGCAGATGTAGTCCAGTTCGTGCGAACCGTCGAGAATGATGCCGCCGCCCAGTTCCTGCCGCGCGCTGTAGCTCTCGCGATAATTCTGCCAGGGGCGCCAGTCGGGCAGATACTGTCCGGCCTCCACGTTCAGCCACAGCACGCGCCCGATCTTGCCGGAGTCGATAATTTCTTTGAGAATCTGCAGTCCCGGATGAAAGCGCAGGTTATAACCCACCTGCACGTTCCGGTTATGACGGCGCGCTTCGGCAATCAACACCTGCACTCCGGCCGATTCGTGCGACAGCGGCTTTTCGATAAACACGTGAGACCCGGCTTGCAGCGCGGCGAGCGCCTCATCGACGTGATACACCGGCGGGGTGCAGATGAGCACCATATCTGGTTTAAACTTTTGCAGCGCTTCTTTATAGTCGGAGAAAAGTTCGCCGCTCACTTCCGCGCTGCATTGTTTGAGCGCTTCAGCGTTGGTGTCGCAAAAAGCAAAATGCTGCAATCCGAGCGACTTGAGATTCTTGCTGTGCCGCCGGCCGATGGATCCGCAACCGACCACCAGCGCTCGGTAGTTCGCCCACTCAGAAGTTTTAGACATGCCTGTGCCCGGAGTGACCGGATTCGAGCGCGTGCAACCGCTCGTCTTTCATGTAGTGGCCGATTACCTTGTGCACCGCATGCACCACGTCCGACACATCCTCATCGCTCATCGAATGAAACATGGGCAGGCTGATCAGCCGCTCGTAAGCGTTCTCGGCAATCGGAAAACTCCCTGCGCGAGCTGTCGCCGGAAAACGCTCCCGATAATACGGATGAAGATGAACCGGAATGTAGTGAACATTGACGCCGATGTTCTCCGCCCGCAGCGCTTGGAATATCTCTGCTCGTCCCACTGAAAGCGCTTCCAGATTCAACCGGATTGGATACAGATGCCACGCCGGATTGACGCCCGCGCGCACGGCGGGAAGCGCAAGCGGAAAGTCTTGATCCGCTTCGACGCCGGGAAAATCGCGGAAGGCGCGCGCGTATTTGCCGGCTATTTCACGCCGCCGTGCGAGATTCGCTTCCAGCTTGCCCATCTGCGACAAACCCAGCGCACACGCGATATCGGTCAGCCGGTAATTGAATCCCAGCAGCACCATCTCGTAAAACCACTGACCTGCCTCTTGCCGGTCGCGCGCCTCGCTGCTGATGCCGTGATTGCGAAAGCGCCGCAGAGTCTCCGCCAGCCGCGGATTGTCAGTCGTCACCATGCCGCCTTCGCCGGTCGTCAAATGCTTCACCGGATGAAAGCTGAAGACGGTCATATCGGCGAGGCTGCCCACGCGCTTACCGTGAAACTCCGCGCCCAGCGCGTGGCAGGCGTCTTCGATCAGCACTGCTCCGGTTTTCTCCGCTATCCCGCGCAACTCGTCGAGCGCCGCCGGATGCCCCGCGTAGTCGACTGCGATGATCGCCTTCGTCCGGGATAAAGCACGTGGAGAGATTTTTTTCTCGACCGCGTTCTCGACTTCGCGGGGATCGAGGTTCAGGGTGTCACTCGAAACATCGGCGAAGACCGGCGTCGCGCCCTGATACAAAATACAGTTGGCGGTCGCGCAGAAAGTAAGCGGAGTTGTAATAACTTCGTCGCCCTGCCCAACTCCAGCGGCAAACGCCGCGCCATGCAGGGCCGCCGTGCCCGAACTGAAGCTGACGGCGTGCCGCGCGCCAACCCAATCCGCGAACACCTCTTCAAACTCGCCCACTTTCGGTCCGGTCGTCAGCCAGTCCGACCGAAGCGTTTCCACCACCGCCTGAATATCGTCTTCATCCAGGCTCTGCCGTCCATAAGGCAATAATTTTTCGCGCACAGGAGTTCCACCATGCAGGGCTGGCATTTCCAGGTTGGGAGGTGAGGAAGGCATACTACGCAGAAATGGAGAGCGCTTGCATCTTAACTTTTGTTTGGGGGGCTGCGGTTTGCGGGGCTTCGGACACTTCGACTGCCGCTACTCGGGTTTCCGGCACTCGGGCTTCCGGCGCGACCAACTCTTCCAACTCACGCCGCGTCAACCACTGCTCATTCGTGTCGCTGGAATAGCGGAACCCTTCCGGCAGCGGCCGAGCGTCGACCCAGTTCTCGCGCTTCCACCACGGGTGCGCCGGCTGGATTACAA
>JBAWAI010000334.1:0-9989 GCA_049589215.1 Terriglobales bacterium | reverse complement strand
TTCCTCATCTGCTACGCGGGCGGCCAGCAATGGCCGCCCGTTTGGTTTTGTGCCAATTTGTGGCGCGGGGGTTGGCGTCCGCGTACAATCACAGATTCGCTCCTTGTTGCTGAACCTGTTTATGACGGATGTGCGCCGGGGTCTGATTATCGTTAATACCGGGCCGGGCAAGGGTAAGACCACGGCAGCCATGGGCACGGCTCTGCGGGCGGTTGGGCAGGGGATGCGGGTGCTGATGCTCCAGTTTTTGAAGGGGTCGTGGCACTATGGCGAACTCGACGCGGTGAAAGCGTTTGGCGACAAGTTCATCATGAAGCAGATGGGGCGCGGCTTTGTGAAAGTGGGCGCGGAAAAGCCCGATCCGGAAGATGTGCGGATGGTGGAAGAGGCATGGGCGGAGGGGGAGCGCGCGATTCAGTCCGGGGAGTGGGATCTGGTAGTGCTGGACGAGATCAATTACGCGATCAGCTATGGGATGCTGGACGCGGCGAAAGTGGCGGAGGCGCTCGCGAAACGGCCGGAGATGGTGCATGTGATCTTGACCGGACGGAACGCGCATCCGACAATTGTTGAGATTGCGGATACGGTGACCGAGATGCGGCAGGTGAAGCATGCTTATGAGAAGGGCGTGATGGCGCAGCGGGGGATCGAGTACTGAAATCGCGGCTTGCTGTTAGCAGAGGAGCAGCGGTTTGAAATCCAGATCATCCGATGGCCCGATAATTTCTTATGACTTGGTTTAAACGACAATCCGGGGAGATTGACACTGGCGGGGACAAGAAAGTCCGCACTGAGGGACTTTGGGTTAAGTGCGACAACTGCCGGCAGATCATCTGGAAAAAGGATCTGGAAGACAATCTGAATGTGTGCCCGAAGTGCGACAAGCATTTTCGGATCGACGCACGGACGCGGCTGGCGCAGCTTCTGGATGACAATCAGTATGAGGTTTTCGACAGCGACCTGGTGTCGACCGATCCGCTGAAGTTTGTGGATTTGAAACCGTATTCTTCGCGTCTGAAACAGGCGAAGGCGGATACCGGGCTGAAGGATGCGGTCGTCAATGCGCAGGGAAAACTGAACGGACGCCCGGTGATTGTGAGCTCGATGGAGTACGCGTTTATTGGCGGGAGCATGGGCGCAGCGGTGGGGGAGGCGATTACACGGGCGATCGAGAAGTCGACCGAGACGCGGACTCCAATCGTGATCATTTCGGCGTCGGGTGGCGCGCGAATGATGGAGGGCGCGATCAGCCTGATGCAGCTGGCGAAGATTTCGGCGGCGCTGGCGCGCCTCGACGCGGTCAAGGTGCCATACGTTTCTGTGTTGACGGACCCGACGACCGGCGGTGTGACGGCGTCGTTTGCAATGCTGGGAGATTTGAATATCGCCGAACCGGGCGCTCTGATTGGATTTGCCGGGCCGCGGGTGATTGAGCAGACCATCCGCCAGAAGCTTCCGCCGGGGTTCCAGCGGTCAGAGTTTCTGCTGGAGCATGGCATGCTGGATGCGGTAGTGGCGCGCAAGGAATTGAAACCTTATATAGCGCGGGCGCTGGATTTTATGGCTGGAGCCGCGGCGTAGAAGCCGCAGTCAGCTCTCAGTTATCAGCCGTCAGTGAACGCGGGCCGCCGTTGCTACAATTCCAGTCGATCGGCGTGCTTGCCGGTACTGTCGACCTTTTCGTTCCTCCATTCAATGTGCATCTGACGCGGTTCATTGCGCGTCTGTGGAATATTGGCAGTTCATGCCTGAGACTGATGCCTGATAGCTGAGAGTTCTTTTGTCTTACGAAAATGCAGTGGCGCAGATGTATGCGTTGGGGCATGAACTAGCCTCTACGCCGGCGCACAAGTTTGACCTCGCGCACATGCGTGTGCTGCTTGCGGCGCTGGGCAATCCGGAGCGTAGCCTTCCTTCAGTGCTGGTCGCGGGGACGAATGGAAAGGGATCGACGTCGGCGACGCTGGCGTCGGTTCTGCGGGGTTCGGGATTGAAGACCGGGCTTTATACTTCGCCGCATCTGGTGCGGATTAATGAGCGCATACGGCTGGATGGGACGGCGATCTCCGACGACGACTTTGCTTTGTTGCACGATGTGGTGGACCGGACGGCGGAGCGGCTGGTAGGTGAGGGGGATTTGCCGTGGCATCCGAGTTTTTTTGAGATGCTGACGGCGATGGCGTTCGAGTATTTTGCGCGCAACCGGCCGGATGTGGTGGTGCTGGAAGTCGGGATGGGCGGGCGTCTGGATGCGACGAATGTGGTTAAGCCGCGGGTGAGCGTGATCACGGATATTTCGCTGGATCATCAAAAATATCTGGGAGAGACGGTTCGCGAGATTGCCGGGGAGAAGGCCGGAATTATTCGGGCTGGCGGGGTGGTGGTTACTTTGCCGCAGATGCCTGAGGCCAATGACGTGATTGGCCATGCGATTCTGGATTTGGGAGCGCGGGGCGTGAATGCTGTGCCTTATGTGCCTCCGGTTTCGCCTGGGAGCGATGCGTTCTGGGACGCGGCGCGAAAGACGTCAAGTTCGGATCGCGCTGAGACATCCGCTGACGTCGAAGAGACGCGCACTACTGGAGTTGAACGAGGCTTGCGGCAAAGATATCCCCTGGCGGTCATGGGCGAGGAAATCATGGTGGACTCGCCTTTGGTGGGGCGGCATCAGCTGCGCAATGTCGCTTTGGCGATCGCGGCCGCGGTGGAGTTGCGGGAGCAGGGATTCCCGTCGATTACGGCTAAGTCGATTGAGCGCGGAATTCGGGAGACGCGGTGGCCGGGACGATTTCAGATGGTGCCCGCATCGGGCGGACGACCGGAGATTGTTTTGGATGTCGCGCACAATCCGGCGGGAGCATGGGCTTTGCGGGCGGCGCTTTCGGCGCAGTATGACGGCCGGCCGGTGACAATGGTATTTGGGGTATTGCGCGATAAGGCAGTGGCGGAGATGACCGAGATCCTGTTTCCGATCGCCGAGCGGGTAGTTTTGACGCACGCGGATAATCCGCGGTCGGCTGGCGCGGGAGAGATTCGGGAAGCAGCGCGGCGGGTGTCGGCTGAGATTTCCGAGGCCGAAAACGTGGCCGGGGCGCTGGAATTGGCCGCAGGCTTGGCGGGGCCGAACGGGCTGGTGGTCGTCACCGGGTCGATTTACATTGTTGGTGAAGCGATGCGAGTAATGGGCGTCAGCATCTAAGAGTGGATAGTATTAGGGGGGTGCTGGTGGGTAGGGCATGGGGTTTCGACTACTCCTGGGAGCGATGGATTTTGGGCTGCCGGGACTTTTCTTTTGCTTGAACTTGACGAGGAATTTTGAATAAGACCTCCACCGCCGTTGAGCCGGAGAAACGCGGAGCCGGACCGCGCTCGGGTTGGACGGGCGAGTCGCCCGTCACTAACGAAGCCGTCCCGACGCACGCTTTGTCCGAACCCATGGCGACTGCTCCCACACAGACTGATGGCGGGCTGACACATGGGTGGGGCAGCCGGCTGCGATCTTATTTTATTTTTAATCCGCTGATCTGGGCTTACACGATTGTGTTGGGCACGGTCTCACTCGGGTGCTCGTTCTTTGACCGCGACGGACGAATTCAGCACAAGCTGGCGAGCTTCTGGTCGTGGCTGGTGATGAAGACGATTTTGTCGCCGGTGACGATGACCGGCAAGACTGCCGGATTGGCGGCTGATGCCGGAGGCAAGGCTCGCGTTTTTGCGGTGACGCACGCTTCGGCTCTGGATATTCCGATGCTGTATGTGTACTTGCCCTTTCAGTTTCGGATCGTCTTCAAGAGCGAGCTCTTACATTATCCGTTTGTGGGATGGCACTTGAGGCGGTCGGGACAGGTTTGCATCAATCAGCAGAATCCGTCCGCGTCGATCGGGGCGATCAAGTCGGCGCTGAAGAGTTTGCGCAAAGGCATGCCGCTGGTTATTTTTCCCGAAGGCGGGCGCACCCGAGATGGACAGCTGCAACCATTTTTGCCGGGCGCGTTTTTTCTGGCGATCAAGGCGCAGGCGGAGATAGTGCCGATTGCGCTGGTGGGGACGTTCGATCTGCTGCCGATGAACACCTATCACATCAAGTCCCAGCCTTTGGAGATGCGGGTGGGCGAGCCGGTCGCGACCGCAGGACTGACCTTGGCGGATACCGAGACTGTTTCGGCGCGCGTGAAGGCAGCGATTGAGGACCTGCATAGGGCGGGAGTTCCCTCAGGCGCTGAGGCGCCGATCGCTCTTTGACGTGCATGGCTCGACTTGAGTCGGGCCCGTTTTTTCCATTCTTGCATCAAAAATCCCCCGAAAATCGTCGCCTTTTGACTTGTGGCAGGCATCCTTGCCCTGCATCCGGCTGGGCGCGTATGATGCAGCGTTTATGACAACGCGTGGAGCGGGACGTCCGGTGGAGATTCATCAGAAGGCGCAGCTTATGTCGGCGTCAGAGGTGGAGCGGACGCTGATCCGGCTGGCGCACGAGATTCTCGAGAAAAATAATGGCTGCTCGGACCTTGCGCTGGTGGGAATCCGGCGGCGGGGCGTTCCGCTGGCCGAGCGGTTGGCGAAAATTATTCAGAGGATTGAGAAGAAACCGGTGCCAGTCGGGACGCTCGATATCACGTTGTATCGCGACGACCTTTCTACTCTCGATTCAAAACCGGTTGTGCAGAAGAGCGAGATCGGCATCTCCGTGACGGGCAAGTCGGTGGTGCTGGTGGACGATGTGCTTTATACGGGACGGACAACGCGCGCGGCGATGGACGCCTTGTTTCATGCGGGGCGGCCGAAGCGGCTGCAGTTGTGCGTGCTGATCGATCGCGGGCATCGGGAGCTGCCGATTGAGGCGTCGTTCATTGGGCGAGTGGTGCAGACGACGGAGAACCAGATCATTGAAGTGAAGTTGCGCGAGGTGGATGACGCAGAGAAAGTGCTGTTGATGGAGAAGGGATAGGAAGCTCAGTTGATGAATGCAGCGCGCGGATCGTTGCTCGGCATTGAGCATCTGGAAGCGGCCGAGATTTTGCGGATACTGAAGGTGGCGCGGCGGATGAATCCGGACCGGCCGCGGCCGTTGCTGCGCGGGAAGCGGGTTCTGCTGCTGTTTTATGAGGCTTCGACACGGACGCGAAGTTCGTTTGAGATTGCCGCAAAGTCGATGGGCGCGCACACGGTTTTGATTCAGGCGATCGGATCGAGCATTGAAAAGGGCGAGTCGCTGCTGGATACGGGGTACACGGCGCGCGCGGTAGGCGCGGACGTGATTGTGATCCGGCATCCGAATGCGGGCGCGCCGCAGGTGATGGCCGCGCATCTGGATGTGCCGGTGATCAATGCCGGAGACGGGCTGCATGAGCATCCATCGCAGGCGCTGCTGGATGCTTATACGATTCTGCGGAACAAGAAGAGCTTTAAAGGGCTGCAGGTGGCGATTGTCGGCGACATTTTTCACAGCCGGGTGGCGCGGTCGGCTTGCCATCTGCTGTCAAAATTTGGAGTGAAAATTATTTTGTGCGGTCCGGCAGAGTTGGTGCCGGAGATTGCTGCGACGATTGCTCCGGGTGTGCGCGTAACCCGGCACATAGAAGATGCGCTGCACGGGACCGATGTAGTGATGCTGCTGCGCGTGCAGAAAGAGCGGCTCGCGGGAATGAAGATCGATTTGCCGGAATATATCGCGCGCTACCAGATGACTCCCGCGCGTCTAAAGATGGCGAGGAAGGATGCGATTGTGATGCATCCGGGGCCGATTATTCGCGGGTTGGAGCTAACCAGCGAAGTGGCGGATGGGGCGCAGGCTCGGATTCTGGAAGAAGTGCGGAACGGCGTGCCGACGCGCATGGCGATATTGGCGCGGGCGGTGGGGAAGATGCGGTGACGGGCCGAATCCAATGTTCGTAAACAGTGAGTTTGCGCATGCGTCGCTGCGATCGGAATGACAAGATTTAAAGATAGTATTAAGGAACGCATTTGAAGACTCACGACAAAACGAGTTTGCTGATTTCTGGCGGACATCTCATCGATCCGGCGGCGCGGATCGATGCGCCTATGGATGTCTTGATTAAGGATGGGCGAGTGGCGGATGTGGCGCCGCCTCGGAAAATTAAGGGGGCGGACCGGAAGTTTGATGCGCTAGGTTTGATCGTCGCTCCGGGATTTATTGATTTGCATGTGCACCTGCGGGAGCCCGGGCAATCCTACAAAGAGAGCATTGGTTCGGGGACGATGGCGGCGGCAGCGGGCGGTTTCGCTTCTGTTTGTGCCATGCCAAATACCGCGCCGGTCGTGGATTCCGCTGACTGGGTGAAGTGGGTTGGGTCGCCGGAGCGCGGAGCGGTCGTGAATGTTTTTCAGATTGCGGCGGCTACTCGAGGCAGCAAGGGCGCAGTGCTTACCGATTTCGGGGCGCTGCAGACTGCCGGTGCGATTGCGGTGACGGACGACGGGAAACCGATCCTTGACGACCGTGTTATGCGCGAGGCGCTGATTCTGGGCGGAGAGCTGAATTTTCCGGTGGTGCAGCATGCGGAAGATACGCATTTGACTGAAGGTTGCTCGATGAACGCCGGGGCGCGATCTTTTCGCCTGGGATTGCGCGGGATGACGGCGGCGGCCGAGGCTGCGGTCGTGGATCGCGATGTGCAGCTGGCGACTACGATTCCGAACGCGCGGCTGCATGTAGCGCATCTTTCAACCGCCGATGCCTTGAAGGCTGTGCGACGCGGGAAGCGGGCGCGGGCGCGGATTACATTTGAGATCACGCCGCATCACTTTACTTTGACCGACGAAGATATGCGCGACTACGACAGCAATTTCAAGATGAATCCGCCGCTGCGGTCGCGGGCGGACCTGGAGGCGATGCTGGTGGCGCTGGAAGATGGGACGGCGGATGCAATCGCCACGGATCACGCTCCACATGCGTCACACGAGAAAGAGATGGAGTTTGAGCGGGCGGCGTTTGGCATTACCGGGTTGGAGACGGCGTTGGCGCTGGCGATTACGCGACTGCATGTGGCGAAGCGGATTCCGCTGCGCCGGATTGTTGAGCTGTTCACTGCCGGTCCCGCGCGGTGTTTTGATTTTCGCGGACGCGGATCCTTGGGCCGGGGATCGTTTGGGGACGTGACCATTTTTGATCCGAAGAAGAAGTGGACGTTCGGGGTGGCGAAGTCACGATCGAAGTCGAAGAACACTCCGTTTGACGGCTGGGCGATGACGGGGAAGGTTGTGGCGACGGTGGTGGGCGGCAATTTGGTGTATGAGGCGTAGCCTCATCTGACCTCGGCGGCCGGCCGCTGGACAACGTAAGGTGCTATCGCGTCGGCGAAGAAGCAGCGCCACCCAACTGTTCAAAACGAGAGGCGACCATGAATCACTCATTGATTGCAATCGCTGTGATGGTGTTCGGACCGGTGTTTGCATTTGCACAATCCGCCGGTGTCCAAGAGGTGGAAATCACGGCCGAACCCTCGCATCATCTTGTGCTGGATAACGAATACGTGCGCGTGTTCAGCGTATCGGTCGCGCCGCATGCCGCGACGCTGATGCACCGGCACCGGCACGACTATGTATTTGTGACCGTGGGCGACGCGCGGATTTCGAATGAGGTTGAGGGCAGAGATCCGGTCGAGGCGGTGCTGAGCGATGGCACTACGCGCTTTGCGGCGGGGAATTTTGCGCATATCGCGCGCAATCTTGGAGACACGCCGTTCCGCAACGTGACGATTGAGTTGCTGCAGGATGAGAAGCAGCGAGGGTTGGCCGGGCATTGGGAGAAGGATAGCGGCGAGGAGTCGTCGCTCGGATGGTACCGGAAGATTCTATTTGTGAAGGATGGGGTGCGGGTTTCGCAGGTTGGACTTGACCCGAAAGCGATGCTTCCAAAAGGCCATCATGAAGGACCGATGCTGCTGGTGGCAGTGAACGGGTTTGAACTACAGGTGGTCAAAGGCACAGAGGGATCGGCAGGAAAGGTACTGAAACCGGGAGAGCTCTGGTGGTCGGACAGCGCGGCGGCCGTCATAAACGCGGGAAGCGGGCCGGCGAGATTTGTGATGCTGGAATTCTGAAGTTGGAAAGGCGCGATCAGCGCGGGTTTTGAGCGCCAGACGGCGCTGGCCCTTGTCAAAAAAGAACTGTTACCCTGAGTGCGTTTTGCCGGGAAGCCATCATGCCCCTAAAACAGCCAGTCGTCCTCGCCGATGCTCTGCTCGCGGCGTTCGACACTAATGACCGCATCAACCAGTACCTGATCGAGAATCTGCCCGCCGAGGCGTGGCGAGCCGAGCCTCCGAACGGCAAAGGCCGAGACATCGCCTCGATTGTCGCGCACATGCATAACGTGCGAGTGATGTGGCTGAAAGCCGCGGAAGGCAAAGCCAGTCCTGAGCTAGACCGGAAGATTCCCGAGCAACTCGATCGGCTCAAGGTAACGCCTGCGCAAGCGCGTAAGGGCCTTGCGGAGAGCCGCGATGCGCTCCACGAAGTCCTGCAGGCTTCGCTGGCGGCCGACGGCCACATCAAAGGCTTCCGCCCCGATGCTGTCGGATTTTTCGGCTATCTCATCGCGCACGACGCGCACCATCGCGGGCAGATCACGATGCTTGCTCGCCAGGCGGGTCATCCGATCTCGCAAAAAGCAATGTTCGGCATGTGGGAGTGGGGATCGCGCGGGAGCGCTTAACGGCCCATCCTTTCGCCGTCGTTTGCGCGCGGCCGGGTGTTAGACTTCTGATTGTTTGGCCGCTAAAGTACAAAGCCGCTCACGCAGAACGAAGACCTCATTTGATATGCCAGCCGAGTCACAAACGGGCCTGAAAAACATGCCGGACAACGACCGCGGCACGCTCGGCCCCGGCTCGGCGCTTTATCTTGTTGCCACGCCCATCGGCAACCTTGAAGACATTACGCTGCGCGCGCTTCGCGTGCTCAAAGAAGTAGATGTGATTGCCTGCGAGGACACGCGGCAGACGCAGAAACTGCTCACCCACTACGGCATTCATACACGCACGGTGAGTTATCACGAGCATAACGAGATGACGAAAGCGGCCGAGTTGGTCGTCGATCTCGAATCGGGCGCCAAGATCGCGCTCGTCACAGACGCGGGCATGCCCGGTATTTCCGATCCAGGCTTTCGCCTGATCACGCTGGCCATCCGCCATCACGTCCCGGTCGTGCCGATTCCGGGCGCGTCGGCATACTTGGCCGCGCTGGTCGCGAGCGGCCTGCCGACTGATTCCTTCCGCTTCAGTGGATTCCTTCCGGCGAAATCCGGCCAGCGCCGCAAATTGCTCGAGAGCGTGCGCGAGTCACCCAGAACGCAGGTTTTCTATGAGGCTCCGCACCGGTTGCTGGAGACACTGCTGGACGTCGTCGAAGTGTTGGGTGGGGACCGGCACGTCGTGGTTGCGCGCGAAGTAACCAAGCTGCACGAAGAGTTTTTGCGCGGGCGGGCGGGAGAAGTGCTCGACGAACTGAAGAAGCGGGGCGACGTCAAAGGCGAAATCACGCTGCTGGTTGCAAAGCAGGAAAGCTCAGAGCCGAAAGCCGTGAGTTCTGAGCTGACTGTCGCACAGCGCGTCCGCGAGGTGATGGTGTCGGAAAACGCTGACGAAAAGGCTGCGCTGAAAAAAGTCGCCAAAGAGCGCGGGATCGGGAAGAGCGAGGCTTACCGGGAGTGGCAGAAGAGCAAGTAGTTGCTTAATTAATCAATGTTGATTAACATTGCTTAACCCATGAAAACCATCGTTAACCGGCTCCCCCTGACCAAGGCGCGCGTAAATCTGGGCCAAGTTGTTCGCCGCGTTCATGTTAATCGCGAATTCTTCATCTTGGAGAAGGATGGCATCCCGGTTGTAGGGATGATGCACGTCGACGATCTTGAAGACTACCTCGAAATGCAGAACTCATCGGCAAAGGATCAAATCCAGACGAGTACGACGGAATATCGTCGCGGAGCCGCGCGCAGTGCGCGCGAATTCCTGGCTGAACTGAAA
>JBAWAI010000333.1:0-12381 GCA_049589215.1 Terriglobales bacterium | reverse complement strand
ATCATGGATGAGCCGGCATCGCTCACCGGCGCCTACATTGCCGGACGCCAGCGCATCGAGATGCTGCCGCAGCGCCGCAGTCCGAACGGCAAGGCGATCACGATTCTCGGCGCGCGCCAGAATAATCTCAAGAATCTCGACGTCGTCTTTCCGCTGGGTGTAATGACGGTGGTGACCGGCGTCTCTGGCTCGGGCAAGTCGACGCTCGTCAACGATATTCTGTATCGCGCTCTCGCCCGTCAGCTTTATCGCTCGCGCGAAGAACCGGGCGAGCACAGATCGATCACTGGCGCGGAACTGATCGACAAAGTGATTCGCATTGATCAGTCGCCGATCGGCCGCACTCCGCGCTCGAATCCGGCGACTTATACCGGAATCTTCTCGCTGGTGCGCGACATCTTTGCGATGCTGCCTGAATCACGCGAGCGCGGCTACAAGCCGGGACGGTTCTCGTTCAACGTGTCCGGTGGACGCTGCGAGGCTTGCCAGGGTGAAGGCCAGCGCCGCATCGAAATGAATTTTCTGCCGGACGTTTACGTGCAGTGCGAGGTCTGCGGCGGCCATCGCTACAATCACGAAACGCTATCGGTCTGCTACAACGGATATTCGATCGCCAACCTGCTGGAAATGCCGGTCGCGGATGTGCTTCAGATTCTGGAAAATATTCCGCAGGTCCGGCAAAAGCTGCAAACGCTGGTTGATGTGGGCCTGGGATACATTCACCTTGGCCAATCGGCGGTCACGCTCTCCGGCGGCGAGGCGCAGCGCATCAAGCTGGCGCGCGAACTGAGCAAGCGCCAGACCGGCAAAACTCTTTACCTGCTCGATGAACCGACCACCGGCCTGCACTTTGACGACGTGCGCAAACTGCTCGACGTGCTGCATCGCCTGACCGATCTCGGCAACACGGTAATCATCATCGAGCACAACATGGACGTGATTCGCAACGCGGACTGGATTCTCGACCTCGGGCCGGAGGGTGGCGAAGAGGGCGGCCGCATGGTTGCGCAAGGAACCCCGGAGCAGGTCGCGCGCATCAGAAAGTCGTACACTGGCCAGGAACTGGCCACCTACTTCAACGGCTCCAAGGCGGTCGCCGAACACATGCAGGAAGCGCATTGAACAGTTTCCCGGAAAAGCCGGATATGCTTGCCGAGGCGCCCGATCCAGCGATCCAGATGGCTGCGCTTGCTCCCGGTGAATTTACTCCTGGATTGGATCCGGCGAGGAATCCGCCTTGGACCGGGCTGGATGTTGTGCGTATTCTGGTGATGACGGTTCTGGCTTTTATCGTTGTCTTTATCGCCATGTCATTCGCCGTCCACGGCAAAACTTTCGGGGCGCGGATGAATGGCTTGAGCCGGCATCTCGAACTTCAGTTGCTCGGCCAGATGGTGGTTTATCTCCTGGTCCTTGGATACATGTATGTACTCGTCACGCGTGAGAGGCGGCAGCCAGAATTCTGGCAAGCTATCCGCTGGAATCGACCGGCGAATATCTGGAGCTACATTCTGGGCGGATTCACGCTGCAAGCCGTTTTTCTTGTGCTCGAGCGTTTCTTGCCGCTCCCCAAAGAAGTGCCGTTTGACGCCGTGCTGCGCCAGCCCTCCAGCATTGTGCTGGTGTCGGTGTTCAGCGTGACCCTGGGGCCGCTGATGGAGGAAATTTTCTTCCGCGGATTTTTCTATCCTGCAGTGAGACGTCACACCGGAGTGGCTGCGGCGGTCGTCATAACCGCGCTTCCCTTCGCGCTTATGCACTCCGCGCAATATGGCAATTCATGGGCGTCGGTGCTGCTTATCTTTATCGTTGGAGTGGTGCTGGCGCTGGTCCGTGAGGAGAAAAATTCGCTGGCCGCTTCGTTCCTGGTGCACGTCGGTTACAACGGCACCATCATCATGCTGCTTTTTGTGGCGACCGGCGGGTTCCGGCATTTGGAACGACTGAATCAATGAGAAACAGCTCTAAGCTCGAGGCTCTAAGCTCGCAGCTCTAAGCTCCGAGCTTCGGGCAAGCTCCTCGATTGGGTTGCGCTGGATTGCTGAGAGCTGGGAGCTTGGACCTTGGAACTATTCTCCGTGCTATCGTAGAAATTCATGTCTACCGCACGCCAAGAACTTTTGGAAATGCTGGCCGCTAAATCATTTCGACTAGGCGAATTCAAGCTGTCGTCCGGCGCGACCAGCGACTATTACATCGACTGCCGCACGACGACGCTCGACGCGCGCGGCAGCCAACTTGTGGGCCAGGTTTTTTTCGACGAGATCCGCGAGCAAGGCTGGGAGCCGACCGCCATTGGCGGGCTTACGATGGGTGCTGATCCTATTGTGGTCGCGGTCGCCGTCACGAGCGGCACGCTCAACGGATTCCTGGTCCGCAAATCGGAGAAGCAGCACGGAACCGGTCAGCGCATTGAGGGCTTTCGCGAAAAAGGCGCGGCAGTGGTGATCGTTGACGACGTCTGCACCACCGGTGCATCAACGATCGATGCGATCGAGGCCGCACGCGCCTTCGGATTTGAAGTGGTCGGCGCGATGTGCCTGGTCGAGCGCCAGGATGCGCATGGACGTCCGAATGTCGAAAAGGCAGCTGCGCCTGCGCCGTTTATCTCGATATTCACCGCGACCGACGTGCGGAAACAGCATTTAGCCGCGAACAATGCGTAATCAAACTGTCAGCGATTAACTCAATGCTTCCTGACGGATTCACCGATCTTGCTCCGGGAAAAATCGCGTCGGTTGTGACCTTCCTCGAGATGCGCGCGCGCCCGGCGCGGGACGCCGCTTGGCAGGACTTTGTTTCAACGAATGGGGTCCGCTTGCGGCTGGTGCCCGCTCCCGACCTCAATTGGTATCGCGCGCTCTACCGGCGCGCCGGCTCGCAATGGCTGTGGTTCAGCCGTCTCGAAATGACCGACGAGCAACTGGCCCAGGTGTTGCACAGCTCGGCCAATGAATTGTTTGTCGCCGAGCACGAGGGAAGCGAGATCGGCATGGCGGAGTTGGACCGTTCGCACGCTCCGGATGTGGAGGTTACATTCTTCGGGCTCTTTCCCGAGGCAATGGGCAAGCGCCTCGGACGTTCGTTCATGGCGGCGTTGCTCGAGCGCGCGTGGGATAGCTCGGCGGTCCGGGTCTGGCTGCACACCTGCAATCTGGACGCACCGGCCGCGCTGCCGTTCTACCTGAAATGCGGATTCCGCGTCTACAAGCAGGCGATCGAGGTGGCAGACGATCCGCGCGTCAGCGGAATTTTGCCGGAAGACGCGGCTCCGCACGTTCCTATTATCCGTTAATCTAAAAGCTCAGGCGAATAGCGAGCAGCTAGCGACCAACGGCTAACGACTAAGGACGAACGACACACTTCATGATTCAAACTCTCGAATGGACCGACCGCGGCGTTGTCTTCATCGACCAGACGAAGCTGCCCACCGAAGAAGTTTATGTAACCTGCACCACGCACGGGGAAGTCGCCGACGTGATTCGCAACATGGTTGTGCGCGGAGCACCGGCGATCGGCGTGGCCGCGGCCATGGGCATCGCGCTGGGCGTGAAGAATTCGAAAGCTGAAACCAGCGGCGAACTCAAAAAAGAGTTTGACGAGATCTGCGAAACGATTCGACAGACGCGCCCAACCGCCGTCAATCTTTTCTGGGCGATTCGCCGCATGCAGGAGAAGTTCGAAACTCTGCGCGCGCGGCCGATTCCGCAGATCAAGCAGGTGCTCGTCGAAGAAGCGCAGCGCATGCACGCGGAAGACATCGCCGCGAACCAGGCCATGGGCCGCTACGGCGCGACGCTCATGCCATCTTCCGGCGGCGTGCTCACGCACTGCAACGCCGGAGCGCTTGCCACCGCCGGCTACGGCACCGCGCTGGGCGTAATTCGCGCAGCCGTCGAACAGGGCAAGAAAATTCACGTCTACGCCGATGAGACTCGCCCGTTTCTGCAAGGCTCGCGGCTCACTGCGTGGGAACTGATGAAAGACGGCATTCCCACCACCGTGATCTCCGACAACATGGCGGGCGCGATGATGGCGCAGGGCAAGATTGGAGCGATCGTGGTCGGCGCCGATCGCATCGCCGCCAACGGCGACGTGGCCAACAAAATCGGAACCTATACGGTTGCGGTGCTGGCCAAGGAGCACGGCATTCCGTTTTACGTGGCCGCGCCGATTTCCACCGTCGACCTCGAAACGCCCGATGGCAGCGAGATTCCCATCGAGCAGCGCAATTCACGCGAGGTTACGCACATCGCCGGAAAACAGATGGTTCCGGACGGAGTCGAAATCGAAAATCCCGCGTTCGACGTGACGCCGGCGAAATATGTTGCAGCCATCATCACCGAGCGCGGGATTGCGCGTGCACCGTATGAGCAGGCGCTACGCGAGTTATCCGAACAAGTTTCGTAGAGACGCGGCCTGCCACGTCTTTTCGCCTTCGGATCAACGGTCTCGCTTCAAGATTCAATCAACAGATGCCAACCGTCAGCCGATCACAACTCGCATTCGAGAGCGGCCGCAAAAAGATTCGTGTCGACGCCTATATTCCGGAATCGGGGGGCAGTTCCCTGCCCGCCGTCATCGCGCTGCATGGCGCGGGCGGCGACGTGACCGGCACGGAAAAATTCGCAGCGCTACTTGCTGAGCAAGGCTTCGCCGTGTTCGTGCTTCATTACTTTGACCGCACAGGTACAGAGTCTGCCGACAAGCCCTTGATCATTCGCAATTTTCCGACCTGGATGAAAACCCTCTGGCAGGCGGTGAGCTTCGTCGAAAAGCAGCCGCAGGTCGATCGCGAGCGCATCGGGCTAGTCGGCTTCTCGCTGGGCGCATATCTCTCTCTTTCTAATTCTTCGATCGATGGGCGGATCAAGGCGGTTGTCGAATTTTTCGGTGGGTTGCCGCGTGAGATGAAGCTGTTCATGCGCCGCCTGTGCCCGACGCTCATCCTGCACGGCGACGCCGATCCCACAGTCCCGGTTGAAGAGGCCTACAACCTGCAACACCTGCTCGAGGAGAAAGATATTCCGCACGAGATGAAAATCTATTCCGGCGCGGGGCATGGATTTGAAAATGAAATCTGGCTGGACGCCGGCATTCGCAGCCTGAAATTTCTGCAGAAGCATCTGTCGGCACCTTCGGGATAGCCTCCGGGGGCGCGGTCGCCTCGCCCGTGCGAACCCGCGGGCAGGCTCGCTGAACTTTTTTACGCGAAATTCCGTATTATTTGTAGAGGTCTTCCCATGTTTGCATTTTTGCTCTGGTGCATTCTGTTCGTTCTGTGCTGGCCGCTGGCCCTCTGCGCGCTAATTCTTTATCCGTTTGTGTGGCTGATGCTGCTGCCGTTCCGTCTGGTGGGAATTGCGGTTCACGGAGCGCTGAGGCTGGTGGAGGAGATTCTTATGCTGCCGGTGCGGCTGATGAGGGCGCCGTTTCGCGTATAGGCTTCCCGCTAATCCCAAAGCGAGTGCTGCTAGCTCTCCATCGGCCTTAGCGTGGCGCTGACGCGCAGCTTCGGCTCGGTGGCGCGTTGAACATCTTCGACGGTTAAGCCGGGAGCAATCTCTTCCAGCAGCAAGCCTTCGGGCGTAACGCGGATGTACGCCATCTCAGTCACAATCGTATCGACGACCTTCACGCCCGTCAGCGGCAGCGTGCATTTTTTCAAAATCTTCGGCTGCCCATCTCTTGTAGCGTGCTCCATGGCGACGACCACGCGGCGCGCGCCGGCGACCAGGTCCATCGCTCCGCCCATACCTTTCACCATTTTTCCGGGGATCATCCAATTGGCGAGATTGCCTTGCTCGTCGACCTCCATCGCACCGAGGACGCTCAGGTCGATGTGGCCACCGCGAATCATGGCGAAGGAATCTGCGCTGGAAAAATAAGCCGTGCCGAGTAGTTCGCTGACCGTTTCCTTGCCCGCGTTGATGAGGTCGGCATCTTCGCAGCCCTCGACAGGAAATGGCCCGATGCCGAGCATGCCGTTCTCGCTTTGCAGGATCACATCCATGCCGGGCGGCACGTAATTGGCGATCAGCGTGGGCATGCCGATGCCCAGGTTGACGTAGAATCCGTCCCGCAGTTCGCGCGCGATGCGCTTGACGATGCGATCGCGTTTTTCGAGATCTTTGCCAACCTTCGAGTCAACACCCATATAACTTCAACTCGCCTTCCTTACCGTGCGCTTTTCGATTCTCTTCTCAAACGCCTTCCCCTGGAAAATTCTTTTGACGTACACGCTCGGCGTGTGCACCATGTCGGCGTCGAGTTCCCCGGGCTGCACCAGATGCTCGACCTCGGCGATCGTTATCTTCGCGGCCGTTGCCATCATGGGATTAAAATTGCGCGCAGTTTTGCGATAGACGAGGTTGCCCCATGTATCGCCCTTCCAGGCTTTGACGAACGCGAAGTCAGCCTGGAGAGCGCGTTCCATGATGTAGGTGCGGCCATCGAAGTCGCGGGCTTCCTTGCCTTCGGCGACCATTGTCCCGACGCCCGTGGGAGTAAAAAATGCAGGTATTCCCGCGCCACCGGCGCGAATGCGCTCCGAAAACGTTCCCTGTGGAACCAGATCGAGGTGCACGCGGCCATCGAGCACCATCGCCTCGAGCAACTTGTTTTCGCCGACGTAGGTTCCGATGTGGCGCTTGATCTGGCCGTTGGCGAGCAACAGACCCACGCCGATCCCGTCGATGCCAGCGTTGTTGCTGATGGTGGTGAGGTTCTTTACGCCTTTGGCGGCCAGGGCACGAAGAAGATTTTCGGGATTGCCGCAAAGCCCGAAGCCGCCGACCATGATGGTCGCCCCGTCGAATACATCCTGGATGGCCTCTTCGGCGCTCGAAACGACCTTGTGCATGGCGGTTGTGATTCTAAATGAAAAGGCGCGGCCCAGGCGACATTGCAGTTTCGAGCCGCGAGTGCCAAGCATTGAACGATCAGATCAGTCTGAGGCCGGCGGCTCACGACCTTTGCTCGGTCTCACTTTACTTTTTCAATTTGACGACTGGCTTTTGAGTTTTCCTGAGCTCGTGGGCAATTTCAAACTCGGCGGCGAGTTCGCGCGTGTCGAGATTTTCGCGGATGTGAGCGAGACGCTGCTCCAGCTTGTGAAGCGCGTCGGCAAGATTTTTCTTGTTGGTGATGGCGATGTCGCGCCACATGGAGTAGGGCGAGCCGGAGATGCGCGTGAGATCGCGCAGGGCGCGGCCGCCGATATCGAGGACGGGAGCGCCGGGGCCGAATTCATCGACGAGCGTGGCCGCGAGGCCGGTGGAGATCATCTGCGGCAGGTGGCTGATCCAGGCGCAGAGGCGATCGTGTTCGGCGGGATCGAGGAGCGCGACGCGCGCGCCGATTTTTTCGACGCAGTGAAGGAATTCTCCGCACAGGCCGGCGTGCGGGTTTTGGCGTGGCAGCGGCGTAAACAGCCAGGCCGCGCCTTCGAAGAGGTCGGCATCGGCAAATTCCACGCCGGCACTCTCTTTACCAGCCATGGGATGCCCGGCGAGAAAACGCTGGCCGGCGTAGCGGCCAAAAGATTTCGCCGCGCGCAGGACAATTTCCAGCTTGGTGCTGCCAACATCGGTGACGAGAGTGCGCGCCGGAAGCGCAGGCCCGAGACGCTCGATGAGATCGATGATGGTGATCACCGGTGCGGCAAGGACGATGAGGTCACTGCCGGACACAGCCTCGGCAATACTGGTAAAGCCTTTTTCAATGGCACCGCAATCTTTGGCGCGCTTGAGCACGGGGGCGCGATCGTAACCAACGATGCGGGAGGCGAGGTGACGCTTCTTCAGGGCGAGTCCGAGCGAGCCGCCGATGAGTCCGGTGCCGATGATGGTGACTTGCTTGAAGGGCATCAGTCAGAGGAGTGCTTGTATAGGAAGACTTCCGGCGTTTTGCCTGCTTCTTCGAGAGTAGCTTCGAGGATGCCGGGACCTGCGGCTCGATATTCTATGCGAATGCTTTTATCGGCCGTTTCGAAAAGCGCATCTTGCGGAGAAAATCTCACTAGCGGAAAATCCCAGACTTTTGTCTTCTCCTCCCACGCCTGCAACCCAGCGTTGTAGTGCTTCAGGCGGAGCACGGGCCCTCTTCCTGTCTGCTCGACCACCATCATCTCGTACATCCTGACCTTGGCATCTTTGACGTAACAATACATTCCCATCATAGTGTCGCCGATGGGTTGACTCCATTCTTCGTCAGCAATGCCGCCGTCGAGTTCGCCGCGGCTGTGGCCGGAGATGAAGGCCAAATCGTGGAGGGATACGGTCCGCGGATTCTTGATCACGTTTACTCTTGGCTGGGGGAACGACGGAACCGTGATCAGGAAAACAGGTGCAAGCAGAGCGAGCATTGCCGGCGGCATCCTCATTGGTCACTCCATGAATTGGCCGTTCTGTGAATCGGCGACTCACGAATCGGGGTGGATGCAGTTTACTCGATTGTCCGGCCGACGGCCGGGGCGATCATGCGAATCTCCTCCATCAGTTTCGCGAACTGGTCCGGATAGAGCGACTGCGCGCCGTCTGACAAAGCCTTGTCGGGCTGATGATGGACCTCGATCAGCAAGGCGTCGGCTCCGGCAGCGACTGAGGCGCGAGCCATGGGCGCGACTTTGTCGCGACGGCCGGTGCCGTGCGAAGGGTCGGCCGTCATGGGCAGGTGCGAGAGCTTGTGAATGATCGGGATCGCGGAGATGTCCATGGTATTGCGGGTGTAGGTTTCGAAGGTGCGGATGCCGCGCTCGCAAAGGATCACTTCGTAGTTGCCGCCGGCAAGCAGATATTCCGCGGAACATAAAAGCTCTTCAAAGGTGGCGGAGATGCCGCGCTTGAGCAGGATCGGCTTGCGCGCCTTGCCGAGTTCGCGCAGCAGATTGAAGTTCTGCATGTTGCGCGCTCCCACCTGAAAAATATCGATGTAAGGGAGCATCAGTTCGATCTGCGAGATTTCCATGACTTCGCTGATCACGAGCAGGCCGAAGCGGTCGCCGGCTTCGCGGAGAAGTTTGAGACCTTCGAGACCCATTCCTTGAAAGGAATAAGGCGAGGAGCGCGGTTTGAAAGCGCCGCCGCGGAGGACGCGAGCGCCTGCCTTGGCGATCTGCTCGGAAACCGTGAAGAGTTGCTCACGCGATTCGACCGAGCAGGGTCCGGCCATGACGATGATATTTTTGCCGCCGATTTCGACGCCGTTGGCGAATTTAACGGTCGTGCCTTCGGGGCGGAAGTTTCGGCCGGCGAGCCGGTAGGGCGAGGTGATGCGGTGGACTTCCTGAACGCCGGGCAACATTTCGACTTCACGCGTGTCAAAGTCGGTGCGCGAGCCGACGCCGCCGAGCACGGTTTTGAGGGCTCCGGTGGAGCGGTGGACTTCGAAACCCATCTGAACCAGTTGATCGATCACGTGCTGGATCTGATCTTCACTGGCGGAATCTAGCATGGCTACGATCATGAGTTGGCTCTTTACCGTCCGATGCGAATTGAGTTACGTTGCGAAATTGTCATCGATCTTCAGTCTTCGAACTGCGAATCAATCTCTGTGTCGTGCCCGGTTGAAAGCGCGTTGTCAGGCACGATTTCGTGCTTCTGAATGCTGCGCATCACATCCATGATGCGCTCGTAAATCTGTGCCAGGTCGCGCGCGGCGAGCGGGCCCTGGCTCGCGTGCTGCACGTTGGCGATCACTTGCTTCTCGCGATCCGGTTCATAGATCGGCAAGTTCGTATTGCGCTTCAGGCGGCCAATCTCTATGGCGGCTCTGGCACGCTCGTTGAGGAGGCCCGCCAGTTGGCGATCCAGGTCGTCGATCTTCTTGCGCCAGTCGGAAATATCCATGAAAACAGTTGCCGGTTCTCAGTTCTCAGTTCTCAGTTCTCAGTTCTCAGTCCAATCCTGAAGCACCAATTCCCATTTAGAGATTCGTATCTAATGATTATTTTCTTGCTGAGAGCTGAGAGCTGACGGCTGTGAGCTGTCCTATGAATTCTGCCACAGAGATCGCTTCCCGTGCGGGATTTTGTTCGATGACATGAACGATCGCGCTGCCGACGACAGCCGCCTCGGCGAATTTGCCGACGGCTGCGAACTGGTCGGGCGTGGAGATGCCGAAGCCGACGGCCACGGGCAGTTTCGAGAATTGGCGAATGCGTTTGACCAGACTGCGCGCGTCGCCGGACATCTGCTGGCGCTCGCCGGTGACGCCGGTGCGCGAGATGGCGTAAATGAAGCCGGAAGAGACTTCGGCGATCCGCTTGAGGCGCTGGTCGGTTGAAGTGGGCGCAGCCAGAAAAATTGTGGCCAGATCGTTCTTGCGCGCCTCGCGCAGATATTCGCCGGCCTCCTCGATGGGGAGATCGGTGATGAGCGTGCCATCGATTCCGGCGAGGCGGGCGACGTGGCAAAACTTGGCGAGGCCCATGCGCAGGATCGGGTTGAGATAAGAAAAAACAACGAGGCCGACGGATTGCGATTGCTCGCGGATTTCGGCAGCGAGTTTGAGCACGTGCTCAAGCGAAGTTCCGTGTTTGAGAGCGCGCTCGCTGGCGCGCTGGATTACCGGACCGTCGGCGACGGGATCGCTGAATGGGACGCCGAGTTCGATGGTGCTCGCGCCCGCTTCAATGGCGGCGAGAATGACATCGCGCGTGGTGGCGAGATCGGGATCTCCGCAGGTGACGTAGGCGACGAGAGACGGTTTACTTTCGAAGTGAAAGGGCACGAAAGCATTGTAGATTGCGGAGTGAATATGGAGATTGCAGAGGAGATCGTAAAGGTGGTTTGTGGATTCGATTGCGGTTCGCTTGTCGCGTTATTTCCTGCGGAGTTTACGAGTTAGTTAACTGGTCCCTCCTGGATGATCTTTGAAAATACATGACTTAACGACTTTTTTCCGGCGAGTCTTTGGGAATGAGGATTTACTTGTAATATATTTTATATTCAATGACTTAGGCTGGGTTGCCGGCTTTAGAAGCGGAGTTCGGAACCGAGGTTGGCGCAGGCGCGACTGGCGCATCTCACACTTACGGTCCACCAACTGGCTTTTTCGGAGTTGTCTCGGCGACTATCACTAAGGAGCAACTATGGCACTAACTGCAATTCATCCGGGCGAACACCTGGCCGAAGAATTGAAAGCGCTCGATATGAGCGCGGCCGAATTGGCGCGGAAGATGAGTGTTCCAACGAATCGCGTGACCCAGATAATGAACGGAACACGGGCCATCACGGGCGACACTGCTCTCCGCCTGGCCCATTTTTTTGGCACGAGCGCAGAATTTTGGCTGAATCTCCAGAGTCTCTACGAGCTGCGGCTTGCGCAGAAGAAGGCGGGGAGATCAATCGAGGCGCTGCCGCGGCTCGAACGGCGGGAACTGGTGCGCGCGTGAGGAGCGGGCTAGTGACGAAAATCCCTGCCCACTCGGAGATTGGACGTGCTCCCGTTATTCAGTCCAGCTTCAAACTCTCCCGCATAATTCCGACATCTTTATCGCCGCGACCGGAGATGTTGACTATAACCACTTCGGACTTTTTCATCTTTGGGGCGCGATTAATCACTTCGGCCACGGCGTGGGCGGATTCCAGAGCGGGGATTATGCCTTCGGTTCTGGCCAGCAGGGTGGTTGCGTCCAGCGCTTCGGCATCGCTGGCGGGGACGTACTCGGCTCGGCCTGTGTCGTGTAACTCCGCGTGTTCAGGACCTATTGATGGGTAGTCCAAACCGGCGGAGACGGAATGCGTGAGCGCGATCTGGCCCGACTTATCTTGTAACACGTATGAGTAAGTGCCTTGTAAGACGCCGGGCGAGCCACCGCGAAAACGGGCGGCGTGGTCGCCGAGAGTTTCGCCGCGGCCTCCGGCTTCGACGCCGATCAGTTCGACTTTCTTGTCTCTTATAAAATCGTAGAAAATTCCTATCGAGTTCGAGCCTCCGCCTACGCAGGCGATGATTGCGTTCGGCAACTTGCCCTCGGCTTTGAGAATCTGCGCGCGGGCTTCGCGTCCGATTACGCGATGAAAGTCGCGGACCATCGTCGGATACGGATGCGCGCCGAGCACACTGCCTAACAAATAATGCGTGGTGCGGACGTTGGTGACCCAGTCGCGCATGGCTTCGTTGATGGCGTCTTTGAGGGTGCGCGAGCCGGACTCGACGCCGCGCACTTCGGCTCCGAGCAGCCTCATGCGGAAGACGTTGAGTTCCTGGCGGCGCATGTCTTCGGTTCCCATGTAGACGACGCAGTCGAAGCCGAGGAGCGCGCACACGGTGGCGGTCGCGACTCCGTGCTGGCCGGCGCCGGTTTCGGCGATGATGCGGCGCTTGCCCATGCGCCGCGCCAGCAGGATCTGCCCCACCGTGTTGTTGATCTTATGC
>JBAWAI010000332.1:0-18861 GCA_049589215.1 Terriglobales bacterium | reverse complement strand
ACTTGGTGCACGTTACAAAGTCTAACCCAAAAATGATGGCCGTTGATGCTGAGCGAAATCCTCTTGCTGCAAATCAAAAGGGGCGCCGCAGCGCCCCTCAATTTACTTGGCAGCCGGAGCCGCCTCGCCCTCATCCGGTTTAGCGGTGACAAACGCTACCGTAGCCGTTGCCTCGCCCACCTTGAACCGCGCAAAGCGCCGCACCGCGATGTTTTCGCCCAGTTTGCCGATCTTGGTGGCAATCAGCTGCGCGATGCTCACGGTCTGGTCCTTGATGAACGGCTGCTCCAGCAGGCAGACCTCTTCATAGAACTTTTCCATCTTGCCGGCAACCATCTTCTCCGCAATATTCTGCGGCTTGCCCGATGCTACCGCCTGCGCGATATAAATCTCACGCTCTCGATCGAAATCCGCCTTCGTCACATCTTCCTTGCGCACGAACTTCGGATCGCTCGCCGCAATGTGCATCGCAATATCATGGATCAGCTCTTTGAAGTCGTCCGTGCGCGCGACAAAATCGCTCTCGCAATTGACCTCGACCAGCACGCCGATCTTGCCGCCCGCGTGAATGTACTGCGCAACCGAGCCTTCGCTCGTCACTCGCGTCGCTTTTTTGGCCGCGACCGAAACGCCCCGCTTGCGCAACAGCACAATTGCTTCTTCGAGATCGCCTTTAGCCTCAGTGAGAGCCTGCTTGCAATCCATCATCGGCGCTCCGGTTTTTTCCCGGAGCTCCTTTACCTGTCCTGCTGAAATGTTTGCCATAGTCGTACTCATAAGTAAGAGTGATTACCTTTCTCACAAAACTCGACCCGCGCTGAGACTAACCACGCGGGTCAGATCTTCACCGATTGCCGAAAGCAGTCGCTAACAACCAAAAGCTGTTTTACGACCTCCGCGTCTCCGCTTGCAGCTCGTCCACGTCCTCCGCGACCGCCGCCGGACGCTTCCGCGTTCCCGCGCCCAGCACGTCTTCCATGCGAATCTCTTCGCCTTCGGCAACGACTGCGGCGGCAGCCACGCCATCACCCGCGGCGGCAACTTCCACCACCGCAACCTCCGGAGCAGCTTCGCCTTCCTGCACTTCAGGCGCAGCCACGGCCTGGATCTCCGCCATCTGCTTGTCGCCCATCGCGTTCACGCCCTCGGCGATCGATTCCGAGATTTTCGACGTGAACAGCCGGATCGCCCGCAGCGCGTCGTCGTTGCCCGGAATCACATAATCCACTTCGGTCGGATCGCAGTTCGTGTCGACGACCGCAACCACCGGGATTCCCAGCTTGCGCGCTTCGCGCACCGCAATCTGTTCTTTATTTGAGTCAATCACAAAGATCGCATCCGGCAACCGCGACATATTCTTGATGCCCGCCAGGTTCGCCTGCAGATGCTTGCGCTCCCGCTCCAGCTTGATCACTTCTTTTTTCGGCAGCAGATCGTACCGGCCGTCCGTGGCCATTTCGTCCAGCTCTTTCAGCCGCTTTACGGATTTCTGCACCGTGATCCAGTTGGTCAAAAGGCCGCCCAGCCAGCGCTGGTTCACATAGAACATCGAGCAGCGCGTCGCCTCCTCGGCAATCGCGTCCTGCGCCTGGCGCTTCGTGCCCACGAAGAGAACGATTCTCCCTTCGGCCGCCAGGTCCTGCACGAACTTCGACGCCTCTTTGAACATCTTCAGCGTCTTTTGCAGGTCAATAATGTAGATCCCATTGCGCTCGCCGAAGATGTACTCCTTCATGCGCGGGTTCCACCGCTTTGTCTGGTGCCCGAAGTGAACTCCCGCTTCGAGCAACTCCTTCATGGTGATGTTTGCCAATCAACCTCCTTATGTGGTCTACATCCGGACGCGACCGGCCCCGGATTGCCATTCCCGTCCACCCCAACTCGGGGGAGGTGGGGGGATGAATTGAACACCTAAAATCGTCGTCTGTCCTTGGTCGCGAATCGTCGGAAAAAACAAAAAAACATCAGTCTCATCCGCGGCGCGGACGACCAACGACAGACGATCGACGACTAACTTACCGCTTGCTGAACTGGAATCTCTTCCTCGCGCCCTTCTGTCCGTACTTCTTGCGTTCTTTCGCGCGCGGATCGCGAGTGACCATGCCCTTCGCCTTCAGCTGCTTGCGCAGTTCGGCATTAAACAGCATCAGCGCGCGCGTAATTCCCAGCCGCACCGCCTCAGCCTGTCCCGCTACGCCGCCGCCGTTCACGCGCGCCAGCACATTAAAGCTCGCCCCGGTATCCGTCAGAACCAGAGCCTGTTTGGCGCTGATGCGCTGCGAAGGCGTCACAAAGTATTCATCGAACGCCTTGCCGTTAACCTTGAACTCGCCGCTGCCCGGACGCAGAAAAACGCGCGCAATCGCCGCCTTCCGCCGTCCCGTTCCGTAGTATTGAACCGTCTCTGCCATGTAAGCTTTCAGCACTCAACCCGTCAGCCACTCAGCCAACCTGGTGCTTTACCCTTTCCAGAATTTCGGGTCCGGTCGTTTGTCCTGAGACCTAAGACCTGACACCTGAGAACTTGCTTTACGCGAAAACCTTCGCTTCCGGTTTCTGCGCCGCGTGCGGATGCTTGTCGCCCTTATAAACTTTCAGCTTCGTGAACATCTGCTTGCCGAGTTTGTTCTTCGGCAGCATGCGTGACACGGCCTGTTCAATTACCAGCTCCGGTTTGCGCACCAGTCGCTTCTTCACATCCTCGGAGCGCAGTCCGCCCGGATACCCGGTGTAATGGTGATAGGTCTTCTGCTCGACCTTCATACCGGTCATCTTTATTTGTTCCGCGTTAATCACAACCACGTGATCGCCCGTGTCGATGAACGGCGTATATTTCGGATTTTCTTTGCCCATCAGAATACGGGCCACGCGCGAAGCCAGACGCCCGAGCGCCTGCCCGGATGCATCCACCACAAACCACTTCCGCACGATTTCCCCTTCTTTCGGGAAATAGGTAGACATCGCAACTCTCCCTGACTGAAAAACTAAAGAACTAATGATGAAGACCGCTGAATGCCCTTATCTCTCTAAGTAAAAGACCGACCCAGAAAAGTCCAAACAAAGATCGATCTAAGAAAGCAATCCACGCAGAACGCGCGCTTAGGTGTTCCGGGCGGGCAGCCGCAGGACTTCCAAAGGAATCTAGGATAGCGTGACAACCGCGGAGTTGTCAACGAAGAGATTCACGCGAAAGGGGTTACTGAAGAAGTTGTCAACCGTCAGCCGTCAGCCAATCAGGTCAGCCTGACGACTGCCGAAGCCCGATCTTCGCTAACTCGATTTGCAACGCTTACGTGCCGCCGCGTCCAAATGCCTTGCCTGATGGCTCAGAGCTGATGACTGACGCCTACTTCCCCCCCCACCGCCTTCAAACACTTCCCATAAAGCTCCAGCAGATGGTCGGCATACTCCTCCGGCTTGCTCACGGCCGCTCCACCCTGAAACCCAACGCTGCCGCCGGCGCCACTGGTTCTGCCATAGCTCGTCGTCATAGCCACAAACTTCATCAGGTCAAGTGCAATATCTTCATTACGCCGATTGCCAAGAGAAAGGCCCGATGCATCCATAGTTAAATCTCCTCAAAATCGGTACTAAGTAACGCTAGCGAACTCAAAATCGGATAATAGCAGAACGATCCCGCCCAGAACCAAAGACCAGACCTCGTTAAAGCGCGCTCAGTAGGTTGAGACCTGAAACCTGAACCTGACACCTGAGACTTGAACCTGACACCTGACACCTGAGACCTGACACCTGAGTCCCGTCATCCAACCTCCGCCAGCCCATAACTAAGCGACCACCGCGCCCGCATCGCCTTCAACGCCCGGTCAATCTCCGGTTGCGACACTTCGGCATTCGGCCCCGCCACTACCAGCGCCGCCTCCCGCTTCGCCGCCTCCAGCAATTGCCGGTCGCGAATCAAATTCGCCACCCGAAAGCTCGGAATCCCCGCCTGCTTCGTCCCAAAAAAGTCCCCCGGCCCGCGCAATTCCAAGTCAAGCTCCGCAATCTTGAAGCCGTCATTGTTCTGCACCATCGCGTCCAGCCGCCGCTGCCCTTCTTCTGACACCTTGCCGCCATGCATCAGCACGCAATATGATTTCGCCGCGCCGCGCCCAATCCGGCCGCGCAGTTGATGCAGTTGTGCCAGCCCAAACCGGTCGGCGTGCTCAATCACCATCACCGTCGCATTCTGAACGTCCACGCCTACTTCAATCACCGTCGTCGCCACCAGAATCTCAATCTCGCCCCGCTGAAATTCCCGCATCACCCGTTCTTTCACCACCGCATCCAGCCGCCCGTGCAACAGCCCGACATGCAGATTCGGAAAGATCTTCTCGCGCAGTTGCCGGTACATCTGCTCCGCCGCCTTCAACTCGCGCTCTTCGTTCTCCTCAATCACCGGATAAACCACGTAAGCCTGATGTCCCGCCGCAATCTCGCGCCGCACAAATTCCCAGACATCAGCCGCCTGCTCGTCCGGCACCGCCTTCGTGACGATTGGCGTCCGCCCCGGCGGCAGTTCATCCAGCACTGACACATCCAGATCGCCGTAAAGAGTAAGCGCCAGCGTGCGCGGAATCGGCGTTGCCGTCATCACCAGCACATCCGGCTCCGCCACAGCCGCTGCCAATCCGCCGCTATCTTTTCTCATCAGCTTCAGCCGCTGCATCACGCCAAAGCGATGCTGCTCATCCACAATCACCAGCCCCAGGTTCTCAAATTCCACCCGATCCTGAATCAGCGCATGCGTTCCAATAATGAGTTGCGCGTTCCCCTGCGCAATATGTCTCCGCACCATCCGCTTGCGATCCTGCTCCAGCGAGCCCGTCAGCAGCACGATGCGGTATCCGGCTTCTTCCAGAATCTGCCGCGCCGAAAAATAATGCTGCTGCGCCAGAATCTCCGTAGGCGCCATCAGAGCGACCTGGTACCCGTTTTCGATCGCAATGATCGCGGCCTCAAACGCGACAATCGTCTTGCCCGATCCCACATCGCCCTGCAGCAAACGCCGCATCGGATAAGGCGTTTGCATATCGCTCGCAATCTCCTTCAGCACGCGCTTCTGCGCCGCCGTCGGATGAAACGGCAAAATCTTCTTGATCGCCTGCCGCGCCCGGTCGTCCGGCTTGAACGCGATCCCTGTCTGCGCCTTCTGCTCGCGCCGCTTCAATTCCAGCCCCAGCTCGATAAAAAACAGTTCATCGAAAATCAGCCGGATGTGCGCAGCCGTCCGCGACGATTGCAGATCGGTAAAACTCTCTCCAGCCTCCGGCCAGTGCACTCCCCACAGCGCCTCCCGCGGAGAAACCAGACTCAAATGTGCCCGCACCGCCGCCGGAATCGGATCTGGCAAATCCGGATTCAGATTCTCCAGCATCCCCCGGATAATTCGCCGGAACCAGCGCGGCGTAAGCTTTCCCTGCCCGGTCGATTCATAAATCGGAACAATGCGTCCGATCTCGAGCGACGCGGCGGCTTTTTTCTCCGCCCCGTCCGCGCCGCCTTCTTCATTCACATCGCCCAAAATCTCAAACTGTGGCTGGATGATCTGCAACTGCCCATCCCGATCCGCTTCCACCTTCCCGTAAAGCGCAATCATCTGCCCCGGTTGAAATTTTCCCTGCAGATAAGCCGCGTTAAACCACAAACACTTCAACCGGCTGCGTCCCTGGCCAACGGTGAGCTGAAATATCGGCATGCGCCGTGTGCGAAACAATCCTGAATTCCGCACCTCCGCTATCACCGTCGCCATCTCGCCCGCGCGCAGCTCCGCCACCGACCGCGGATTCAACCGATCTTCATATCGAAACGGCAGATAATGCAGCAGATCGTCAACCGTCCGGATGCCCTTCGCAGCCAGCACCTCAGCCAGTCGCGGCCCAATTCCTTTCACGTATTGCACTGCGGTCGATGGTTCCAGCATCTCAAGGGATGTTAGCAGGAGGAGTCCGGCGAGTGAGTCGCACCTCAACCACAAACAGAAGCAAAAGCACGATGACCAATTTCCTCGACGCGCTCGCCGCCGTCCTCGCCGGCAACGCCATCTACTTTCTACTCATGCCGCACCTGCCGCGCGTCATGCGCCACACCATGTTTAAAGAAGATTGGGGCCTGCTGGTCGACTTCGCCATCTGCACAATTCTCTTCGCCGCCATAAAACTAGGATTTCGCCGTACCCGCGAATAGTCCGCATCCGCCACCAATGTCACGATCTGACCTCACAAGAAGTCACAAGCTGCAGAAAAGCTCAACCCAGCTAAAGACCCAAATACAGCAAAGGGCTTTCCAGGTAGTTGGTTTTCTCAGTGTCTCCGTGCCTCCGGGGTAAAAAGATCGATCGCGAAAGCTCGAAAGAGTGCCCGCCAAATAGCCGCGATCTCAATTCGCCGCCGTATAATTCGCTCAATGATCACCGTCTCAAAGGAGGATTACCTCAAGGCTATCCTCGTGGCCGAAGGCGAGGGCGAAACCGTAATTTCGGCGACCCTCGCTCACTGGCTCAACGTCTCTCCGCCGGCCGTGACGATGGCCCTTCGCCGTCTGAAAAAAGACGGTCTCGTGCGCGTCAACACCGACGGCCACGTCCGCCTCACCGTGGCTGGTCTGAAGATCGCCCGCAAGCTCACCGAGCGTCATCACCTCATCGAACGCATGCTCAGCGAAATCTTTGGCATGGAGTGGTACCAGGTCCACGACGAGGCCGAGCGCCTTGAACACGCAGTATCTCCCGCCTTCGAGGCCAAACTCGTTGCCAGGCTGGGCCGCGGACGTCCCTGCCCCCACGGCAATCTGAGCGAACTTGAAAGTCCTGCCAGCCGCCGCAAACGAGGTCTGGTTCTGCTTTCCGATGCCGAACCCGGCGAAGCCTTCACCGTCAGCGGAATCTATGAGCGCGACCGCAAGCTGCTCGAATTCCTGGAGTCTCGCGGCATCCGCCCCGGAGGCAAGATCAGCCTCGTCGAGCGCAACTACGACAAAACCATCTCCATCCGCACCACCAAGGGCGCAATGGTTCTGGGCCGCTCCGCCGCCGAGAGAATTTGGGTTTCGCGTTTATCCAGTCGTTCCGTATAATTAACCACAGTTAACGTCCTGGCGTATATGCCAGTTGACTGTGGAGTTCTTCTGCCCCCGCCCCTGCAGCGAGACAACGAGCAAAGATCGAAGGCGCAACCGAACAAAGGGCAATCGGATACCGCGCCGCCGCTCACGCACGTCTCCCTAGAAGGCGTCCACCACACCATCGCCGTCCCGCCCCACGAAGCCGGATTCTGGCGCCAGTGGCGCGCCTTCGTCGGCCCTGCAATTCTCGTCAGCGTCGGTTACATGGACCCCGGCAACTGGGGCACCGACCTGCAAGGCGGAGCGCAATTCAAATACGGCTTGCTCTGGGTCGTCGGAGTAGCCAGCCTCATGGCGATCTTCATGCAGGTCATCTCCGCCCGCCTCGGCGTAGTTACCGGCAAAGACCTCGCCCAATGCTGCCGCGACTGGTATCCCTCCTGGACCCGCTGGCCCAATTGGCTCATGAGCGAACTCGCCATCGGAGCCTGCGATCTCGCCGAAGTTCTCGGCAGCGCCGTCGCCCTCAACCTGCTCTTCCACATTCCACTCTTCTGGGCCGTCATCATCACCGGCCTCGACGTTCTTCTTCTGCTCGCTCTGCAAAACTTCGGCATGCGCACCATCGAAGCCGTAGTCCTGCTCCTCATCGCGACCATCTCCGTCTGCTATTTCATCGAAATCTTCGTCCTCCCTGAAACCCAGCCCAGCTTTCTCGAAATGGGCAAAGCCATGCTCCTCCCGCGCCTCAACCATTTCGGCATGGTCTACATCGCCATCGGCATCATCGGCGCAACCGTCATGCCGCACAATCTCTATCTCCACTCCGCGTTGGTCCAAAGCCGCCAGCTCCAAAAAGACGACAAGTCCATCCGCCGCGCCATCCACTTCAACACCATCGATTCCACCGCCGCGCTCACCGTGGCCTTCTTCGTCAACGCCGCCATCCTCGTCCTTGCGGCCACCGTCTTCTTTGGAAAACAAAGCGTCACCGTCGCCGGCGGCCACGTCGTCACCTTCACCGCCAACAGCGATTGGATCCGCGTAGCCTATCTCACTCTCGCCCCGCTTCTCGGCACCACCGCCGCCAGCACGCTCTTCGCCGTCGCCCTTCTCGCCAGCGGACAAAGCAGCACTATCACCGGCACGCTCGCCGGCCAGGTCGTCATGGAAGGCTTCATGCACTGGCGCATCAAGCCCTGGGTGCGCCGTCTCATCACCCGCACGCTCGCTATTCTCCCCGCCGTCTTCATCATCGGCCTGCGCGGCGACAGCAGCGTTACCGACCTCCTCACCCTGAGCCAGGTCGTCCTCGCGCTCCAGTTGCCCTTCGCCATGTTCCCCCTGCTCCAATTCACGAGTTCCAGCCAGCGCATGGGCCACTGGAAAAATGGCCTGTTCTTGCTCATCGCCGGATGGTCCAGTGCTATCCTAATCACCGCCATGGACCTCTATGGCCTGCCCGATTCGGTCAAAGCGGCCTGGCAGGTGATTTCAGGCAGCTGACGATCGGCTTTGACGTAAAGCGCAACTGTCCTTACACGATATGCACAACACGATATGTGCAGAATGATATGTACAACAAAATCCTGGTAACCCTCGACGGCACGCCCTCCGACCGCGCCATCATCGAGCACATCAAGCAACTCGCCCAACTGGCTCATAGCCGCCTTGTCCTGCTTCACGTTGCCGACGGATGGGCCGCCCGCACCTACGGCCGCGATGCCGTCAGCCCCGAAATCACTGAAGACACCGCCTACCTTGAAAAAATCCGCGCCGAATTCGAGTCCGCCGGAATCCCCGCCCAAGCCGAGCTAGCCTTCGGCGAGCCCGCAAGTCAGATCATCGAATGGGTCAAACAAAAAGGTTGCGATCTCGTAGCCATGAGCACCCACGGCCATCGCCTGCTAGCCGACATCTTCCTGGGCGCGACCGCCGACCGCGTCCGCCACAATATCAGCGCCCCCGTCCTGCTCCTCAAAGCCAAATAAGTTGGCTGACGAAAGTGCCCCAGGTTCGCGCGCGTTTCTTGCGCGCTGACCTGTGTGCCTGATCTCCATCACACACCCAATGTGACTTCCAGGGGCTAAACTATAAGGTTGAGTTTCGGTGAAATTCGTCCCGGAACTCCCGCCCAGTCTCGGGAATCGATAAACTAGTTGCATCATCCACAACTGAGGAAGGCCATCATGTCATCGAACACTTTCGGCGCACGCGCCACCTTCAAAGCCGGCCACAAAGAATACGAACTCTACCGCCTCGACGCTCTCGACAACCAGGGCATCTCGACTAAGCATCTCCCGTTTTCGCTCCGCATCCTGCTCGAGAACCTGCTCCGCACCGAAGACGGCCGCAACGTCACTCCGCAGGAGATTCGCGCCCTCGCCGCCTGGAATAAAGACTCTAAGCCCGAAAAAGAAATTGCCTTCACGCCCAGCCGCGTCCTCCTGCAGGATTTCACCGGCGTTCCCGCGGTAGTCGATCTCGCCGCCATGCGCGACGCCATGCGCCATCTCGGCGGAGATCCCGCTCTCATCAACCCGCTCCAGCCCGCCGAACTCGTCATCGATCACTCCGTCCAGGTCGATGAATTCGGCACCGCCGGCGCATTCGACATGAACGCACTCCTCGAATTCCAGCGCAACAAAGAGCGCTACGCCTTCCTGCGCTGGGGCCAGACCGGCTTCCGCAATCTCGCCATCGTCCCGCCTGACACCGGCATCGTCCACCAGGTCAATCTCGAATATCTCGCCCGTGTTGTCTTCGTCAGCGAAGAAGGCGGCAAGCGCACCGCCTATCCCGACACGCTCGTCGGCACTGACTCCCACACCACGATGATCAACGGCCTCGGCGTTCTTGGCTGGGGCGTCGGCGGAATCGAAGCCGAAGCCGCCATGCTCGGCCAGCCCGTCTCCATGCTCATCCCGCTGGTCGTCGGCGTGAAACTCACCAATCGTCTCCGCGAAGGCGCAACCGCCACCGACCTCGTCCTCACCATCACCGAAATGCTCCGCAACCACGGAGTCGTCGGCAAATTCGTCGAATACTACGGCCCCGGCTTGCAGGATCTTCCCCTCGCCGATCGCGCCACCATCGCCAACATGTCGCCCGAATACGGCGCCACCTGCGGCATCTTCCCGATCGATAAAGAAACGTTGCGCTATCTAAAACTCACCGGACGCAGCGACGAGCAGATCGAACTGGTCGAGGCCTACGCCCGCGAGCAAGGTCTCTTCCACGATGCCCGCACGCCCGCCGCCGAATATTCCGAGCACCTCACCCTCGATCTCTCCACCGTCGAGCCCTGTCTCGCCGGCCCAAAGCGTCCGCAGGATCGTGTTCTCCTCTCACGCGCAGCTGAGTCCTTCACCACCGCGCTGCCCTCCTTAATAAAGCCGAAAAATGGCTCGAATCCGCCCGCCGCCGCCGCAAACTCCGCCCGCTGGGAGCAGGAAGGTGGCAACCCCGCGGCCATCGGCGTAGAAAATCCCAACGTCATCGAGCACGTCCCCGCAAATTCGGCAAAGTCGCTCAAGCACGGCAGTGTCGTCATCGCGGCGATCACCTCGTGCACCAATACTTCGAATCCATCCGTCCTCATCGCCGCCGGCCTCCTCGCGAAAAAAGCCGTCGAAAAAGGTCTCACCATGCCGCCCTGGGTCAAGACCTCCCTCGCACCCGGATCGAAAGTAGTCACCGACTATCTCAAAACCGCCGGCCTCCTGCCCTATCTCGAAAAATTGAAATTTAATCTCGTCGGCTACGGCTGCACTACCTGCATCGGCAACTCCGGCCCATTGCCCGCCGAGGTATCAGCCGCCATCGAAGACAAAAATCTGGTTGTCGCCTCCGTCCTCTCCGGCAATCGCAACTTCGAAGGCCGCATCAACTCCGAAGTCCGCGCCAACTATCTGATGTCCCCGCCGCTGGTCGTCGCCTTCGCGCTCGCCGGACGCATCGACATCGACCTCCGCAAAGAGCCCATCGCCAAAGGCCAGCACGACGAGCACATTTATCTCGCCGATATCTGGCCCTCGCAGAAAGAAATCGAAGATGCCGTCGCGAGTTCCATCACCTCGCACATGTTCCGCAAGAGCTACGCCGACGTCTACGCGGGAGACGAACGCTGGCGCGGCCTGCCCGTCCCCAAAGGCGAAACCTATGCCTGGGAAAAAGACTCCACCTACATCCGCCAGGCCCCGTATTTCGACGGCATGAAGATCCAGCCCTCCGGAGTCGAAGACATTCAAGGCGCGCGCGTCCTCGCCGTCCTCGGCGACAGCGTCACCACCGATCACATCTCGCCCGCCGGCTCCATCAAAAAAGACAGCCCCGCCGGAAAATATCTGATCTCCCACGCCGTCCAGCCCGGCGACTTCAACTCCTACGGCTCGCGCCGCGGCAATCATGAAGTCATGGTCCGCGGCACCTTTGCCAACGTCCGCCTGCGCAACAAAATGGTCAACACCGAAGGTGGATTCACCCGTCACCTGCCCGACGGCGCCGAGATGTCCATCTTCGACGCCTCGGAGAAATATCACGCCGAAAAAATTCCGCTCGTAATCCTCGCAGGCAAAGAATACGGCTCCGGCTCCTCGCGCGATTGGGCCGCAAAGGGTCCAAGGTTGCTGGGCGTCCGCGCGGTAATCGCCGAAAGCTACGAAAGAATTCACCGCTCCAATCTCGTAGGCATGGGCATCCTACCGCTGCAATTCCTCGCCGGAGAAACTGCCGAGTCGCTAAACCTAACCGGCGAAGAAATTTTCGAGATCAAAGGCATTCGCCAGGTAGTGGAAAAATTCTCCTCCGGCCAAAAAATCACGGTCCGCGCAAAAAGCCCCAACGGCAAGACTGGAGATGGAAAGCCTCGAGAATTCCAGGCCACAGTCCGCATCGACACGCCGCAGGAAGCTCTCTATTACGCGAACGGCGGCATACTGCACTACGTGTTGCGCCAACTCCTGGCCGGAAAAACTCAACCCGAGGTTGTAAATGCCTAAAGCCGGTGAGGTGGATTCGAATTCAAATAAATGCCGTGTAGGCAAATGCCGCGCGTAGAAAATGCCTCGTGTAAAAAACAAATGCCGGGTAGAGACGGTGCCTGCCCCGTCTCAGGGCTCACCTGCGAAGCATCCCAAAGAAACACACAGTCTTAATTTTTGGCGTCGCAGCGCTTTTGGGTGGTCTTGAAGGGCTGAGGTTAGGGACGGCGCAGCGGTTCACCGTTGCGATTAGCCCTATCCGTGACTGCGGTTTCAGCCGCTGGCTACCGCCGCCGAAGGTTCTTCCAGTATTGAACCGCGAGCCAGCAGAACTAACGAAAAATTTCTTGACTTAACCCCATAGCATCCCCAACAATTTTCACAGCACTAAAAATCCCGCGCACGGCGGGAGGTCCCACTAAGATCTGTGAAAATCTTTTTTTTGGAAAGCGACACACGGGCTGGGCTTCGCCCAAGAAGCCGCGGCTAACCCCCACGCGCTCAAGGTTTTGCAGGTAACCGGTTGCGAATCATGGTTTTGGGGGCGATCCCGTAACCCATTTAAAGTCATTGTTTTGCAAAAATGGGGGAGGGGGGAGGGGGGAGGGCCCCCAAACAGTCCAGGGAGCCCCGCCTCGGTTCCTACATTACCTTCCCATCCGCGCTCATCAGGTGGAATTCGCCAAGATTCAACTCCTTCACCCCTGACTCAATCTTCGCCCGGTCCCCCACCACCACCCAGATCAAATTGTCGGGGCGAACGATCTCCTTCGCGGCTCCGTTTACATCCGAAAGTTGAAGCGCGTTCACCTTAGGACCGTAAGTTTCGTAGTAGTCGTCGGGCAATCCGAATTGCACGATGTCCACCAACGCATCCTCCAGTTCATCGAGAGTCTCGCGCGAGCCCGGCATCGTGAGCGTTTCGTTGGCCTGAATTTTCTTCAACTCCGCCTCGCCGATCGGATGATCGCCGACAATGCCGCGAAACTCTTTGTTCATCTCTTCCAGCGATTCCTTCGTCTTGTCGGTCTGCACCGGAGCAATCGAAAGATACGGACGCTGCGACCGCGCATCGCGCAACACGGACCGCGTTCCGTACGACCAGTGCTTGTCTTCGCGCAAATTCATATTGATGCGCGCCCCAAATGTCCCGCCCAGAGCGTCATTTGCGGCCTCGATCGCAATTTCATCCGGATTCGCTCGCGGCGGAGCAACAATTCCCGCCACGATCACTGACTGCAGCGCTCCAGGTTTGTCGATCAGATAAACCTCCGACTTCGACGCGATCGGAACCGTACTCACGTTCTTCTTCGGAACCTCTCCGCTCTTCCATCCCGCGAAAAGCTTCTCCAGCTTCGGTTTGATCTGTTCCATCGTCGTATCGCCGACAATGATCATCGTCGAGTTGTTCGGACGGAACCAGGTTTCATGAAACCTCACCAGATCAGCGCGCGTCATCTTCGCGACGCTCGCGCTCGTGCCCGATCCAGTGAATGGATTTCCATATGGATGATTCTCTCCATAAAGCAGAGCAGGCATTACGCGATAAGCCATTAATTGCGGCGTGTTCTCTTCCCGCTGAATCGCTGACAGCACCAGCTTTTGCTCGCGCTTCACCTCAGCCTCAGGAAACGAAGGATTCAGTGCAACATCCGCAAACAGGTTGAGAGAAGGATCGAGCTTCGCGCTCAGCGCCGAAAGCGAGATGTACGACAGATCGAGATTGGAACCAGCTCCGAGTTCAGCGCCCAGACTTTCCTTCTCATCGCTGATCTGCAATGCATTGCGCGTGCGCGTTCCATCCATCAACACCTTCATCGCAAGGTTTGCAGTTCCCGCAGCCGACATCGAATCCGAAGCGAATCCAGCATCGCTCGTCAGCCTGAAGTTCACGATCGGCGTTTCGTGCCGTTCCGCCAGCACGATCTTCAGCCCGTTCGAAAGTTGCGCGTGCTGCAGCTTCGGCAACTTCAGTTCTGGCGGATTTCCCGGAGTTGGAGGAGCGCTGCGATCGGCTCCAGTCGAAGCCGTCTTGTAATCGGGAAATGGATCGACCTCCAGAATGTAAACGCCATCCGAAAGCCAGCGATTGGCCGCGGCTTTCAGGTCTTCCGCCGTCGCCTCGCGAACACGCTTGAGCGAGACCTTGTATGCATCAGGACTGCCGCGAAACACCTGACTGATCGCCAGTTGATCCGACGCTCCGCCAAATCCGCCAATGCGCTCGATGCCGCGCAGAAACTGCGCTTCGTTCTGCGCCTTCACCCGTTGCAGTTCTTCCGCAGTTGGTCCGTTCTTCAGGAATCGCGCCAGCTCTTCGTCGAGTTCCTTCTCAACCTTCGCGGGACTTTCTCCCGCGCGCACAGTCGCGCGTATATCGAACTGGCTGCCGATTTCCCGATCATCCACGAATGACTGTGCGTCTGTCGCAATCTGGTCTTCATACACCAACCGTTTGTAGAACCGGGATGACTTTCCATCGCTCAGGCAAGACGCGACCATATCCAGATAATCCGCGTCCGCGCTGCCGTATTCCGGAACGTTCCACACCTTGTAGATCCGCGCTTGTGGCACACGATCCTGCACCACCTGACGATGCGTTCCCGTCATCTTGGCAATCCACACCTCCTGATGCGCAACTGGAGGACCAGCAGGAATGTCGCCGAAGTATTTCTCCGCCTTCTCGCGCGCCGTCTTCACGTCGATATCGCCCGCGATCACCATCACCACGTTCGATGGACCGTAATACGTCCTGAACCAGTCCTTCACGTCATTCATCGACGCCGCATCAAGATCAGCCATGTCGCCGATCACAGTCCACGAATACGGATGTCCAGCGGGATACGTGTTCTGCGTCAGCAGTTGCCGAGTCACGCCATAAGGCTGATTCTCGCCTTGCCGCTTCTCGTTCTGCACCACTCCGCGCTGCAACGTGAGCGTCTTCTCGTCAAACGCACCGAGCAAGTGCCCCATGCGATCCGATTCCATCCACAGCGCCAGGTCGACCGCCGAAGTCGGAACATCCTCGAAGTAATTGGTGCGATCGTTATTGGTCGTCCCATTCAGATCCGTCGCGCCAATCTTCTCCATCGTGTCAATGTAGCGTCCCGCAGAATGCTCGCTGCCGCCAAACATCAGGTGTTCGAACAGGTGTGCGAATCCGGTCTTGCCCAGCTTCTCGTTCTTCGAGCCCACGTGATACCACATGTTGACCGCCACAATCGGAGCCTTGTGGTCCTCATGCACGATCACAGTCAAGCCGTTATCCAGCACGAACCGTGTGTAGGAAATGTCAATGTCTTTGGTCTGCGTCGCCTGGGCTTGTGACGACATCGCTTGCGGCGCCTTTGCCTGCGAAGGCTTCGTTGACGCCGAGCCAGCGGTTTGCGCCGAACTCACGCCGAGTAATGTCGCTGCCGCCAGAATCAGAGCTGCCAGTTTCGTACCCATCAAACAACCTCCAGATTGGTGATGAAAACAGGAATAGACTGCACCGGATCATTGGACTCAGAAGGCGTTGTTTAGTCTACAACTGGAGAGCGACAGGACGGAAATTGCCCAGTTCCGTTCGGGAAACCGGAAAGCTCGCAGGCAAAAGGCCGAAAGCAGGTGCGATGTTATCCTAGATGTGCTTACACCCTCATTCTCGAGCGCCGAACCCAACCAACATGTCCGATCCCAAGAACCTGGAAGCACCGAACTCCGCCCCCGAATCCATCCAACCAGCCACCGTGAGCGAGTCGCCTTCCGTACTTGCTTCCAGGAACATCGCCGAGCCCGCTTCCGAGCCTGAACAGTCCTTCGGCGAGATCTTCTCGCAGTACGAGAAGAGTCATGCGCGGAAGCCCGAAGCCGACCAGAGCCGCGAAGGCACGGTAATCTCGGTCACTGCTGACTCCCTGATCCTCGACATCGGCTTCAAGAGCGAAGGCCTTTTGCCGCTGCCCGAACTGCGCGGCGCGCCCGTCAAGCCTGGCGACAAGCTCAAGGTGACTGTCAAGGGCCGCGATCAGGAAGGCTATTATCAGCTTACTCGCGGCAAAGTCCAACGCGTCACCGATTGGGATTCCCTGAAGAAAGCCTTCGACGAGAAAGCAACCATCGTCGGCATGGTCACTGGCCTTATCAAAGGTGGTCTCAGCGTCGATGTCGGCGTCCGCGCCTTCATGCCAGCCTCACGCACAGGCACGCGCGACGCCGCGGAGATGGCAAAACTGGTCGAGCAAGAGATTCGCTGCCGCATCATCAAGCTCGATGTTGACGACGAAGATGTAGTGGTCGACCGCCGCGTTATCGCCGAAGACGAAGAGACCGCCTCCAGGCAACGACGTTTCGGAGAACTCAAGGAAGGTGACATCGTTTCCGGCGTGGTGCGCAGTCTCACCGATTACGGCGCATTCGTCGACATCGGCGGAGCCGATGCGCTCCTCCACGTTGGCGAAATCTCCTGGCATCGTGTGAATAAGCCGTCCGATGTGCTGTCCACTGGCCAGCAGATCGAAGCGAAGATTATCCGGATCGAGCCCGAGAAGCGGCGGATCGCAATCAGCACAAAGCAGCTCCAGGCGCATCCATGGGATTCAATGGCAGAGAAGTACAAGGCGGGCGACAAAGTGCGCGGCTCGATCACAAGAGTCGCCGATTTCGGAGCCTTCGTGGAAGTAGAGCCCGGTATTGAGGGCCTGATTCACATCTCCGAAATGTCATGGGGAAAGAAAGTTCGGCATCCGAGCGACATGGTCAAGGTCGGCGACAACGTCGAAGCTGTCATTTTGGGAATCAAGCTTGATGAGCGCCGCATGTCTCTCGGGCTCAAGCAGGCGCTGGGCGATCCGTGGGTCGGAGCCTCGGAAAAATTTGCGCCCGGTACGATTATTCAAGGCCCGGTAACGAACCTGACCAAATTTGGCGCCTTCGTGCAACTCGCCGAAGGCATCGAGGGCATGATTCACGTCAGCGAAATCAGCGCGGAGAAGCGCATCAATCATCCGCAGGAAGTGCTGAAGTCTGGACAGGTGGTGCAGGCGCAAGTTCTGGCCATCGATCCGGAAAAGCGCAATATTCGGCTGAGCATGAAACAACTGGTGCCCACCGGACTCGATGAATACCTGGCCGAGCACAAGGAAGGCGATACCGTGACGGGCCGCATCATTGAAGTATCGGGCGAACGCGCCCGAGTCGAACTCGGAGAGGGCATTCAGGCGCAGTGCAGAATTCCGCGGGAGGGAAATGATGGCAAGGCTAAGAAAGAAACAGCGCCAGCCACAGGTTCAGCCGCCAAGCCGGATCTTTCCTCGCTAGGTTCGATGTTGCAGGCAAGGTGGAAGAGCGGCGCGGCGTCGAGCGAAACGAAACCGGAAGGCCCGCACACCGGACAGGTTCGCGAGTTCCGCATCGCAAAAATCGATGCTGCCGCGAAGAAGATTGAATTGGATCTGAGCTAATTCAGCGTGGAAATCTGTATACCCTGTGTTGAAAGATGTGGACGGTGCGGTTGCCAAGAGTGGAAAAACAGTGCAAGCGGAACCGTTGCAGAGAGAGAGTCCTACCGCCCGGCGTTCACCATCATTAACGCAAACAGTGCAGGCAAGTAGAAGATCGTAGCCTGAAGGAGTCGCCGAGCCGGCCCTTTCGAGGCTGCGGCCGTAGCGGGCAGTTGCGGCAACGCCATTCCCATCGAGTAGCGGAACAGCATCGCGCCCATCAAAACCGCCCCGACCAGATACACGCGGCCCGTCATCCCCATTGCAACCGGCAGCAGGCTGACGGGAATCAACGCAGCTGAGTATGCCAGGATGCGCCAAATGGTCGACTTTCCATCCGAGTCCACAACTGGCAGCATTCGAATTTCGCCCTCCGCATAGTCTTCGCGATAAAGCCATGCAATCGAAAGAAAATGCGGGAACTGCCATACGAACATAATGGCAAACAGGACGAGCGTCTCCAGTTCAATCCGCCCGCGCACCGCCGTCCATCCCAGCGCCACGGGCATCGCTCCCGGAAACGCGCCGACGAACGTGCATATTGGCGAAACTTTCTTCAGCGGAGTGTAGGCCGCGAGATAGACGAGCGCGGTGAGGAAGACGAGCAATCCTGTCAAACGGTTCGTATAAATGGCGAGATAAAGCGATCCGCCGAGCGTCAGCGCCAGTCCTACGGTGATGGCGTGAGCCCGCGACATACGTCCCGAAGGCAGCGGGCGCGTGGCGGTGCGTCGCATGCGCGCGTCGACGCTCGCCTCGAGCACTTCATTCAGCGCCGCCGTTCCGCTCGAAACCAGCGCGATGCCGAACAATGCATGGAACAGTCCGATCGTCCATGACGACACGCCGGCGCGGTGCGCGCCGAAAAAATATCCGCACCAGGCCGTGAGCACGATCAGCGTTGTAATCCGCGCCTTGGTCAGTTCGGCGTAATCCCGAACCAGGCCTGCTACTCGCCCAGCTGAAATTTCACGTGTCATGAACCCACACCCGTCGTTTTTCTTTTCCGCCTTAATCCTGCCACTCGTCCAACCCCGAAAGTGGCTGGCTCAAAACGGCGCTCGCAAAATCCCGAGCAACTTCCGATCAGACAAGGCCCCAATCGGAACCTACGAAGGATAGCATTCCTATCGTGTCCCCTGTCCAATGTCAACACAAAATTCCCAATCGGCAAATCGCTGCAGGCATATTCGCACCACGCACTAATTGTCGCCGGGGTACGTCCTAACGCTAATGGACGGTAGCCGTGCTCGAGACCGTAAAAGTCTCCGGCGGATCGAAATAGCATTGATGCCAAAGCGCGGCGTCGGTCAGCCCACCGGCTTTCCATTTCC
>JBAWAI010000331.1:0-2240 GCA_049589215.1 Terriglobales bacterium | reverse complement strand
CCAAGGTCAAGAGGAACGCCAATAACCCGAATATTGCGCGGAGTAATGCTGCTGAACGTAGTAGTTCGTAAGGGCATAGTAAGTTTTCAGGTCAGAACTCAGCATTGTACCGCGTGAAACCGACGGGCTGCGCGGAGCGTGGTCGCAGACGCACAATTCCGCGCGAATCCCTTTGAACTGGTCATCCCGAGCGGCCAAGCGAGGCATCTCCTTCTCCTCGACAGTAGCCTGGTGCCCGGCCCTCGCCTGCCCTCCCAAAAAGTGACAAATAAACTTGACATGGAAAGCAAACTTGTCGTAAAGTAACCTTGTCATTGAGGAGGTGCCGAATGGGCTGGTGCATCGGTTACAACACTCCCGCAGGGAGGCGATATCGGCGGCGCGTACTGACCGCTATGTCGCTCTACATGGTCATCCTGTTTTCCTGCCTCAAGCTGGTGAAGACGGCGCCGATGCACGGCTGGTTGCTGTACCTGGTCGCGTTGCTGCCGGCGGTGCCGGTGATCGCCGTGCTGGCGAGCCTGGGCCGGTATCTCCAGGAAGAGACCGACGAATACCTGAGGATGCTGGCGACCCGCTCGCTGCTAGTGGGCTCGGGTGCGCTGCTCGGGACAATCGTCGTGAACGACTTCCTGCGCCTGATCGCTCATAGCGCGGCCCTCAGTCCCTTTGTGTGCTTCGCCGTGTTCTTCGTGGCTTTCGGCCTCGCGCAAATGGTGCAGGACATGGTTTCGCGGGGAGGCAACGATGAATAACCAGCTAAAGGCGTTACGCGCCGAGCTGGGATGGTCGCAGCAATTGCTGGCCGAGAAGCTGGAGGTTTCGCGGCAAAGTGTGAATGCGATCGAGACCGGCAGGTACGACCCATCGCTGCCCTTGGCGTTCAAGATTGCGCGACTGTTCGGAAAGACGATCGAGGAAGTCTTCGTGGATGATGCGTAGGACGGCAGGCCTCTTGTTTGCCGGGTCCGAACCCAGCCTGGAGCTTCCGCTTCCGGGCTCTTAAAAATGTAACCGGACTGAAGTAATCAAGGGCCGCGGCGATTCGTGTCCGCGGCGCCCACGGCGAAGTATGTCTTAAAAACGGAGTCTTAAAAACAGAAAGGAGTATGACCATGACGAAACGAATGCAGTGGCTGGCAGCGATAGCGTTGGTGGTGGGTGGAATTCTCTTGCTGTGTGCGTCTTCGCAGGCGCAAGCGCAGTTAAAGACGAACGCCCAAGCGCAGCTAAAGACGAACGCGCCGGCGCAGGTAAATCCAAAGGCGGCCGCACCAACAAGATTCACGGTTGTAGACGAGGGCACGATAGGCAAGCCGGATGTGGTGCTGGTGCCGGGGCTGACCAGTTCGCGCGAGGTCTGGGCAGGTGAGGCGAAGCTCCTCGCTCCGAACTACCGCCTTCACTTAGTGCAGGTAAATGGATTTGCGGGTCAACCCGCCGGACCGAACGCGACCGGCGAGATCCTGCCCGCGATTGTGGATGAGCTGCATGCGTACTGCGAGACGCTCAATACCAAACCGGTGGTGATCGGACATTCGCTCGGTGGGCTGCTCACGCTGATGCTGGCAGCGAAGTATCCGTCGGATGCCAGGAAAATCGTGATCGTAGATTCGCTGCCATTTTTGGGAATGTTGTTCGGGCCGCAGCTGACTCCCGCCATGATCAAGCCCCAGGCCGAGCAGATGCGCGACAAACTCCAGCAGCAGGATGCGGACAAACGCAAGGCAGGCGCAAAACAGACGGCGGAAAAGCTGGTGCTGAATCCGGAGAAACGCCCGCTCGTGGAGGCCAATTCAGAAGACTCGGACGCGCACGTAGTTGCGGAGGCAACCTTCGAGGACCTGCAAACAGACCTGAGATCGGACCTCGCGGAGATCAAAGTGCCCGCGCTCATGCTGTATCCCTTCGACTCGACCCTGAAGGTCAGCGGCGCAGCGGCGACGCGCGATGTCGACGAACTCTACCAGGGAGCCTACAAGCCGATGCCAAACGTCACGACGGTCCGCGTGGATGCGTCACGTCACTTCATCATGCTCGACCAGCCCGAGAAGTTTGATACGTTGCTCGAGGGTTTTTTGAAACAGTGATAAGTAATTTGAAACAGCGATAAGTAAAAGAGAGACGACACGAGTGCCTGGTGCCCCAGGTTCGCGCCCTGCGGTTGGGCGCTAACCTGGGATCACGCGGATGCCGGCACAAGCGTTTCAACCACAGCCCGCAAATGAACTGTCATCCCG
>JBAWAI010000330.1:0-25095 GCA_049589215.1 Terriglobales bacterium | reverse complement strand
TTTCAGTTCTGTCGTTCCGCCCACCGGCGTATAACGCGAAAAATTACCGCGAATGGCCGCGATGGCGGCTTCTTTAATATGTTCGGGCGTCGTGAAGTGAGGCTCGCCGGCGGTCGCGTCGACCACGTCAATGCCCTGCTGCCGCAGCTTATCCGCTTCCGCTACCGCGGCCATGGTTGCCGATGGCTCAATCCGGTTGATGCGCTCCGCCAGTTGCACGGGACGGGACACGGCGCTCATCACTGTACTCATGATTTCCTTTTCCTCTTCCTTGCGTTGGTTTTACGTTCTTTCGTTTTCTGCGCTGACGCCTGTTCGGCGCGTCCCGCCTTCGCTTCCGCCTCGGACGCGCTCCGATTAGCGTCACTGAACTTGTTCGCCACTTCCATTTTCTCACGCAACTTCTGCGCCACCAGATCCGGCACCAGGCAATCGACCGGCCCGCCCAATTGCGCTACTTCGCGCACCAGCCGTGAACTCAAATATGAATATCGTGCCGCCGGCATCATGAACACAGTTTCAAGCCCAGGCTGCAACTTGCGATTCATCAGCGCCATTTGCAGTTCGTATTCGTAATCGCTGATCGCGCGGATTCCGCGCAGAATCGCCTGCGCCTCGACCCGCAGCGCGTAGTCGACAGTAAGCCCGTGGAAGGTATCGACCGAAACATTGTCGAAGCTCCCAGTCATCGACTCCAGCATCTGCCGGCGCTCGTTCACGCTGAAGAGCGGGTCTTTTTCAGGATTGCGCAGGATGGCGACGATCAGCTCATCAAAAATTTTGCTGCCGCGCTCGATCAGATCAAGATGCCCATTGGTGGGAGGATCGAACGACCCGGGATAGATAGCCTTGCGCTTCACGCGACCCTCGACGTGGAAAGCCTAGATTGTATGCGGGGGGAAAGAGGAATGGCAATCAACTTGAAGTGAGATCAACTCAGAGTGAAATGGAGGCACGGGCCTTGCACCCGTGCCTCAAGGGAGAAACTTATCGCCTCGCCGCCGGCATCTTCGTAGCCTCCGCCGCTGCCGGCATGGTCGCAACCTTACCATTCACGGGCGTGGCCTGTGCCGCCGCCACTGGCGCTGCCGCCGGAACCAGTCCCAACGCTTTGCGCACCTCGGCGTCGAGCTTCACCAGCGTGTCTTTATTCTCTTTCAGGAAGGCGCGAGCGTTCTCGCGGCCCTGGCCAATGCGTTCGCCCTTGTAGCTGAACCACGATCCTGACTTTTCCAGAATATTGTTATTCACGGCCAAATCGAGCAAGTCTCCTTCGCGCGAAATGCCCTCGCCATAAAGAATGTCGAACTCTGACTCGCGGAACGGCGCCGCCACCTTGTTCTTCACAATCTTCACGCGCGTCCGCGAGCCCACCACCACGTCGCCTTCCTTGATCGCCGCAATCCGGCGAATATCGATACGCACCGAGGAATAAAATTTCAGCGCACGCCCGCCCGTGGTCGTCTCAGGATTGCCAAACATCACACCAATCTTCTCGCGGATCTGGTTGATGAAGATCAGGCAGGTCCGCGACTTTGAGACCGTGCCCGTCAGCTTACGCAGCGCCTGCGACATCAGCCGCGCCTGCAGGCCCATGTGGCTGTCACCCATTTCGCCATCGAGTTCGGCCTTCGGCACGAGCGCGGCGACCGAATCAACTACCAGCACGTCAATCGCGTTCGAGCGCACCAGCGCTTCCGTAATTTCGAGCGCCTGCTCGCCATAGTCGGGCTGCGATACCAGCAGGTTGTCGACGTCGACGCCGAGCTTCTTCGCATAACCCGGATCGAGCGCGTGCTCGGCATCCACAAACGCCGCCATGCCGCCGTTTTTCTGCGCCTCGGCAATTACCTGCAAGGCAATGGTCGTTTTGCCCGACGACTCCGGTCCGAAAATTTCAATTACTCGTCCGCGCGGCACGCCGCCCACGCCCAGCGCGGCGTCAAACGAGATCGCGCCCGTCGAGATCACCGCGATCGGAACGATCGCTTCTTTCGATCCGAGGCGCATGATCGAACCTTTGCCAAACTGCTTTTCAATCTGCGAAAACGCAAGCTCGATCGCCTTGTTCCGCTCGTCTCCTCTGCTATCGGCCATGATGGCTGCTCCTGATATTTGACTCTGAATTGCGGGTTTATAACCTTTGTCGCCTACATCCGACGTAGCCTACACCCGCGGGCTGGAGCGAAAAGTGTTGGCTGTCACATCAATTTCGTTCAGTTTAGCACGAAGCGCGAATCGTAAGCGAATGAAAAGCGAATCCCTATTCGTCGCCCCAGTTATCGATTCGGCACCCGTCCGCTTTTAACCTGACTGCCACAAAGCGCCATTTTTCATACGCTAAACTGAAGGGTCGGCAAGTCGGAGTGCATGCGCAAAGCCACGATTCTCTTCAATCCAAATTCCGGCCGCAAGGGCAAGAGCCGCGACCGCGAACTCGACATCGCCATTGGCATTATCCAGTCCGCTGGAGTGCACACTGACCTCACCGTCTGTCGCTCCAGCCATGAGGCCACGATTCACACGCGCTACGCGGTAGCTGGTGGCAGCGACACTGTGTTTGCCTGCGGCGGCGACGGCACCATCCATGACGTAATTCAAGAGCTGGCCGGAACGCCCGTCGCGCTCGCCATCTTGCCCTTCGGCACAGCCAACGCCCTCGCTCACGATCTCCGCCTTCCTTCTCGCCCCAGCGCAGCCGCCCGCGCCGCCGTCAATGGCACCGTTCGCCGCATTCCCCTCGGCCGCGTCGAATATGAGGATTTGCACGGCAAGCCTGCGGCTCGCTATTTCACAGTAGCGGCGGGCATCGGAGTCGACGCTCACCTGTTCTACAAACTCACCGCCGAAATCAAGAATCGCTCCGGCATGGCTGCTTATTACCTGAAGGCGTGGCAACTCTGGGCGACATATCGCATGCGACGCTTCGAGGTCGAATATTCCAACGGAACTGGCGTGAAACACACTGCTAACCTTACCGAACTCCTGGCCGTCCGCATCCGCTTCTTCGGCAACGTTCTGCGTGAACTCGTCCCCGGCGCCGATCTCGATTGCCCTGACCTTCGCGCTGTCATGTGCCGCACCGACAGCCGCAACGCCTATCTGCAATATGTGGCGGGCGCGCTCCTCGGATGGCGGCGCAAAATTGCCGGTATTGATCTGGTGAGCTGTTCCGAGATCGCATGCCGGCTGCCCGCGCAAGGCGATAGTGCCGAGCGCGTCTACGTAGAAGCCGACGGCGAACTTCTCGGCCGCTTGCCGGCGCGTATGTCGATTCGGCAGGATGCGTTATCGCTGGTTGTTCCAACGGCAGGAAATTAGAGGTAGACCAATCGCCATATCCAATGCAAGGGGCGACAGTGTTAGAACATCTCATGGAAAGAGTCCGCAGGATCACGGTCAAGGTTCCCGCTGGCCTTCTCGAAAGAGCCCAGCAAGCCAGTGGCGAGGACATCCCCCGGACGGTTGGCACCGGCCTCAGGCTCGTGGCGGCATCCGAAGCTTATTATCATCTCCGCCAGTTTGCGAGGTAAGGTGCGTTTCTCGCGCACTCTCGCCAATCTGAAAGCTGATCGATGATCGCAGCTCCGATCAGGCAGCCTTCTTGCTAGTGTCCGTTTCGGCGGAGTTCGGCGAATCGTCGTTCGGCCCGGCTGCTTCTTTCTTTGCCTCCGACTTTTCCACTTCAACCTGGTCACTAGGACTTTCTTTGTCATTTCTCTTTTCGTCCCTCGCCGGCTGGTTGCTCTTCGCCTCGTCGGCCTCGTTTTTCTCTTCCGCTACGCCCCCGCTCACGGTCCGACCGGCTTCAGCCGATCCCGCATCTTCGGAATCTCGCTGCGGCAGCTTCTCAACATCCGATTGTTGCTGCTCCTGCTGCTTCACTGCGGGCGATTCTTTACGAGCCCGCTCCTCAGCTTCGCGCGCAAACTCCTCCTTGGCATCATTGATCGCCGAGGCCAGCAAAGCCTCCATCCTTATCCGCGCCGCTCGCCATCGAACATTGCTGGCATCCGCTGCCTGCCGCAAATAAGGAGCCAACTCCTCATCGGTGGCAAGTCCCTTGCCTTTCAAAAATTGCAAGATCCCGGCGCTCTGCGTCTCCAGGTCTTCAAGTGCCGAAAACAACTCACCCAACAACTCGCTGCCAATTTTTCCATCCGATTCACGATCCATCGCAGTCTCTCCTAAAAATCACCGGCCTTTGGATGCAAACGCCGCGGCTGCCGTTATTTCGCGCAGCGACTTGCTCTATAGATTTTCAACTCACGCCGACTCTTGTCGGCCCGCCCTCCGGCCCCTCCAATCAGCTACACTCTCCACTTGGAACCCGTCACCCACTTCTTATTTGGCGCCAACATGGGCCGAGCCGGCATGAACCGTAAAACCGCGCTCGCCACCGCCACGCTCACGCTCGCAGCCGAGGCCGCCGACCTCGATGTCTTCAGCCGCTTCGGCGGATCCGCCTTCGCCCTCAATCACCATCGCGGCTTCACACATTCTTTCCTCGGCATTCCAATCGTCGCCGCGGCTGTAGTCGGGTTCATGTATGGAATCTGGCGTCTCCGCGGCCGCAAAACACGCAACCCGAATCTCCCGCCGCGCTGGGGGCTGCTCTTCGCCTATGCCTGCCTCGCCGGGCTCAGCCACATTCTGCTCGACTACACCAACAGCTACGGCGTCCGCCCCTTTTGGCCCTTCTCCGAGCGCTGGTACTCCTGGGACATCGTCTATATCTACGAGCCCGTCATTCTGGTCGCGCTGCTTCTCGGCTTGATCGTCCCGTCACTCTTCTCGCTCATTAATCAGGAGATCAGTTCGCGCCGCGCCGGAGGCAAAATGCCGCCTGGCCGCGTCGCCGCGTCGCTCGCGCTGCTGGCTGTGTTTGCAACCTGGGGATTGCGCGACTACGAGCATCGCCGCGCCCTCGCCGCGCTCGATGCCAGAAATTATCAGGGCGTCGATGCCACTCACATCTCAGCCTACTCATACCCGCTCAATCCCTTCCGCTGGTACGCCGTTGCCGAAACGCCTGCGTTCTTTGCGACCATGGACGTCAACTCCCTCATCCCCGAAGTCGATCCCGCGGGCAATATGCAGATTCGCTACAAGCCCGAGGAGACACCCGCCACTCTCGCCGCCAAGCGCAGCTACCTGGGACGCGTCTACTTAAGCTGGGCGCAATATCCGATCACCGAGACGGAAGAGCTCATTCCGGGGATCGATAATCGCCATGCCGCTTACCGTGTCCGCTTTATCGACCTGCGATACGCCTATCCCGAAGAGGGCGCCAGACCTCCGCTGGGTGCCACGGTGTTGCTCACTAGCGATCTCAAGGTCGTCAGCGGAGAGATGGGCATGCGTGGCAGCGCACAGAGCGCGAAGAAAGAGAAAGAGAACGAATGACCGGCGCTGATGTTACAAACTGCAGACAGCGCATCCCTTGACCAACGCCCATCCCAAGCGCCACAATCCTAGAGTCGACTTTTTGAGGTGATCCATGCTGGCCTATTTATTCGTCATCTTCGCGGTTGCCATGCGCATGCCGTTCATGCCGCATCCCTGGAATTTCACTCCCGTCGCGGCCGCCCTGCTGTATTTTGGCGCGCGCCATGCGCAGGGAGCCTCGCGCCGCCAGCTTTGGATCCCGTTTGCCATGCTCGCCGTCTCTGACCTCGTGCTGAACAAGTTCGTTTACGCCTACCACTTCTCGTGGGACCAATACATTACTTGGGTCTGGTACGCGGCCATTCTCTGGCTCGGCACCAGCCTGCACGACAACACCAGCCTGCGCGAGATGAAAGATTGGTTGCGCATCGGCGGAGCTACCCTGGCCAGCTCGGTTTCATTTTTTATCGTGAGCAATTTTGCCGTCTGGGCTTACTGGCCAACCTACCCGAAGAGCGTCGCAGGATTGACGGCTTGCTACGCTGCCGGTATTCCGTTCTTCCGTCATACGCTCGCCGGCGACCTGCTCTTTGCCGCGGCGATGTTCGGCTTGCCCGCTCTGGCTGCTGCGCTGGCGCATTCCGGTGAATCGCACGGAACGGCCGCAGCATAAGCATCAACTCAGAGTCTCGGCAGGGTGATCGCGGCCTCGCTCCGCTGCCTTCGATAGCGCTACTTCTTGACCGCTATTTCTTGACGAAGATCGCGTGCCCATTCAAGTTGTAAATAAACGTCAGGTCACCCCGCACCCGCCATTCATTCACAAATCGCTGCACGCCTTCGGTCCCGCGCGTGCCATAGTCGTCGAAGACCACCAATCCGCCCGCAATCAGCCTCGGCCACAGCCACTCAACCACATCTTTGGCTGACTGATAGACGTCAACATCGACATGGCAAAACCGGAAGACCCGATCCTGAACCTGGCCCCCCGTGTCTTCCGGAAAAATACCCTTCAGTAAAACAGCATTGCTCAGACCAAGCTGACCCAACAGCTGCTTCACGATCTCCGCCGAAGTGTCCGAGTGCATTCCGTCCTTGTAAATCGTGTCCTGGGCGCCCGTCTTGACCACGCCCGTGAAGGTGTCGCACAAAAATACCTGTGCGCCAGGAATGTGCTTCGCGCTCTGCGCCGCGATCAGCGCGCCCGTGCCTCCGCGCCACACGCCAACCTCCAGCAGGTCTCCACGCTCCAGTTTCGCCGCTTCGCCCACCGCCGACCAGAGTTCATAGCAGCGGTAGATATCGACCAATGTGTTGGCGCGGCATTGCGCGTAGATTCCAGTGAACGCGGAGTCCAGATTCCATGGCGCGTACGATGCCAGTGGAGCAATCGTCTGGTGTTCGCCCTGGGTCGCGGCAGGCGCCTTGAATATTTCATATCCAAAGCTGCGGATTAGGCCAAGCATCCAACGTTTGAGCATAGGCGACGTTTCCTTGCCGGCCTCAGAGCGACGACGTGCCGGCCGACTGCGCAGTGCGTGGTTTAACCTTCCGCCAGATAATCCATATCACAAGCAGCGCTAACACCGCCGACGCGACCCACAGAATGTGGTGCGCGAAAAGCCCGGTCGTCAGCGTAACTACCTCCGGCCCAAACCAAAGCGTGAGCAAGGCTTCGATCAGAAAGCGAACGAACCGGCCGGCGAATATCGCAATCAGAAAATGGCCGAAGTTCATCTCAAAGCCCGCCGCCGCGAGCACCACAATCTTGAACGGAGTCGGCGGCGGCAGCATCGCCGGAAACATCAGCGCCCAGAATTCGTGCCTCTCAAATGAGGCATGAACCTTGGCAAACTTCGCGGCACCCAGCCGCTTGCGCAGCAGCACTTCTCCGCCGGTATATCCGATCACATACCAGACAATGCTGCCGAGCGCCGATCCCACCGAAGCAAGAAAAACATAAAGCAGGAATCGCGAACGGTCGGTATACACATAGCCGCAAAAAATCGCATCCAGCGGCATCCCGACAAACGATCCGTCCACCGCGGCAAACGCCAGCATCCCCCACGGCCCCAGGGGCGCGAGCGCATGCCTGATCCAGTCACCGTAAGCGTTAAGAAAATGTTTGAGCTTGTTCAACGAAACAGTTTACGCGATGGATGGGTCGTCGTCGGTCGTCAGTCGTTAGTCGTCGTGCAGTTTGGTCGCGTTCTCACTCTGAAGTCCGCATCGCAATTCCGAACGACCAACGACCGGCGACTAGCGACGCTCTTCATGTTCCGTCTTTCCCGCAATCAACTCCAGCGCATGCGGCAGCAGGTCGGCAATCGCTTCCAGAGATTCAACCGCGCCCACAGGGCTGCCCGGCAAATTCACAATCAGACTTATACCGCGGACTCCGCACACCGCCCGGCTCAACGCCGCGAAACGCGTCTTGCGCATTCCCTCGGAGCGCATCTGCTCGGCAATGCCTTCGACCAGCCGCTCGCACACAGCGCGGGTAGCCTCCGGCGTAACATCGCGCGGGGCAATCCCCGTCCCGCCCGTGGTGACCACCAGGCGCGCAGGCCCGCACAACTCAATCAGTTTTTTCTGGATCGCGCCCTGCTCGTCCGCCACCAGCGCCCGACCGACCACCTGAAACCCGCGCCGCGCCAAGGCTTCAGACACAGCGGGGCCAGACAGATCAACTTTCTCTCCGCGTGCACAGGAGTCGCTGACCGTAACCACCGCCGCTGTCATTCCCGCTGCCATGGCCGCGTCAGCTGTCGAGCAGGACATCTTCGCCCTCAGCTTCGCTTTCGGCAACGCCTTCAGTGGCGTCGCGCTGCGCTTCGTCGAGCAGCCGCAATCCCTCCATCAGCAGCCCTTGCGTATTCAACGTGGTCGTTTCTTTGTCCGTGCTCTTCGTAAAATCGATCTCGAAATTTCCATCCGTCCAGCGCAGCACTTTAAAAACCGCCTCGTCGCCCATGGTCGGACCATACGCGGCATGCCTCGCCTGCCCCTGCGTGAAGTAAATCTCGCACTTGTCGTCCGAATTGGTCATGGTCAGCAGACAGCTCTTGCGTCCCATCTCCAGCGACTGCACCAGGTCAATCACGTTCATCTGCGACAGGCTTCCACGCAGCACTCCGTCCGCCGCCGTCGGAGCCTTCGCCAGTTTCTCAAGCGCGATCCGGTCGACCACGCGTTTGACTCTGCGCACCGCGTCGCGCAGAAAAAACGGCTTCTCCAGAAGGTCCTCAATCCCCTCCTGCAGCGACAGCCGTTCGCTGATGTCGCCTTTGCTCGCCATCAGCACGACGGCAATTCCCGCGGTCGCCGTCCGGCTCTTCAGTTTCTCCACCAACTGCCGGCCATCCATCCCCGGCATGCGAAAGTCGCTGATCAGCAGATCCGGAACATCTTCCACGGCCTTCAACAGCGCGTCCGCCGAATCGCTCGCCGTGGAAACCTCGGCCAGCGAAGCGAGCGCCTGCTGCAGCATCCCCAGCACCATGGGGTTGTCATCCACCAGCAGGATTCGTACATTACTCGGCATAGAACGCGCGATCTATTTCGACCTTGAATCCAATTTCATTCTGAGCCCGAGCGAAGAGAGCGGACGAGGGACCTATGCATTTTGTCGGCAGAGACCGCCAATCTCATTAGTCCCACAGCCGGCAGATCGACAAAACTCTACTTCACCCTGCGATAATCCCCGCTCTTCCCGCCCGACTTTTTCTCCAGCTTCACTTCGCGAATCTCGATCCCTTTATCCAGCGCCTTGCACATGTCATACACGGTCAGCGCCGCCACACTCGCCGCCACCAGCGCTTCCATCTCCACGCCCGTTTCCGCGTTGGTCTTAACTTTTGAGCGAATGGCCACGCCATTCTCGCACACGCGTAGGGTCACAGCAATGTGCGTGATCGGCACCGGATGGCACATTGGAATCAGCTCCGACGTGCGCTTAGCCGCCATGATTCCAGCGGTTCGCGCCACTTCCAGCGGATCGCCTTTCGGATTCGACGGCAGCGCGCCGAGCACCTCGGCCGACATTAAAACCAGCGCCGAAGCCTCCGCCTCGCGGGCAGATTTCTTCTTGTCGGACACATCCACCATCCGAGCCTGTCCGTGCGAGTCGTAATGCGAAAGCTTCTTAGCCATGAAATTCAGGGTACAGCATTCGACAGCCAACCGGCACAGATGTGAATTCCTCTGTGTTCCTCAGTGCCCTCTGTGGTTAAAGATTTTTTCTGCGCGTCGGGGCAACGCCGAAGCCGGATAAATCTAAGGCAACAGCACGGAGACCAACTCACCGGCCGGAATGATCTCCCGATCCGGAGGAACAACCAGGTAACAATTCGTCCGCGCCAGAGCCGCGATATCACCCGATCCCTGCCACGTCGCCAGTTCGACCTCCGAGTTTTCGAACTCTCCCGAAATCACCGCCGGCAAAAATCGCGTCAGCCCAGTCTTGGCCCGCACCTCAGTCTTCAACCGAGTCTTCAGAAAATTCAACGTCTCCGCCCGCGCCCCGGCCAGTGCATCAATCATCGGCCGAGCAAAAAGCCGGAACGTCACCATCGTAGAAACCGGATTCCCCGGCAACCCAAAAAAATAATGCGCAAGATCGTGTGGCGCGGACACTCCGGTCCGCGTGCCGGCAGCGAATAAGCGGTCGGAGCGGGCTCCGGTTTCCGCGCCGGGGCCGCTCGATCCAGCGTCGAGGGCGCTCCTGCACGCCCCAAACACGACCGGCTTCCCCGGCTGAATCTTCGCCCCGGTAAAATAAAACTCCGCCCCGATCTCAGCCACCACCTGCTCGACGAGGTCATACTTGCCCATCGAAACTCCGCCCGTCAGCAGCAAAAGATCGCACGAGAGGCCCTCTTCAATCAGCTCCCGCAATCGCGCCGGCTCATCGGGAGCAATCGCCAGCCGCACCGCCTCGCCGCCTGCCTCTTCAACCTGCGCCGCCAGCGAATACGAATTCGAATTCCGAATCTGCGACGGGCCCGGTGTCGCATCCATCTCCACCACTTCGTCGCCCGTCGAAAGCACAGCCACGCGCGTCCGCCGAAATACCTGCACCCGGCTCTTGCCCACCGACGCCGCAATCGCGATCACCGTATGATCCAGCCGCGCTCCCCGCTCCACCAGTACCTGCCCGGCCCGCGCCTCCGCGCCCCGCGGCACAAAGTTCTCGCCGTTCTTGACGCTTCGTTGAATTTCAACCGAGCGCACGCCCGATCCGCGTGTCACCCCCGCCGTGTATTCCACCATCACCACCGCATCAGCCCCGGAGGGCACAGGCGCTCCCGTCATGATCGAAACTGCCTGTCCCGCGCCAACCGCAAACCCCTCCGCCGAGTCTCCCGCCCTGATCTCCCCAATCACCTCCAGCCGCGCCGGCATCCGTTCCACATCGGCCGCGCGCACCGCGTATCCATCGCGCGTCGCCCGCGCAAATGGAGGGAAGTCACGGTCGGCAATCAGATCTTCCGCCAGAACTCGGCCACGCGCAGCCAGCAGATCAAGAGAAGCGGTCTCACTCGATTCCGTCCGCGCACGGCGCACGCCCGCGGCGTGTTCCTCTACAATTCGCCGCGCCTCTTCAAAGTTCACCACGCCCGAAATTGAAGGTGCCATCCGCAAATCATAACTCCTCACAGATGTGGCGACCGACGCCCCATTGCCAGCGCCCGCGAACTAAACGACAATGCAGGGCGGAGCGATTGTGCAGACCCGATCAACCGGCCCAAGATTGGCAAGTCCGCTCGGCGCAAAGCCGGCCGCACAAGCCGGCTTTCAAAACGCCACCCGCATTCACGGCAGCTTTCTCGCCGCCGCCGAAAAGCGCGCCCTCATCTGGATGGCCGAGCGCATGCCGCGCTCCATCAACTCCGACCATCTCACCGCCCTCGGCTTCATCGCCCAAATCGCCACCGGAGTCTGTTACGCGCTCGCCGGCCGCGACCGCCGCATGCTGCTCGCCGCCATCGCCTGCCTCGCCCTGAACTGGTTCGGTGACAGCCTCGACGGCACACTCGCCCGCGTTCGCCAGCAACAGCGTCCACGCTACGGTTTTTACGTCGATCACATGATCGACTCCATCGGCGCCACGGCAATGATGATCGGCCTCGCCCTCTCCGGCTACATGCATCCCTATATCGCCATCGGCCTACTGATCGCGTTCCTGCTGCTCTCCATCCAGTCCTATCTCGCGACTTACACCATCGGCGAGTTCCATCTTTCGTTCTGGCGCTTCGGTCCCACCGAACTCCGCATCCTTCTCGCCATCGGCAACCTCTCGCTCTTCAAATGGGCCTGGGTCAATTGGACATGGATCATTCATGGCCGCTACCGCCTCTTCGATATCGGCGGCGCCATCGGCCTCGTCGGGATGTCGCTGATGCTGATCGTCTCCACGCTGAAAAACACGCTCCGTCTCTATCGCGAGGAAAGAATCAAGTGAGCGAAGATGCGGGCGGCCTTTCCACAGAATCTGACGCTAGCCCCGTTCCGCCCTTCCAAAAAACGCAATCTCAAAAAGATTCAGCCCGACAAAACCTCTTCCGCTGGCTCAAATTCAACTTCGTCGGTGGAGTCGGAATCTTCGTCCAACTCGGGGCGCTGGCCTTATTCCGATCCGAGCTGCACCTTAACTACCTGCTGGCGACTGCCCTCGCCGTCGAAACCGCCGTCATCCACAACTTCCTCTGGCACGAGCGCTTCACCTGGAAGGACCGTCCCTCCGCCCATCGCCTCCAGTCGCTCGCCCGCTTCGCCAAGTTCAACGCCACCAACGGAGCCGTTTCGATTGCCGGCAACCTGCTCATCATGCGCGCGCTCGTCGGCCAGTTCCACATGAACTACCTGATCGCAAACCTGATTGCCGTCACCGTCTGTTCGCTCCTCAATTTTCTGCTCAGCGACTGGGTGGTTTTCGAGCGCGAAAAACCGGCTCCGTGATGTGCATTACAGACCTGCGGCCCAGCCATCCAGGGCTCGAATCCACCATTCGTGCGCCATCAGTTACCAGCCAAGGCGTTCTTCCGTAATCTTTTGGGGGTTACGCCGCCGCCCAATCCAAGTTATAATTTTTATGGTTTCCTTATGCGCTTGCAGGGCTCCATTTCGGACATGTGCTGGGTCGAAGGACGCGCTTGTCCTCGCCGCTACCTCTGTGTCCTGCCCTCCAACGTTCGCGCCAATCTCTTCGGCAGCGACTAATTTCCCTTCTCCTAACGTTCTGAGGTTGCTCGAAGCTCGCAAATCGCGGCTCGAAACCTTTGGACCGTGCTCCGCCCTTACCAGGCGCCCAAGGTCCGCCCCACAACCAGCCAACAAAAATCAGGAGAACCTGCCATGACGACCAAAACCATGACCATCGGCCCGAAGATCACAACCGCTCTTCCCGGCCCCAATGCCCGCCGCGTTCTCGCGGGCGACGAAAAATTCATTTCTCCTTCTTACACGCGCTCCTACCCGCTGGTCGCCAAGCGCGGACGCGGCATCGTCGTCGAAGATGTCGATGGCAACGAATTCTTCGATTTCTCCGCTGGCATCGCCGTGACCTCCACCGGCCATTGCCATCCCGAGGTCGTCGCCGCCATTCAGCGCCAGGCGGCCGAGCTGATCCACATGTCAGGCACCGACTTCTACTACGAGAGCATGGTCACACTCGCCGAGCGTCTTTCGAAGATTGCGCCCATGCCCGGCCCGCACAAAATCTACTACGGCAACTCCGGAGCAGAAGCCATTGAGTGCGCGCTCAAACTGGCTCGCTACCATACCAAGCGCCAGCAGGTCATCGCATTCCTCGGCGCATTCCACGGACGCACTATGGGCGCGCTCTCACTGACCGCCTCGAAGCCGCAGCAGAAACGCCGCTTCTCGCCGTTAGTCCCCGGAGTCACCCACGTCCGCTATCCCGACGTCTATCGCGGCGCCGGCCAGCAAGACGCCGAGGAGTTCGCGCTCAGCTGCGCCCGTTACATTGAAGACAAGCTGTTCAAGACGATCCTCGCCCCCGAAGAAGTCGCCGCCATTTTCGTCGAGCCCATTCAGGGCGAGGGCGGATACGTGGTCGCGCCTACCGTCTTCATGCAGGAGCTGCGCCGCATCTGCGACAAGCACGGCATCCTGCTGGTAGTCGACGAAGTGCAAAGCGGCATCGGTCGCACCGGCAAATGGTTTGCCGTCGAGCACACCGGCGTTCATCCCGACATGGTCTGCATCGCCAAAGGCATCGCCTCCGGCATGCCGCTAGGCATCACCATGACGCGCGCCGAAATCATGGACTGGGTGCCCGGTTCGCACGCCTCCACCTTCGGCGGCAACCCTGTCTGCATCGCCGCCGCCATGGCCACGCTCGACGTGATCGAACGCGAAGGCCTGCTGCGCAATTCTCAGGAGGTCGGCAATCACATGATGAAGCGCATGGCCGACTGGCCAAAGAAGCACAAGATTGTCGGCGACATTCGCGGCCGCGGCCTCATGATCGGCGTCGACATCGTCAAAGATCAGAAGACCCGCGAATATGGCAGCGCCGAACGTGATCGCATCGTCGAAAGCGCTTTCGAACGCGGAGTCCTTTTCCTCGGCTGCGGTCCCAGCACGGTCCGCATCGCGCCCGCGCTCATCGTAACCAGAGACGAAGCCGACGTTGCCATCGATACCCTGGAAGAGTCGATCGCAGCCGTCGAATCCAGTCTCTGATCGCTGCCCAAGAAATGTGGAGTATAGACGGGGCCTGCCCCGTCTCGGCCACTCACAGACCATGACCCTCCGAAGGACCACTAGGTCCAACGGAATCTCCGAACCTCTCCCAAGGCGCAATCCACACAGGTGACGCAGTCATAACCGCTGCACTGGAGACAGCAAGATGCCCGACCAAGCGTTGCACGAACTCATCCACGGCAAAGGCGCTCACGCCGATCCCGTCGCGTGCATCGAAGACATCTCTGCGGACCTGGCCGCCCGCCCAGTATCCGGCTATCCCCACTCCATCTGGCAAATCGTCCTGCACATGAACTACTGGATGGATCACGACCTCGCCACCGTCGCCGGAGACAAGCCGCTCTATCCGGACCATGCAATCGAAACCTGGCCGCCGCATCCCGAGCCGGCGACCCAATCGCAGTGGGGTAAGGCGCAACAGCGCTTTGCCGATTTGTTAGCGCAGCTGGAGACATTGGCCGATTCTGACCAATCCACTCTCGAGCGCGTCGTCGAAGATGTTGGCGCGGCCAACACTCCGCGGCAAGCCGCAATCCGCACAAGGCTCTGGCAGATCGTCGCGCACAATAGTTATCACGTCGGCCAAATTGCCCTGCTCCGCCGCCAGGCTGGCGCATGGCCGCCAAAGCGCGGCGGCGATACCTGGTAATAGATTCTCGGCCGCAACTTTCCCTCGCGATCCAGCGACCCGGCCCGCCAATAACCTACCCAACTCGCGGTGACCGCAATCACCATGACTCCGCCCGAATCTCCACTACCCTCAAACCAAATGCTCCCCGCCCGCTTCACTCAAACAACCCTCCGCGCCCTCGACTGGCTCTCCACCAAATTGCTTGCACCCGACGAAACAGCCCAGCATCTCCAAACCGGCCGCCGCGGCGAGGAAGACGCCTACTTCTATCTCCGCCGCCGAGGCTACACCATCATCGCCCGCAACTATCGATCGCCCAATCATCGCGGCGAACTCGACCTCGTTGGCTGGGTTCGAGAAAAAAATGGCCTTCGCAAAAAAGACAGCGAAGACGTCCTCTGCTTCATCGAGGTGAAAACCCGCACCACGCGCGCCGTCCAGCCTGCCGAGGCCGCCGTCGATCGCGACAAGGAAAACGATCTGCGCCTCGTCGCCAGCGACTTCCTGCGTCACCAGCCCGGTTCGCCCGCGGCTCGCTTCGACGTAATCGCTGTATATTATGAGCGCGGTTTCAGCCACCCCACGTTCGAGCTGTTTCAAAATGCGTTTTCCCTGTCGTACAATCGTGAGCTTGCACGCCGCTACTGAAGCGATTTAGTTGCTGAAAGGATTCAGCAGGTGCCCGAATTAAGAAAAGACCCCATCGTGGGCCGATGGGTGATCATTTCGACCGATCGCGCCAAGCGTCCCACTGACTTCGTGCGCGAGTCCATCAAGATCAAAGGTGGCTTCTGCCCCTTCTGCTACGGCAATGAAGGCAAGACGCCGCCCGAAATCCTCGCCTACCGCCCCAGCGTCAACGGCAGCAATCCGCAAAAAGACAGTCCCGGCTGGACCGTTCGCGTGGTTCCGAACAAATTCCCCGCGCTCGGCATTGAAGGCAGCCTCAACAAACAAGCCGAGGGCATGTTCGACAAGATGAACGGCATCGGCGCTCATGAAGTCATCATCGAAACGCCCGACCACAACATGACGCTCGCCCAGCTTCCTTCCAAGCGCATTGAAGACGTGCTCTGGGCCTTCCGCGACCGCATTCTCGATCTCAAAAAAGATCGCCGCTTCAAATACATCCTGCTCTTCAAAAATCACGGCGAAGCCGCCGGCGCCTCGCTCGAGCACTCCCACTCCCAGTTAATCGCGCTGCCCATTCTGCCCGCCTACGTAGTCGAAGAGCTCCAGGGCGCCAAGCAGTATTACATCTACAAAGAACGCTGCGTCTTCTGCGACGCCATCCGCCAGGATCTCGAAAACGGCACCCGCATCGTGGCCGAAAACGAAGACTTTGTGACGCTCGCCCCCTACGCGCCGCGCTTCCCCTTCGAAACCTGGATTCTCCCCAAGCGCCACGAATCAGCCTTCGAAAATTCGTCCTCCCACATGTTCGAGAACCTGGCCAAAGCGCTAAAGCTCCTGCTGATGAAAGCCGACCGCGTCCTCGACAATCCTCCCTACAACCTCGTCGTGCATTCCTCGCCCGCGCAAGACCCCACCAACGAGCACTATCACTGGCACATAGAATTCATGCCGAAACTGACCAAGACCGCCGGCTTCGAATGGGGCACAGGCTTCTACATCAACCCCACCCCGCCAGAAGAGGCAGCAAAATTTCTGCGCGAAGCGAGCGTGGAGGATGCGGTGCCGGGAGCGGTGATAGCGCGTTAAGAGTTGCGGTTGAGAGTCGCGCAAGATGGAGGCACGGGCGCCCCGCCCGTGCGGGCAAGAAATCAGACGAGAAAAGTTTTTTTATAGGCCCTGGAAACGGGTCAATTGGATGTTCCGCCAAGCGATAAACGACGCGAGATTCCGTTGATGTTAACATTCTTTGCCCAGTTGCCTTTAGCGGCGGATTGTCCTTTAGGGATCGAAGGGAAACAACAAATGCAGAAGAAGAGTATCAACGCTCTACTGGTTGTCCTCGGCGTACTGTTCGTGTGCAACGTGTCGATGTTCGCTCAGGTGTCCCAGCCGGCAGCGCCAGACGTTTCAGACGCCAATGCACAACCGCACAGCTTTTCAGACCAGGATGTCGAGATGCTGCGGGCCGACATACGCGCCCAGCGGAAGCAGATCGTCGCGCAAAACATGAACCTCACCGCCGATGAGGCCACCAAGTTCTGGCCGATCTTTGAGCAGTATAGAAAAGAAGCTATCAAACCCAATGACGAACGCTGGGCGGTGATCAAGGATTATGCAGCAAACCACAACACCCTGACCGATGCCCAGGCTTACAATTACATCAAGAGATTGGCGGCCGTTGACGAGGAACTCATCGCATTGCGATTGAGGTATGTCGCGGTGTTCGAGAAGGTCATCTCGCCCAAGAAGACTGCGTTGTGGTACCAGATTGATCGCCGCATCGATCTTCTCATCAATTTGCAGTTGTCCTCGCAGATTCCGATGGTCGATACCAACAAGTAAGCCGGCGGGAAAGCCTGTTCTGCCTTCAACGATACTGCGCCCTCGGGACGCCCAATACCTGCTCGTTGACCTGCCGATGAGTGTAATTCGGATTTTTCACGAATCATGCCGCGGCTCGTAACCGGAACCCCGCACACGTTCCGTCCTACGCGCAAAACTGTCCCGGCGCCGCAATGCACCCTCTTGATAGAATCTGGCCCGGTGCTAACTGACCTTCATTGTTTAATCAATTGGGAAGCGTGGACCGCGATTGGGACGGTCTCACTCGCTGTCATCGCTGGTGTCACCGCTCTCTACGCCAAACAACAACTGAACGATTTCCGTAGAGAATCAAGAATCGCGCACCTTATTTCGCTCGTGGACCAGTTCGAGCGTGAGCCTATGGCAGGCACCCGCCGAACGCTGGGTGCGAAGCGAGCCCCGGGTGGCGTTTTAGTCCCACTCGATTTGAACAATCCGCCACCAGAACTCCACGACGTAATGAATTTCTTCGAACACATGGGTTATCTGCTGGAAGGTGGGTACCTCAACATTGAGGACGTTTCGGTCGAATTCCATTACTGGATTCTCCACGTGTGGGCTGACGCCAGAAAACTCATCAAGAGTGAGCGGACCGAGAATGCTATTTACTACGAGTTCTTCGAAAAGATGGTGAATCGCCTGCTTGAGTACGACCGGCCACGAACAGGTGTGCTTCAGTTGCCCACCGAGACAGAGATTGAAGACATTTACGCCGAAGAATCACACCTGCCACTCGGCAGTCCGATACCTCGCGCGAAGAGGTCAAAGCGTCGTTCCAGCAGCTAGAGCCGTTAACGGCCTCTCGCCGGGCTTGCGTCCTGTTGCGCCGCAGAGCAAACATCTACAGCAAATCCCCTACAGCAACAGCCACCGCTCTCCAGCCATCAAAACAGCCGCGCTAGGAGACGCTTCGCCATGAAAATCCTGATCGCCGACGACAAACCCCATTTCCGCCGCGAGCTTCGCCGCCTGATCGAACAGCACGATGATTGGAGCGTGTGCGCGGAAGCGGAAGACGGCCTTGAAGCCGTCTACCAGGCAAAGCAATTCAAGCCGGACCTGATCGTCCTCGACCTCGCCATGCCCGAGCTGAACGGTTTCGAGGCCTCCGCGCAAATTTCCAAGGCGCTTCCCTCGGTTCCGATCCTGTTGCTCACGCTCTACGCCTCTCCCGTAGTCGAAAAGAAAGCGGAAAAGGTCGGCGTTCAACGGGTCATTTCGAAGGCGAGCGCCTCCATGCTGATTCCCGCCATCGAGGAAGCCTTCGCGCGGGTTCATCGCGGAAACGAAGCCTGACCGCGGCACCGTTCATTTTTCTCGGCTACTCAAGGACGTTCCCTCGCGGCGTAAGTCAACTATTGCATCCACGCAATTGCACCCAAATAAATTCCCAGACCGCGGCCAGCGCAAACTTATGATTTGTGACGAACGTCCTTGACACTCGTACTTATAATGTAAGTTAGTAGCTTCATCGAACGGCTCAGAGCCGTAGCGGGAACAAGTCCACATCTTTAACAATTCGTTCGGCAAGCCCGAAACCTGCAACGGGCGTTTCGGGGGAGGTCGATCCAGGTAACTCATGCAATTAAGTCTTTATTCCTGAATACTTTACCTTTAACTGCCGTAATTTGAATACTTTGCGAAGCCCCAAGGGCGAAGAGTACTCATTGGATCGCCATAACTCCCATCGCCTCAATACTTTGCATGTAAAGTTTGTAGAATCAATACTTTGGATGGGAAATCGCCGTAAGGTGCTGATTCAACTAGAATGGCCTGAGGGGGGTGCACCAGTGGAGGTTCACTCGGCCACTACAAAGACACCCGAACGAAGTCTTTACCAAAGTAAAAAAGGACAGCCCGGAGCCCCCCAAGGCCGTCCCTATGATCCCTCCCGGTTAGAAGGGCAACTGAAGCTAGGGTACCGCCCGCACGTTGCGGCAAGGTTGCGGTTCTATGAAAATCCGGTAAAAGTTGTTCGAGCAAAACGAATCTGCAAATCATGCCCCGCAAAACTGATCAGTCCCGCAAGCTCCAAAAGCGCGCCGAGCAATTCATTCCCGGAGGCGTGAACTCGCCAGTCCGCGCCTTCCGCTCCGTTGGAGGCGATCCGCTCTACATCGTTCGCGGCGAAGGGTCGCGCATCTGGGACGCGGATGGAAACGAATACATCGACTACATCGGTTCCTGGGGGCCGCTGATTCTCGGCCACGCAGCCCCAACCGTGATCGAAGCCATCATCAACGCGGCGCGCGGCGGCACCAGCTTTGGCGCATCCACTCCCGCCGAAGCCGATTTAGCCGAGCTGGTTATCTCCGCCTTCCCGCATATGGAGAAGCTGCGCTTCGTCAGCTCAGGCACCGAAGCGACCATGTCCGCGATCCGCCTCGCGCGTGCTTTTACCAAACGCAAGTACATCGTAAAGTTCGAAGGCTGCTATCACGGACACGCCGACGCGCTGCTCGTCAAAGCCGGCTCGGGTGTGGCCACGCTCGGAATCCCCGGCTCCGCGGGCGTTCCCGAGGAGTTCACGCAGTTCACTCTCGCGCTCCCTTACAACGATCCCGAAGCCCTCGAGCAAGCCTTCGAGAAGTACAAACACCAGATCGCCTGCGTCATCGTCGAGCCAGTAGTTGGAAACATGGGCTGCGTTCCGCCTGCGCGCGGATACCTCGAAGTACTGCGCGCCATCACCCTGCGTAATAAAGCGCTGCTGATCTTCGACGAAGTAATGACCGGCTTTCGTCTGGCCTTCGGCGGAGCGCAGGAACTATACGCGGTCAAACCCGACCTGACCACCATGGGCAAGATCATCGGCGGAGGATTGCCAGTCGGAGCCTACGGAGGCGCAAGCGAAATCATGGATATGATCGCGCCGCTGGGCCCTGTCTATCAGGCGGGAACGCTCTCGGGCAATCCACTGGCGATGGCCGCAGGGTACGCAACGCTGCGCTACCTGCGCGAGCACAAAGACGTGTATGCAAAGCTCGACAAGCTGGCAGGCGAGTTAGTCACAGGTGTGAACGCCGCTGCAAAGAACGCAAGCGTCGAGATGTGTCACAACCGAGTGGGGTCGATGTTCACCTGGTTCTTCGCCCGCGGACCAGTGACCGATTGGACTTCGGCCGAGAAGAGCGACACGAAAGCTTTCGGCAGCTTCTTCCGCGCAATGCTCGAAAACGGAATTTATCTTCCGCCATCGCAGTTCGAAGCAGCGTTCCTAAGCGCGGCGCACACCGAACAAGACGTGCAGCAGACAATTGCCGCGGCGACGCAGGCATTCGCAGCCGCGCACGCCGTGTAGCGCGGACACTCCTGTCCGCGGTTGTTGAAGTTCGCCGGCGAGCGGGGAGGACCCGTCCAGGCAGATTTGTTTTCTCAGCGTAATTTCTTCATCGCTTGCGCATCGACCGTCACAAACGCAAATCCCTGATCTCTAAATCGCCGAATTAAATGATCCGTAGCAATCACAGTCTGCGCGCGATCCGCGCCCAGCGCGCGATGTCCACCATCGTGCAGCAGAATAATGTCGCCTCCATCGGCGTGAATTCGGCGCGCAAGTTCGGCCTCAATCACTGACGCAGGCCAAGCCTTCCAGTCATGACCAGCCACATTCCACATCACCGTTTCGAGGCCAAGCTCGCGAGCAATCCGCAGAGTCGATGGACGCCTTCCGCCGAATGGCGGACGAAACAGGTTGGAATGTTCGCCAATCGCCTCTTCCAGCGCCGAGCGGCAATTCGTCAGCTCGGCTCGAGTCTGCGCTGCCGACCGAAAGATGAGCCGCGGATGCGTAAACGTATGATTGCCAACAACGTGTCCTGCGTCGGCGACGGCGCGCGCGATCGCAGGCTGCTCGCGCACGTAACGTCCGATCATGAAGAAGGTCGCATGAACGTCGTGCTTCGCCAGCACATCGAGCAGCTTTAGCGTGTGCGGATCGTTCGGTCCGTCGTCGAAGGTCAACGCGAGTTGTTTGCTGCCGCGCTCGCCAGCAGCCAAAGTCCGCCCAAACCATTGTCCCGTCGGAGCCATTGACTGATATCCAACTGCGCCAGCAGCAGCCGCGGCAGCAGCGAGTCCGACGAGAGCGGGAAGCATGAGGGAATGATATTGCAGAAGGCGAAAGTCAGAGTTCTTAATCCACAATTGCGCGTTCGCCCGAAGCAATATATTCTGCTCACGTCCCGCCATGGCCAAGCTTTTCGAGCTACCCCGCTACATTGCAGTCGAAGGCCCGATTCGAGTCGGCAAGAGCACGCTGGCGCGCGTTTTGGGCGAGCGACTGGCTGCTCAGCGCGTCATCGAGCCCGAAGACAATCCATTCCTGCAGGCCTTCTATGAAGGCGAATCGGGAGCAGCCTTTCAAACGCAGCTGGCATTTTTGATCCGCCGCTTTGAGCAGTTGCGCGCTCTCGATCTCGGGCCGCAGTCGAATAAGACAGTCGTCGCCGATTACATCTTCGAAAAAGACAAGCTCTTCGCCTGCCTGAACCTTAACGACCAGGAGCTGGAAACCTACAATCGCTATTTCAACTTTTTTCGCGAGCAGGTGCCGACGCCCGATCTGGTGATCTATCTTCAGGCCACGCCGGAAGTGCTGAAAAAGCGGCTCAAGAAGAAGAACGCGACCAGCGAGAAGTCGGTCAGCGAAGACTACCTGATGGAAGTGGTGAAGGCCTACGAACACTTCTTTTTTCACTACACGCAGTCAGACCTTCTGATTGTGAACACCAGCGAAATCGATTTCGTCGACCGCAACGAAGACCTGCAAGAGCTGCTGAAGAAGGTCTCGGCGCCGATCAAAGGTACGCAATACTTCCTGCCGCTCGGCAGCGAGAACGCGGCGAGCGCGTAGGGAATCAGGTCTCGGCTGTCAGGTCTCAGGAAAATCTAACTCAACCGTGGCGGATTTCTAGTTTGGCGCTTGGCTTGGCCTGCTGCCCGGCATCTTGACTCCCGCTCATGATGTTATTACAATTGTAATAACAATGGTCTTGAGGGGATTCGCCATGGTTGAACTCAAAATCCGCAAATTCGGTAACTCGTTGGGCGTTGTTTTGCCGAAGGAAGTGATCGACCGATTACAGACACGCGACGGGGAGCGGCTGTTTCTTGTCGAGTCGGGGGATGGCGATTACCGACTCACTCCCTACGATCCCGCATTCGAGAAGAAGATGTCGAAGGCGGAGGAGATCATGTCCCGCTATCGCAATACTCTGCACGCTCTTTCGAAGTGAGCAATAGGAAAAGCAATCTAAAGAAGAAAGAACCTTTGTGGATCGAGGAGCGGGACGCCCTCGCGATCCACGACCGGCTTCTGGCGCTCCACGGCGGCCGGGTGGGCTTGCTTGATCGCGGACTTCTTCAGTCGGCTCTCGCTCGTCCTCAGCAGCATCATGCGTATGGTGAGGTTCCGGACGTCGTGCAAATGGCCTCGCTTTACACGGCCGGCATTGTGCGCAACCATCCGTTTGTAGATGGCAACAAGCGGACGGGATTTGTGCTCGGCGTTCTCTTCCTCGAACTGCATGGCTTCAAGTTCAAGGCCAGCGAGCAGGATGCGACCCAGGCGGTTTTGGAACTGGCGGCGGGCACGCTCGCTGAAGCTGGCTACACGGCGTGGCTGCGAGAGAATACGAAGCGCAGGCGCTGAAGCCTTGGCCAGCGAGATGAACGGCAGGCCCTATCCCTGCTGGCAGGCGGATGAGGGCCCCTGGAAATTGGCCCCGACCAACGACTATCGACCCACCACCCTTTTGCGGCTATAATCCCCCCAGCGTCATCCAACGACGCAGCAGGCTCTATCCGCAACCGCGGAGGGGCACTGGAGGGCACGATGAGTCTCACGCCAATCGGCGGGCATTCTGTCAGCCGCAAAGTTACTACTGCCACCATCCACGAAAAGAAGCTTCAGCACGATCCCATTTCCTGCCTGACCGCTTATGACTACGCTACGGCGCGGTTGGTTGACGAGGCGGGCCTGGACATCATCCTGGTTGGCGACTCGCTGGCCATGACGATGCTTGGGTACGAGAACACGCTCTCGGTCACGGTCGACGAGATGCTGCACCATGTGCGCGCGGTGCGGCGGGGCGTGAAGAATGCGCTGCTGATCGCGGACATGCCTTACGGCTCGTACCATGCGAGCGCGGAGGAGGCGATCCATAACGCCGCGCGCTTTGTGAAGGAGGGCGGCGCGGAAGCGGTGAAGATCGAGGGCGGCGAAAAGCGCGCGGAGATGATCCGGCGTGTGATCGACGCGGAGATTCCGGTTGCCGGGCATATTGGACTGACGCCGCAGTCCGTGCACGTGATGGGCGGCTACAAAGTGCAGGGCAAAACGCTGAACGCGGTCGAGCAACTGATGCGCGACGCGGTGGCGCTCGATCGGGCGGGCGTGGCGTGTATTTATCTGGAAGGCATTCCGCGGGAAGTGGCGGCCATGATTACGGCCGAGGTTGACTCGCCGACGATTGGCATTGGCGCGGGCCCGGATTGCGACGGGCAGGTGCTCGTGTTTCATGATCTGGTCAATCTGACGTTTGGAAACCCGGCGAAGTTTGTGCGCCGTTACGGAGACGCGGCGGCGCTGATCACGCAATCGGCGTTGGCGTTCAAGGCTGACATTGCCGCGCACCAGTTTCCGAATGACAGCGAGTCGTACCATTTGCCCAAGGAGACGCAGGCCGCACTCGAAACCATACTTCACCGCAAATGCGCGATGCGGTGATAATAGGCAGCGGAGATAATTTCGTGCGAACTACGGCCTGTGGAATTGGTGAGTTGCGAGTGTGCGGTTCGGTGTTGCAGCGAGGAATGCGGCCGCTGGTGATGGTTGCGGCGATGGCGTTGCTGTTGGCTCTGGTGGCCTGTTCGAAGCCGCCGAGCGTGGAACCGGACGCTGCGAATGCGGGTGCCAAGACGACCGGGCTGGAGTCGATTCCGCCGGCGGATTCGGCGAAGTATCCACCTTTTCATGACCTGCGCGGATGGAAGAATCCTTATTTTGTGGTGCGCGATGACGGCATCGGTTTCGTCGACCTTTCCAATCGCGAGGTTCACATTCTGACGCCGGAACAAATTCCCGCCGAGTTGGCCTCGCTCGGATCAGGCGCGTGGCCTTACGGGCGCGTCGTGCTGGTGGCGGAGGCTGTGCCCAAGAGTTCATCGGATACGGCGAAAGCGGTGATCCGCATGAATCGCGGGTTGCTGATGGGCACGCTGAAAGAGCTTGACGTGGCCGTGCAAGAGGCGCCGTGAGCGGCTGTTGATTAGAAAGTCGTTCATTAGAAGTTCGTGCGGCAAAAGGAATTCCAATCGGGAACGTGCCTTTCCAGAAAAAGAGCAGCTTGTGAAGATCTGCGTGAGCATTGCGGATGTGCGCGCGGCATGCCGTGAGGCGCGTGCTGGCGAACGCGTGTCTTCTTCATCGTGCCTTGGCCTGGTGCCCACCATGGGTGCGCTGCATGCGGGCCATTTATCGCTGGTGCGCGCGGCGAAGGCGCGATGCGGCGTGGTGGCGGCGTCAATCTTCGTGAATCCCACTCAGTTCGGGCCGACGGAAGATTTTGCGAAGTATCCACGCTCGTTCGACGCGGATTGCGCGGCGCTGGCCAGCGAGGGAGTTGACATCGTCTTCGCGCCGACCGTTGAAGAGATGTATCCGAAAGGCGAGACGACGTGGGTGACGGTTGAGGGAGTGAGCGAGAGGCTCGACGGAGCCTCGCGGCCAGGGCATTTTCGCGGCGTAGCTACGGTGGTTGCGAAACTGTTTCACGTGATTGAGCCGGATGTCGCGTTTTTCGGGCAGAAGGATGCGGCGCAACTGGCGGTCATTCGACGCATGG
>JBAWAI010000329.1:0-9083 GCA_049589215.1 Terriglobales bacterium | reverse complement strand
GCGCGTGGATGATCACGACCGGCACGCGCGTGGCGGCGGGGACGGATGGAGGAATCACAGGTTCGGGGACGCTGGCTGGACTGGCCGCAGGCTTGGCGATTGCGGCGGTCGCCGGGGCTGGTGGGTTGGTGGCGTGGCGCGTGTTGTGGATTCCGGTGACTGCCGGGTTTGTCGGTATGCTTGTGGATAGCGTGCTGGGCGGGACGATTCAGCGGCGTGGGTGGATCAGCAACCAGGGCGTGAACTTTGTGGCTACGCTGCTGGCGGCGGGGCTGGCGTGCGGAATGGCGCAGTTCGCCGGGCGAGTTACGGGGTGATGTTCGGCGCCGGATTTCCGTCTACGTGCGCTGCTTTACGCGATCGAGCAGGGCGTAGATTACTAATCCCAACGCGGCGTTGGCGACGCCGGAGAAGATCTCGTGGGGCCAGCTCCAGGCCATTTGCAGGCTCACCAGCACGCGCGCGATGAAGAAGTAGACGATCTCGTGGACCACATAGAAGAGGATGGTAAGCAGGAAGCGGGCGCCGGCGTTCTCGACGTCGATCTTGATGCCGAGCGAAGATGCGCCGAAGCCGACCACCGTCTTTGAGATTCCGTAGAGGCCGATGGGCTGATGCGTAAGCGCATCCTGCAGGATGCCGATCAGGCCTCCCGTAAAGAGGCCAGCGAGCGGGTTGCGGCGGGCGGTGGCGAAGCCGATGGTGACGAGCAGTGGAAGATCGAAGATGTTGAAAAACGGAAAACGCAACGGCAGCCACGCCTGAAGGAAGACGGCAGTGAGCGGAATGAGAATGGTCGCGGGGATGCCAAAGCGGTAAACCTCAACCTGCTCTCCTGATGTGTAGGTGATGGCCACGTTATTGTGGAGGGCCCTCGGTTGCGCGTTGGGACTTGGGCACGGCGGCTGGAGCGCCTGGATTTGTGCGCTTGGGGGCTGGTTTTTTGGCTACGCCGGTAGTTGAGTTTCCGGGAGTTGTGGGCGAAGACGCAGGCGCGGCGGTATTTCCTGTTGCGACATTTCCTGCGGCGACATTTCCGGCAGACGATGCGCCGATGGTCGCGGACTTCGCAGTCGTGGAGCTCGTAGTTGCGACAGTTCCAGTCGTCGACGGCGAAGCTGGTGGCACGCTCTTCTTGACGACTGCGGGTTGAGGATTCGGCGGCGTGCCTTGTGCTGACGTTGCGCTGACTTTCGACGCACCCTGGTTTGCCTTTGCGCTGCCCGTGGTGGCCATGTCTCCGGACTTCTGAGCTTGCTTGTCGGTGCCAGGCTTCTGAGAAGCGCCAGCCGGCGCGGCTAGGTTTTGAGCGCCCGGCTTCCCGCCTGCGGGGGTTTGGCCGGCCTTTGCCGCATCGGGCTTCGGAGGAACCGTGGGCAGGCGCTCGGCCAGAATGTCGACCGCGCGGGCGGATGTCATCTGGTCGGGCTGGGTCTGCTTTTCATCAACCTTGGTGACGACGAGCACTTCTTCGAGACGGTTGAGATCGGCTGCCGGGCGCACGTGAATGTTGAGAAAGAGATCGCTGCCTGGTTTGACTTTCGTGACTGTTCCCACGGTCAGGCCTTTAGGGAAAATTCCGTCACCTCCGCTGGTGAGCACCTGCTCGCCCTCGGGAACGGTTTCGTCGCTCATGACTTTTTCGAGGACGACCTCGCCCGAGGACGTACCGCGCAGAATGCCTTGCAGACGGGACTTTTCGAGGATCGAACCAACGCCACTGGTCTGGTCGTCGATCAGCAGCACGAGCGCCGTTGAGCGATAAACGCGAAGCACCTTGCCAACAATTCCATCGCGAGTGAGGACGGCCATGTCGGGCTTGATGCCGTCGTGCTCGCCTTTATCGATGTAAACCGAACGCGATAGTTCACTGCCCGAGCCGCCGATGACCTGGGCGGCGACGGTCTGGGAGATGAATTGTTCCTTGAAGCCGAGGAGCGCTTGCAGCCGATGCGCCTGATCGGCATCCTGCGTGATGCGCGCCCGCTCAATCCGCATCTGCTCGATCTCATGCTTGAGCTCGCGATTTTCGGCGCGCACGCCGCGCAGATAAAAATAGTTGTGCCAGACGTTGCCGGAGGAAGTTTGCGCCCAGGAAAGAAGTTTTTCGAGGGGGGTAACGGCGCCAACGGCCCACACGCGAATCAGGCGCGTCGGCTCGCTATCCTGCGTGCGCGCACGCCGGACCTGCACGGCGAGGCCGAGAATCTGGACGAAGAGCACGCCCACGAGCACGACCAGATTGCGATAGCGGCCGAATACGGATTCCATAAAAACAGCTCTCAGCTCTCAGATGTCAGGAAAAACCGCGAGTCGCGAGTGCCGAGCCGCGAGCAAATGCGAACCTGCGGATTCCCCGCCCACTCGCTGCGCTCGGGCTCGGAATGACAACCCCTGGGTAGAACGTGACAACCGATTTAAGTTCAGTCGCAGCCCGCAACCTGGGACTCGCGGCGCCTGCCTCTTGCTCTACTCAATTGAAATCTTGCGGAGCAGTTTGAAGTCGGACAGCATTTTGCCGGTTCCGAGCACTACGCTGCAGAGTGGATCGTCGGCGATCGAGACGGGCAGTCCGGTTTCTTCGCGGATGCGCTTGTCGAGATTTTTCAGGAGCGCGCCGCCGCCGGTGAGGACGATGCCGCGGTCGCTGATGTCGGCCGAGAGTTCGGGCGGCGTACGTTCGAGGGCTACGCGGATCGCGTTCATGATGGTCGAAACGCATTCGCTGAGCGACTCGCGAATTTCGCTGTCGTCGACGGTAATCGTCTTGGGCACGCCTTCGATCAGGTTGCGGCCTTTGATTTCCATGGTGAGCGGCTTGTCGAGCGGATAGGCGGAGCCGATCTCCATTTTGATTTGTTCCGCGGTGCGCTCGCCGACCAGCAGGTTATATTTGCGCTTCAGGTAGTTCATGATGGCTTCGTCCATCTGATTGCCGGCCATGCGCACGGAACGTGAATAGACGATGCCACTGAGCGAGATGACTGCGATGTCAGTCGTGCCGCCGCCGATGTCGACCACCATGTTGCCGCTCGGCTCGGTGATGGGGAGGCCGGCGCCGATGGCGGCGACCATGGCCTGCTCGACGAGATGCACTTCGCTGGCTTTTGCGCGATAGGCCGAATCCATGACGGCGCGCTTTTCCACCTGCGTGATTTCGGAGGGCACACCGATCACAATGCGCGGATGCACCAGCATCTTGCGGTTGTGCGCCTTCTGGATGAAGTAGTTCAGCATTTTTTCGGTGACTTTGAAGTCGGCGATCACGCCGTCTTTCATGGGCTTGATGGCGACGATGTTGCCGGGGGTGCGGCCGAGCATCTCTTTCGCCTCTTTGCCGACGGCCTCGACTTCGTTGGTGTTCTTGTTGAGCGCGACGATGGAGGGCTCATTGACGACGATGCCTTTGCCGCGTGCGTACACCAATGTATTGGCAGTACCGAGGTCGATGGCGAGGTCGCTTGAAAACATGCTGAAGAGCGAACGCAGATTGTGGGAGCGTGAATTTCCGTTATGAAAGCCGTTGTTTGACATGGCAGAACTTCTTTCCCTCGTAAGAAATCTCCCCGCCCCGAACCTGGGCAGTTTCAGCGGGAGGCTTTTCTCGGTGTCTCTATTCTACTTGCTTATGGCTGTGAAGCGAGTTTCCAACTCGGCACCTATACTGATCCGCAGGCTTAACCGGCGGAAGCAGCCCCAAAGGCACCCTTCGTTCAAAATCGTGACTGCATCGCGAAAGATCTGTCCGATACCAACCCCACGTTTGCACCGAACCAGAAGCTGTCTTCCGTCGCGCTAATTCCGTTGCAATGCTTGCCGAACACTACTGAATCACCACTTTTGCCTGGCGGGTGTTGACACCGCCCTTGGAATTCTGCGCGGTCACCGTAATCACGTTTTCGCCGGTGCCGAGCGGCGGCGTGAAGTAGTGAAAGGTGCCGTCATCGCCGACAAAGGGCACTTCCATTCCGTTGACCATCACGCGCGCTCCACCTTCGGTTTTGCCGGTGACCTCGATCACGTGGCCGTGCTGGACGAACGGATCGATGTCAAGCGCGATGTCAATCTTCTCTTTTGTTTTGGCGATGATGGTAAAGCGATTCTTTTCGCTCTCGACTGACTCTTTTCCGGCCGAGTCATACGATTGGATTGACCAATAATAGGCGCCGATCAGCAGGCCGGTGACTACCACGCTCGGCGTCTGGACCTTCCGGTCAAGAAGCACCGACGAAAAGTATGGGTTGTGGGCGATGCGCAGGCGGTAGCCGGCGGCGTTCGTCATCGGCGTCCAGGTAAATTCGACTTCCTTCGACTTTTCGCCGACGTTGGCAAATACGGGCATCATGTTGCCCGGAGAAATCGGCGTAGGCGGGCCAACCTCGGTTGCGCGATCCATGGTTTTTGAATCGTTCTTAAAGCTGACTTTCTCCCAGCTGGCGAGACGAACGGTTTCGCCGTTGCGCTCGATATCGCCGCCGCCCTTTTTCACGAGGATCTCGTGCTGATCAACCTTGGGATCGTTGTGCACCATGGCCGAAGAATCGGGCGCCAGTGAGGCCTTGGCGCCGGCAACGATGACCTGCGATTTCGAGCCTTGCACATAGGTCGCGGTGGTCAGATCGACCGTGCCGGTGGTTACCGCGACCGCGACGTTCGTCTGCTGCTGATCGTTAGCCGAGTTTTCTTCGATCACGATCAGCGAATCCTGCTTGACCATGTAGTTGGTGCCGTCGTTGAAAACAATCTTCGCCATGCCCTCGGAGCCGGTCTGGACGACATCGCCTTTTTCGAGAGGCACGTTGTAATCGGCATTGATCCAGCTATTGCTGTTTCCCTTGCGGACGCGAACCGTGCCATCGAGCGCAGTAAAGTTTGCGTGCTGCGCGACCGACGCGGAGGGCGCTTTCAGCGGAGGCGCGAGGCCGGCAACTTTTTCAAGCAAGCCTGACGAGAGGCGGCCCGCGGCCTTCACGGTCGAATCGGTAAATTGCGGGAAGATTATGCGCACGAGCACAGCCAGAAACACAACGACCCCCAGCATCATGAGCACGACGCTGCGGTACGTCACGGTCTTCCACGCGACGTAGACTCCCGGCTTGGCTCGATTGGACAAGGGTTCGCTCAATCTGAACTTGCGAGAATATGCGAGATTCTCAAGCTCTAGTCATCATATCGCCGCGAGGAGTGGTATCCATCTTGGGTCATTGCGGGAAAGGTTACGAAAGTGACGAGAAGTCCTGGCTAGTGGAGGTGGCCGAATCAACGCAAGTATGCAAGATTATCGAACTGGATCCGGGCGCCCGCAGAGAGCGCAAAACTCATCTGCGAGCAGGGCAAACGCCAACCGGTTCTAAGGCGCTTGATGGCGCCGGCATCGACCGAAATTTCCGTTTCTTCGCCGTGGGAACACGAGACGCGGACCCTAGCTGGCGAGCCGCCGGCGTTATAGATGTCAATGCCCGCAAAGGCGTGCCCTTGCACGAGTTGGAACGTCGCCATTGGCGTGTTGAGGGCCAGATTAAACGTGCCGAACCTGCCCGAAGGGACGTGGATGCTCCAGGAATCGCCGTCCCAATTGACGATCCCTTTTGGATATTCTCCGCGCAAGATTGTGCCGGACGGCTGGTGCGGATCGTCGAAGGTAACAAAGCTAAGCGGCGGACTGCCTCCCGCGCCCTCGATGCGGACACCTCCAGATTTCCGGTGGCGAATGCGGAGAACGCGGGTGGCCGCGTCGAATACGTAGCCCTCCTGGGATAAGTTGGACCGGCGGGTCAGCGGGCGGCCACCGGCAAGGACTTTGGTGACGTCGAAATCTACGCGCAGCACGTCGGTCGACTCGCGATCGAAAGTGTCGTAGGTAATTTGTCCGCGGGCGTAGGCGATTTTCCTGACGACGGAAGTCGAGCCGAGAAAGTGCGATTCGTTCGCCGGCGCCCACTCGGGTATCGCCCAGAATGCATCCATCAGACGCCGCGGACCGTCGGTGAATTCGTCGGTGAACCACCACTGGTCGCTATAGGGCGCATGCGCCTTGCCTGGCAGACCCTGGAAATAGCTGACCCAGTTGAAGGATCGATAGGCTTCTTCTTTATAGGTCTCGTCGTTTTTAAAGCTCTCGCCTTTATCTTTTTTGTCTGCGTAATTTTCGTCGCGGGTGCGGGAAAAGTACAGGGCTTCGACGGCCGCGAGGCGCGCTGTGTGACTGTCGCAGCATTGGTTCGGTTGATTGCAGCAGAAGGTGATGCCGTCACCCTGCTCAGTGGTGACGGTTGCTCCGTGCACGCGATACTTCGGCCACTTCGGTGTGGTCTTCACCCATTCGATCAACTGCTTCGCGTGCTGCTGCCAGGCGGCGTCCGTCTCGGGATGGAGGATTAAGTAGCGAGCGAGCTCGAGAGGAATGACATTATTCATGTCCGCAATGTTGGGCGGAACGTCCTCGAAGTATCCCGCCCAGACGTTATTTTTCAGGGGATAGGATTCCAGCCAGTGCCAGGCGGCGCGACGAATTTTTGCGTAGTTGCGCACGCGGCCTTGCTTGAGGCGAATTAATTCGTCGAATAAAGAGATTGGCCCGAGGACATTCGCCGAGTACGGCCCCATGCCTTTGCCTTCGACTCGTCCATCTTTGGCAAAGCAACGCACCGGCCATGGCGAGTGCAATTCATCGCCCGGCTTGTAGTTCTTCACCAGCTCGTCGGCAAAATGAATGGCCGCGCGCAAATACTTCTTCTCGCCGGTCATCTCGTAGAGACGAACGTAAGCATACCCATCTTCGCCGATGACGTGCGGCTCGACGTAGTCTTCGCCGTGGTTGCTCCAACCGGAATAGCGTGGCGCTCCAGGATTCGCCGAGGGATAAGGCACGCCAGACCAGACATAACCAACAGGCGTCAACCCATTTTCCATTTCGTAATCGACGAAATTTTCGAGCGAGTCGACGGTGCGGCGGTCGCCGGTGTAGGGGTAGAGATGCTCCACGAAACCTTCAAGCATGGCGCGCAAATAGGCGGTGGAGTTGGCCCAGTTGCGGTCGGGAATCATTTCAGAAGTTTTCGGATCGATGGCGAAACAACAATAAAAATACGGCAGACGCTGGCGCTGGAACTGGTCTTCGAGAATTGTCCACTGGGCGAGGAAATCGGAGGAGTAGGAATCGCCGATGGAATCGGGAAAAGGCCAGGGCAGCAGCTTGCCCTCGGCGTCGAGCTGCACTGCGCGGCCGGCGATCTCGGATGCATCGACGGTTGTGGTCACCGCGAAATGCTCTTGAGCGTTGGCCGTTGCTGCGAGGGCCAGACAAGCGAGTGCCAGACAAGCGAGCCGCGGCCACGCGAGGCGGACGGAATTCATGAGCACGAAAATAGCACGCGGCGAAGGAATGCAAGACTGTAACGCGCAGGCCTTTACCCCGCTTAGCTTGGGGAATCAGAGAGACGATAGAAACGTGAGCACCGCTTTTTGCTCGGCAGGCTTCAGCTTCTCAAAGCGCCCGGAGACTTCCACGGCTTCACCTTTGTGACGCCGGATCGCGTCGGCGACGACAACCGATTGGCCGTCATGCATGAGGCGGGAGCGCAGGCGCAGGCCCCAAAGCGGAGCGGTCCGGATTTTATTGCGGGCACACAGCGTGTCGCGGCGCAGGTCGGGATGCCTTCTTCCTTCCGCTACCGCGCCCTGAAAGTCGGTGCTGCAGACGTCTACGGTTGCTCCCGGCTTGGAAGTTTCTATGGTGTCGGCTTTCTCCTCACGAAAGCGTTTTTCTACGCGCTCGCGGCCGAAATGCTCGATCAGTGAGATGGCGATTCCGTCTCCAGTGCCGACATTGTGGAGAAGGAAATCACTATAAGGATGAAGGGTGCGGTTCTCGACCGCATCCGGATGAAGGCCGGGCCCTCCCGGGGCGGCGGGACTTTTTCCGGTCTGGATGCTTTCGACGTGACAGGTTGAGCAGCCAATCTTCGTGAAGAGTGCAGCGCCTTGTTTGGCCTCGGGCGTGGCGGCGATTATCGCGTCGGGCGCGGGCGCTTTCAGAGAACGCATGAAACTGGCGAAGTGGTCGATATCTTCAAGTTTGTTGTCGGTCGGATCGGGCAGGCTGTTGGGCTCGGTAACTTTGGTCGGATCATTGTTGGGAAGGGTGGTGGTGACCGGGGGATTGCAGATGGTGGTCACCTCGGTGGGCTGTTGTGAATTGGTGACGCCCATCTCGTTAAGGTAGGCGTCGCCGGCAAAGGCCAGGAGGCTGGCATGTTGATCTTTCCAGCCGAAGCGGCCGATGCGGTCGGGGCCCTCGCTTTCCGGGACGGGCACGAGCACGGCTTGTCCGCAGATCCTGTTGTGTGTGGCCTGACATTGCTCGTTGCGAATCTTCAGGAGAGTCTCGTCGGAGATCGCTTCGACGTAACCGTCGCCGAGGATGTTGGTGGCCAGCCGAGCGGTTCTTATGGTCTCGCTGGCGGGCACGTGTTCCTGAATCTGGGGGCAAATGGCACGGTCGTTGACGAGGGTTCGATCGGTCACGAGGGTCTGGCCGTCATTGATTGGAATCGTGGGATTCTGAAAAACGCCGTGAGCGTCGAGATGTCCGACACGGAATTCGCTAACCTGGCTGGCGGCACCAGTGACAGGAGTCTGGTGGCATTCGCGGCAGGACTGCGCATTGTAGAGCGGACCGAGGCCATCGGGAGCGATGTGTTCGATCTCCTCGAAATTCTTCTGATCGGCGGTGCGGCGCGTGGGATCGGAAAAGCCGTTGCTCTGATCGTCAAATCCGGTGAGGGCTTCAGGAGGCTGAGCGGTTGCCTGGCCACGAGAATGGACTGCGATGCCGACCAGGAGAGCGGCGGCGAAAACTAGCAAGAGAGTTGGGGGCTTCATGGATCGCTCCTCTCGCGTACGGGAACTATGGCCGGAGTTATTGGATCGGTCTTTTGATCGGTCTAAGGTATTGCGATCGGAGGCAGCCGTCAACTGTCTTGTTACTCGCTAGTTCGTGGGGATGTATTGGTGGAAGTTGCAGGTTCGAGCGGAGGAGGGCAGGGCCGCTTTCACGGCCCTGTTTGGGATGACTACTTATC
>JBAWAI010000328.1:0-2151 GCA_049589215.1 Terriglobales bacterium | reverse complement strand
GTGTGGGCGAGAAATCTTTTTTTTGACGGACGGTGGATTGATCGCCTTAAGCGGCTCTCTCAGTGGCGGCTGTTATTTCGGCCGCGGACTGGTCTCCACTTAGTCCCCAGTTAGTTAGTTGGTATTGGTGGCCGTGGACTGTGCCACTGCCGGTGGCTACTGTTAGTTTTCGGCGGCGGACGTCTTCTTTCCATTTGGCGCTGGCGGAATCGGCGACTGCGTTGGCGACCAGCTTGCGGCGATCGGGTTCAGCGCTAACGGATTGAAATTGCTGCTGGAGGGTTTTCATTACGGCGGACTTGATGCCTCCGGTTTGGACGTGAATGTCGAAACAGAGGGCTAGGCCTAACTCGGTGGTGAATCCGAGTCTGGTCGCGGTCTTTATGGCGGGGCTCAGGTAATCAGCCTGGACGTGCTTGATCTGCTCGGCTTGGACTTCGGGGAACGAACCGAAGGTTGCGAACATGGAATGCCAGGGCTCGGCCAGGGCTCCACTCTTGAGAGTGTGCTCATTGGCCCATTCTTTTTGGGCAAGGCTGGTGCCGCTGAGGAAGTCGAGGAGTTCTTTGGCATTGTCACCGAAGGCTTGCTGGATGAGTTCAGGATGGGAGTTGTTGACGGCCTGGATGATGCGTTGGACTTCGCCCGAGGCCATGGTGAAACCGATGATGCCCCAGGTGAGCAGAGCGCCGTCGAAGTTTCCGACGGCCAAGCCGAAGCCGTGACCCTCGAAGGCGGCGGTGAGTTGCAGAGCGCGCTCACCGGCGGCGGGAACGGGACGCTGCATGAGGTCCTGCCAAGTGTCTTCGTCGACGGCTCCGGTTGAGGGCAGGGATTTCTGGGATTGAAATTGCTTTACCGCGGCAGCGGTGCCGGGGCCGTAGATGCGGTCGGCGGCTTTCAGGTCGGAATCGGAGACGAGGGCTAGCTGGAGCTCGCTTACGATGTCTCCGATGGATCCGACGGAGAACAGGATTCTGGACATATGGCCTCTTTTGCGACTTGAACGAGTTAGTAGGGTTGCCTTTTATCCGGCGCGCTCGATTGGTTGACTGTTGCTGGTGTTGTTAGTTGCATTGTTGGACGGCTGATTACTGGTGTTAGCTGCGATTTGGGTTGACGGCAGGTTTGACGGTCTGTAGTTCATTCTTTGCATGCGATCTTTTACGCTGCTATGGAGAACGGAATCGGGTGCCATGTAGCGGCGGCTGCCCAGAGGAACGTGCCATTGATTGCGGGCCGGGACGCATTGGGTATTCCAAAAGCGGCGAGGGATGACCTCTAGTGGAAGCCAGGGCAGCGTTAGAGAGTTGTGGATCGGACCGCAGGGATCGTCTTGCAGATTTGCCAAGGAGGTTGACTGCGATGGGTCGATTCTTAGGCCGGCCTTGGTGGCTTCCTGCAGCATCCAGTGAAGCGTGATGTTGGGGAGTCCATTTTGAGTTTCGGCAAAGCTGCCGCCTACGTCGGAGTGGCAGCCGGCGAACCATAATTGCTGGGAGTCCTGCGCGGGCTGGGCCTGCCATAGGTTCTGGCGGAAGGCGCAACGACGCTCGTCGATGGAGACGGCGTGGCGCGAAACGGCTATGTCGGGGTTATGGACAGTGAAGGGCAGGTTGAGCGGGTCGTAGATCCAGCCAACGGAGCTTACTGTGTCCCAACAGCCGACGAAATGCGGCTTACAGTTCCGCGAGAAGGTATTTTTGAAGCCATCGGCTACCTGGAAGAGGTGCTGATTGCGGATGCGCTGGCGGAAGAGCTCGATGGCGTAGGGGATGAGAGATTCGTTGCCGGTGCGAATGAGGCCGAACATGTGGAGCATGGCGGCGAGAGCGCGAACCGTGTAGGCTCCGCGACTGAAGCCGAAGAGATAGAGGCTGTCGCCGTCGTCGTAGCGCTTCATCAGGAAGACATAGGCATTGGTGATGTCTTCCATCAGGCCGTAACCGAAGGCTAAGCCGAGAAGCCTGGTCCAGAGACGGCTGAGGCTAGTGCGCGCGTATTTGGAACCCATGGTGCCGAGGCCGGGATGGTAGTAAGTCATCTGTTGCGGGGAGTTATCGAGAGCTGAGTAAAGGCGCAGGACGTTGGTGTTGACGCCGCCGAATTTGCAGCCGGTTCCGTCGCAACAGATGACCAGGTTCTTTGGCA
>JBAWAI010000327.1:0-1683 GCA_049589215.1 Terriglobales bacterium | reverse complement strand
CCATTACTCCAGCAAACCGAAGCGGCGCCAGAAGAGCAAGAAGCGCGTGGATTTTTCACAAGGGACGATGGCGAAGGTACGGCAACTCGAAGCCGCTGAAAAGAAGAAGGCATAGCGAAGAGTCGTAAGCCTGCTCTTCAAAACCGCTTGACAGACCGCCTGGTCGGTAATAATATTCAACCCAAGTTTGCTCTTCGTTGAGCAGGCTGGAATTTCATGCAGAGTGGCTGAGGGACGAGCCCAGAGACGCCACGGCAACCGAATCGCGATCATATATCGCTATTGCAGGTGCCAACTCTCGCCCGGTAACGGGGACCATGAGATTCGGGTAAGCGAACTTATTTGCATTTTTTGCATTTGAGAGTTCCGCACTTCCCGAGCCTCTTTTCCTACCCGGAAAAGGGGTTTTGTAGTTTACGGGGAATTTATTTCCCGGCTCGTCCCACAGTCACGGAAAGAAGTTGCAGAATGACGAGTAACTACCAGCTCCGCTGCCGCGAATGCGGCAAGACCTATGACAACCAGCCGAGCTCGATCTGCGAGTGCTTCTCGCCGCTCGAAGTCAGCTACGATTACGACTCCATCAAAAAGAATATTTCACGCGAGTTGTTCGCCTCCCGTGCGCCCAATATCTGGCGCTATCGCGAACTGCTGCCGCTGCCAGCGGGGTATCAGCCCTCCCTCCCTGTCGGGTTTACCCCGCTGGTCAGCGCGCCGCGGCTGGGCGAAAAAATCGGCTCGCGCCGGCTCTGCATCAAGAACGACGCCGTCTGCCTGCCGACCTTGAGCTTCAAAGACCGCGTGGTCGCGGTTGCGCTCGCCAATGCGCGCGCCTTTGGATTCGATACCGTAGCCTGCTCGTCGACCGGCAATCTGGCAAACTCGGTGGCCGCGCAGGCCGCGCGCGACGGCTTCAAGGCCTGGATCTTCATCCCGTCGGATCTCGAGCCGGCGAAAATTCTCGGCACCCACGTCTTCGGTGCCGAGGTCGTTCGCATCAACGGCAGCTACGATCACGTGAACCGGCTGTGCTCGCAGATCGCCGACGAACATAAGTGGGGATTCGTGAACGTGAACCTGCGCCCGTATTACGCCGAGGGTTCGAAGACGGTGGGCTATGAGATCGCCGAGCAACTCGGCTGGCGCCTGCCTGACAACGTCGTCGTGCCGATGGCCGGCGGGTCGTTGATCACGAAAATCAAGAAGGCGTTCGATGAACTGATTCTGCTCGGCCTCGTCGAGCCGAAGTCGGTGCGTTTTTTTGGCGCGCAGGCCTCGGGCTGCTCGCCGATTTCGACGGCCATCAAGCAGTACAGCAGCGAGATCGAGCCCCAGCGCCCGAAGACGATTGCGCGGTCGCTCGCCATCGGCAACCCGGCCGACGGCCATTACGCGATCAAGGCCATCACCAAGAGCGGCGGCTGGTCGGAGGACGTTTCCGATCCGGAGGTCGTCAACTCGATTCAGCTGCTGGCGCAGACCGAGGGCATCTTCACCGAGACCGCCGGCGGCGTGACGGTCGGGTCGGCGCGCAAGCTCATTCAGCAGGACCGCATTCTGCCCGACGAAACAACCGTGCTCTGCATCACCGGCAACGGCCTGAAAACGACCGACGTGCTGGTCGACAGGTATCAAGCGGAAAAACCGATTGCCGCCAAGCTGAGCGAGTTTGAGGCCTATCTG
>JBAWAI010000326.1:0-9555 GCA_049589215.1 Terriglobales bacterium | reverse complement strand
TCCAGAGAGTTATGTGGCTCCTCGGGTCGAGAATCAGGAGCCGCAGTTGCAGTAAATGGTCTTGAAATAAGAGGTGAATTTCAAAGACGACATCTGCATCCGCGGGAGTTGACACCAACTCATACTTACCCCAGCTTTTTATGTCGCCATAAAACTCATTGTAGGTCAGGCTCGGATCGTGCTTTGGATCGTAGTCCAACCAGCTATCTTGGCCGCCATTTGAGATGAAGACCTTTTTGGCCGCTAGAATTTGACCTGGAAGTGGAGCCGGAGGCGGCGCAGGCGGTTCTTCGGCGAATAGGGGAATACCTGCGGTTGTCACCGACACGATCAGACACAAGATAGCTCGCAGGACGTTAGACATTGCTCTCTCCTCCAAGTTCACCGGACGCTTTCGGCGGACGATCGCCCTTTAGTTTGACTTCAAGTTGGCCGTTGTTGCGGCACATAATTGTAGTCCGCTTTTCGTGGTGCCGGGAAATCTCGTTGCCGCTTGCTTGCGTGAAAATGTCGGGCTCGTGAGCCCAACGGCTGACGATTGCCCCGCCGGTTCGATTAAAATCAGCCAATATGAAGCGAGTGATCGTGATGCTGCTTTTGATCTGTGCCTTGACCGGATGCAACCGGCAGATTGGCTACTTCCACTCGACGCGGATGTTCACGGACGTTGACCGGAACGCGTTGACTCTTGTACAGCGATCGGCGCTGGGGAAGCCGGAGATTCTCAAGTCGATCGTTGCCGAATATCTTAAGGAGGATTCGCCCGCGGTCGGTCCGTGCAGCTATAAGGTAAGCAAGGTGGTGCGCCGCGATCTGAAGCCGACAGACGGAGCTTACGCGGAGGAGTTGCATGTGATCTGTCTGACTTCGGCCAGCGAACTTCCCTTCCGCTTCGAGTGGGTGCTGGACCAGAACCAGCATTTGAGCGAATTCAAGTTTGGCTATGATCCAGGGGCGGTTTATGACTGATTAGGAGTCTGGGATGCACTGCCGAATGGCCTTTCCCTTGCCGCAATCCACGCTTTGGAATTTCGCCGCCTCGCGCGCTGAGTATTCGCCAGCACGCCTCTTCTGAAGCCACTGCTGCGGTAAACTGACTCCAGCGGAAGCGGTCTTCCCGAAAGTTACGGCCCCGTAGCTCAGTTGGATAGAGCAGCGGTTTCCTAAACCGTTGGTCGGCGGTTCGACTCCGCCCGGGGCCTCCAGTCTATTGCGCCTACGTGCGTTGGTTTCATGATGAAATTTTGAATGAGCCTTCCTCTCAATAAGAGTTATCCACCGATGGAGGCGGCTCCAGCGGCGGCAATTCCCACCGGTTCGGAGTGGCAATATGAGCCCAAGTGGGACGGGTTTCGTTGCCTTATTTTCCGCGACGGAAAAAGCGTCAGCTTACTATCGAAATCCGGAAAACCGCTCACCCCGTATTTTCCGGAGTTGATTGCTGCGCTGTCTGCGCTCAAACCTCGGCGTTTCGTGCTTGATGGTGAGATTGTTCTTCCCATCCACGGCGTGCTCTCGTTTGACGACCTGCTCATGCGGATCCATCCTTCCCCTAGCCGGATTGCCAAACTCAGCGCGCAAACTCCGTGCATCTTTCTCGTATTCGATCTCCTGGTGGATGGTAACGGCAGATCTTTAGTCAAGCTGCCATTGCAGGATCGACGCGCGCGCCTCGAAGACTTTGCAAATAGATACTTGAAGACGAACCGTGTGCTACGCCTCTCTCCGGTCACATCGAAAATCGCAGCCGCACGAAAGTGGTTTCTTAAGGGAATCGCCCTCGATGGTGTGATAGCAAAGCGCCGGGATTTGCCGTACCAAAGCGGTAAACGTACTGGCATGTTGAAAATCAAGTGGCAGCGCACCGCCGATTGTGTCGTGGGAGGTTTTCGGTATCTGGAAAAGCGGCCGGTGGTCGGGTCGCTGCTCCTCGGGCTCTACAACAGCGAAGGATTGCTTGATCATGTAGGGTTCACTTCGTCGATTCCAAACAAAGAGCGCTCAGCGTTGACGGCAAAATTGGAAAAACTCGTCAAGCCGCCTGGCTTTACCGGGAAAGCTCCGGGCGGTCCCAGCCGGTGGAGCACGAAACGTTCGTCGGAGTGGCAGCCACTGGCGCCGCGATTAGTCGTTGAAGTGCAATTCGACCATTTCACGGGTGGCCGCTTTCGTCATGGCACCAAGCTTCTTCGCTGGCGGCCGGACAAGGCACCCAAGGCCTGCACGATGGTCCAGGTCGAGCGAGAAAGCCAGTCAGCGCTGGATTTGCTCTGACTTCTATTCGCGTCCGCAGCATTTTTTTGATCGGAGGCGCGATGTCGTTTCGTTCATTTCCTCATATTGCTATGCGATAATCTCATAGACCACGCCGCACGCGCAGTTGTTCGAGCTGCCCAGTTAGGTGGTGCCGTAAATGTTGCCGCTGCTGTCTATCGTCAGGCCGCCCTCTGGCCATTCTCCCTCGTCACCGCCGGTAAAGTCATGGAGGCTGGTATCTTTTTTGGCGATTGAAGTCCTGTGCGGGATCGCGCTATGGCTGCGGGGTTCAGCTCAGTCGCGCGGCTGCCCCGAATATGGTCGCGACGAGCTCGAAGATTTCGGCGACTGCCCCGTCAAGCTCAAAGGTGAACTGTTCTAGGTCCACGCGCTCCAGGCCACGGTATTGCTTTTGCAGGATCGTCCATGCGGAGTTGTGAGCCATGTTCACCTTGTGGGACTCATAGTAGCCATAACCCATGCCTCGCACCCGGCAGAGAAGATCGCTCAGGTGCACCAGAGCCACGAGCGGTTGAGCGCTCTCACTGAGCTCGGGGTTGTGATGGTGGGCGATGACCTGAATCATGTCGGGGAGGAGGTGCCATTTTTCCGCCAAGGCGCGTCCAGTCTGGCAGTGGGTAAATCCCATGATGGCGCGCTCAGCTTCCTCAAGCGGCATTTGCTGGTCGACGGCGCGGTTGACCGCGCTGGCGAACTCCTCGGGAAAAGCCATGCAATTGACCATGAAACCAATGTCATGGAGCAATCCCGCCATATAAGCCTTCTCGTGATCGGCTGCGCCAAGTTTTTCGCTGAACTTCCGGCAGACCATGGCACAGCCGAGTGAGTGCCTCCAGAAAATCGTTGGTTCGAGCACCCAATCTTTTGCCGGGAAGGCGTTGCCGAGGCAGCACGTGAGGATAAGAGTTTCCACCCGGCGCAGTCCTAACGCGATTACCGCCCCCTTGATGGATTCCGGGGCCCTGACCAGACCAAAGAGTGGTGAACTGGCGACCCGCAGACACTGCGCCGCGATGCTGTTGTCATAGGACACCAGCTTCACGACTTCCTCCAGCTTGACGTCTTCCTCGGGCGCATTCAGCAGCTCCAGCAAGGGCAGAAAGATGGTGGGAATGGAGGGGGTGGTCTCAATTCCCTGCACTCGCTCTTGGATCGTGCTGGCGACGGAGGTTGTCATAGCTTGCCGCTCGCGAGGGATGGTTTCCAGTAGCCGATTGCACCGGGAAAATGAATGAGGTGAAACTGGTTGTTCAATTTCATCAGCGACTCCGAAGTGCCTAGAAAAAAGTACCCGCCAAAATTAAGATTGCTGAAAAAATGATTGATCACCTTTGACTTCGAAGGGCCGTCGAAATAGATCAGGACATTGCAACAGAAGATGACGTCCATGCCCTTCATGAAAAGCATTTTGTCGTCGTCTTGTAAGTTGAGTCGGTTGAAAGTGATGAGCTTTTTGACTTCCGGTTTCACCTGCAACTTCTTTTCATCCAGCGCGACAAAATACTTGCGCTTGAAATAGTCGGTGGTGGAACGCAGCGCATAGTCGCCGTAAATGCCGGCTTTGGCGGTCTCCACCGAGCGGTCATTCAAGTCGGTGGCCACGATCTCCACCGTCCATCCCTTCAACAAGCGCTCACTCTGCTCCATCATGTTCATGGCCAGCGTGTAGGATTCTTCGCCGGTCGAACAGCCGGCGCTCCAGATGCGCAGCCGCTTGGTGATCTGTTTCGTCTTTTCGGCCACGATTTCGGGAAGAATGATTTTGTGCAGGGCGTCGAGCTGTGGCTGGCTGCGAAAGAGACAGGTCTCGCCAATTGTGATCTCGTTGAGCAGCTGCCGGAGCTCCGCCTCGCGGCTGGCATGAGCGGTCAAGAGATCCCAGTATTCCCGCGGGCTTCTGATGTTCAGGTGTTTAATTCTCCTGCCGCAGCCATCCACCAGCAGATAGAGCTTTTCGTCTAGCTGGTAAATGCCGGAGACTTTATAAACCAAGTCGCGGATTTGCCGGAAGATTGGATCGATGGCCTGCTTGCTCGTGGGGGCAGCGGCGGCGGCGGACTGAGTGCCGGTTGTCATTTGGCTCGAGACTCCTGGTCTGACGGGTGAGCTCCGGCGGCTGCTTGCCGCGCACGGCTCTGCAATACACGGCGCGTGATTTCGGGCGCCAACTGAGCGAGGGGATAGACAGCATCAGCCTGCCCCGCGGCATAGACCAGTCCGGGCATGCCCCACACCACCGACGATGCTTCGTCCTGAATGATCACTTCACCGCCAGCTTCGCGAATCTGTTGCGCCCCGAGAACGCCGTCCGACCCCATGCCGGTCATGACCACAGCGAGAACATTTGCGCTGAAGACCGCGGCCACCGAACGGAACAGCGGGTCTACGGCAGGCCGGCAAGAGTGCTCCGGAGGATTCTGGTTGAGTTCCAGCCGCCGATTCACGCCGACATTGGCGACGGTCATGTGAAAATTTCCGGGCGCGATCCAGGCCCGCCCGGCCGTGAGAGCCGCGCCAGCCACGCCTTCGGCCACTGCGATCTGAGATTGGCTGGCCAGGCGATCGGCCAGCAGCCGGGTAAAAATTGGCGGCATGTGCTGAACCACGACAATCGGTACAGGCAGGTCTTTGGGAATACGTGGAAGGACTTCGGCTAGAGCGTTCGGACCTCCGGTCGAAGTTCCGATGGCGACAATCTCAATCGGCTTTTTGGATCGCGGCCGAGTTTTGTCTGCCGGACGGGAAGGAGGCAGAGTTTTTAGTTTTGGCGAATGGCCGGAGCAGAGGGCCTTGATCTTGGGACTCAGTTCCGTGCGAACGGCGGCGATCGCCACCTCTGCGCCGCCGGCGCTGGGCTTGGTAGCGTAATCGGAAGCGCCCAGTGAGAGGGCCTCTAGCGTTGCGCTCGCGCCGTGCTCGGTCAAGGTGCTGAACATGATGACTGGCAGCCTGGGATACAGCTTGCGCAGCTCTTTCAAAGTTTCGAGGCCGTTCATCACCGGCATTTCGATGTCGAGCGTCACCAGATCCGGCTTGAGCTGCTCAATCTTGGAAAGCGCGATGCGCCCGTCGCTGGCCGACGCCAGGACTTCGAACTCGGGATCTTTGGACAGCGTATCGCAGAGCACCCTGCGAATCACGACGGAATCGTCCACTACCAAGATGCGTATTCGCGCCATTGCTTAGCTTTCTCTTTCTGTTGTCTAGGTGGGGCTTTACGCTCCAGCAACCGCTGCCAGGCTGCGTCCAGACGAGACGACGCCCGAGGGAACGTTGTTACTGCTGTTGATCTTGAACTGTTCAACCAGGCGGCGGAGTTCGGCCGATGTCTCGACCAGTTGTTGTGCCGCCTTCTGCGTGTCGCCTGCCCCGCGGGACGTGCTCTCGGCCGCCTGCGCCACACCCGAAATGTTGCTTGTAATCTCGCCGCTCCCGCGCGCCGCTTCGCTTACATTGCGCGCCATCTCGTTGGTCGTGGCATTCTGCTCTTCGACTGCCGTCGCTATCGTGTTCGAGATGCCGTTGATCTGGTTGATCACGCCGCTGATTTCAGCAATCGCGTCCACCGCGGCTTTGGTGTCGGTTTGAATGGCTTCGATCTTGCGGCTGATGTCTTCGGTGGCTTTGGCGGTTTCTTTGGCCAGCTCTTTCACTTCGTTCGCGACCACAGCAAAGCCTTTGCCGGCCTCGCCCGCGCGGGCCGCTTCGATGGTGGCATTCAAGGCGAGAAGATTAGTTTGTTGCGCGATCGAAGTGATGACTTTGATGACCTGGCCAATTTCCGTGGAAGAATCGCCCAGTTTGGAGACGGTCGCAGTAGTCGCTTCGGCCACGACGACGGCGCTGGTGGCGATCTTGGCAGCCTCTGTCGCGTTCTTAGCGATCTCTTTGATGGTGCTGCCCATCTCGTCCGCACCGGTAGCGACGGTTTGCAGATTCTGGCTGACTTGCTCGGTGGCGCTTGAGACCACTTTGGCCTGGGCCGATGTTTCCTCGGAATTGGCGGTGATCTGCTGGCTGGCGCTCGACAAGGTGTCGCTTGCGCTGGCTACGCCCTTGGCGGCCTGGGCAATCTGCGCGAGAATCTCATGCACCTTCTCGACAAACACATTGAGACATTTCCCCAAGGCTCCAATTTCGTCTTGGCGGCTATCGTCGACTCGAGAGGTGAGGTCATTCGATTCGGCCATGGCCTTAAACTGCTTGGAAAACGAATCGAGCGGCCGGGTAATGCTGAGGGTTACACGAGTGGCCACGGCCAGCAGCAGCAATAAGGAGAGCCCGCAGATTATTAACAGGGCGCGTGTGGCCTTCATCGCTTTACTGGCTGCGCTCAGTTCGGCCTCCTTCGCGCTTTTTGCCAGTTGGTCGCTGGTCTCTTCGATCTTGCCTTGCAGGTCTTTGTAAAGCTGGAGGTATGGTCCGAGCTGGGACGCAGCCTCGGCTGGATGATGCATGATGGTGCCGACCAGTGTGTCTCCGGCTTTCAAGTATTGTTCGGCGGTCTGTTGCTCGGCATCGAGCATGGAGCGGCTGGCAGGGTCCACGGCAAGATCGCGAGCCTTGGCGAGGCGAGCCTGCAACAGTTTGCAGTGCTGCGCGAACTCTTCGGCTTTGTTTTGCTGCTCATCACCTTTGGCGGTGAACACGGCGGAGAGATCGGTGCGGGTAAGGTCGTTATAGACGCCGGCTTCGATATGGTTTCGAATGGCGGCGCCAGTCGCTGCCACGTTGGCGCCCGTTGCTTCCACCGACGTAATGCCCCAGTAGCCGGTGGCGCTAACGGCAGCCACGAATACCAGCCCGCTGATGGTCAAGCCGAATAGCCGCGTCTTGATTGTCCATTGCATCGAAGAAGACCCTCCTGGCCGAATGTCCGCGCCTGCGCTTACATCTTGATTTTGTAGCCAGGATCACCGGCAGCGGCGCCGTCGATCTTTACCGCTTTTACGCTGGCATCACCGGCCGCAAGGTCGCTCGCCTTGATAAAGCCGATGCCGCCGGCCGAGCCGGCGACAAAGCTCTTCAGAGCGCCCGCGCTGCTAACGTCTTTCGGCGAAGTCGCTGACTTTCCGGTAAATGCCGCTTGCAGGAAATATTTGCCGAAGTCAGCATCGTTCATACCGCAGACAATCTTCAGAAAGGCAACGCGCTCCGGAGAGCCGGGACCCAGCATCGCAGGGGCCACGGCTTTTCCCGTGTCCCAGCGGCTGCGGTCGGACAGAAACAGTTTTTTCAGCTCCCCGAGAGAGAGGTTGTCAACCGGGTTCGCGGGATTGACGATGACGACGATGGAATCCCCAGCCGCTGACGCGGGGGGAATCGCGACCGTCAGCCAGAGCGCGCACAGGGTCAGAGCTGAAACCGCAGAGAATGTTGCTACGAGGTTGTTGTTTTTCTTCATCGCGGTCTCCGTCAGAAGGTGAATGCCACCTGAGAAGTCAGGCCATTTTCGGTGGGCAGACCTCGCAGCGAGTAGCGGTCGTACTGCAACTTCAACGCCGAGTGTTCGGTGAAGTCCCAGCGAATACCGGCAGAAGGACCGTTGAACCTGCCAATGAATTCGGTGACGCCGAGCGGCGCGTATCCATTCGGACTGGCGAATGCGTAGACCGGATCGTCGCTAGGAGCGTTGAAATACTGGTAACGGAAATAGGGCCGGTAGGCACGGAACCGTCGCGAGATTTGGCTGTAGAACGCCGCGGTATTGAAGATCGGCCCTGCATTTTCCGCATGCCTTACCAGCGCTGCTTCATTCAGGATCTCGTAATTGCTGTCGATAAATACGGCGTGCACGGTGGCGATAGTCTCCCCGACGGCTGGACCCGGGACTGAGAGGTTGTCATGGCGAACAGAAAATCCGATCTGAAGCCCGGAAAGTTTTTCCGGGCGGATGAACAAACCGCCGTTAATCGATTTGCTATTGTTCGCGTCCTGGTTGTTCTGTGCGGGCTCGGTGTTTGATCCCCAGCCCCGGCCGTTACCCGCCTCGACCACGTAGTTGAGCCCGATCTTTCCCGAGGGAATCTTGCCCGTCACATTGACGCCGACGTCCTGCATAGGAAGAACGCCGCCCTGATCGTCGAAGGCATACATGAAGGGCCGGTCGGTGGTAGTTTCCAGAAATTCGCCTTTATTGAAGGCAGTGTTGTAGTAGCCCACCCAGGTGTGATAACGCCCGACCGATGCCATGAAATAGTCATTCTGGCGGTAGCGCAATAACAGCCTTTCAACGTCAGGGCTGATGGAGTTATTGTTGTCCGCTGTGAACAGCACCTCTCCAAGCGCGGAGACCTTATCCGAGAGTCGGGCGGTCATGAACAGGTCGAGCGAGCCGAACTCAAAGGTATTTGGAATGTGGTTGTAGACCTGATACCCCACGTCGCCAAAAACATTGAGCTTGAGCCGCGGAGCCACCTCATTCACCTGAGGGGATTCGATGGCGGCTTCCGGCGCAGGCGCGGGAGCGGGCGCGGCAACCGGGGGCGGAACTGGTACGGCATTTTTCTGGGTCAACTGCTTCACTTGCTCTTCCAGTTCCTGCACTCGCTGCAGCAGTTGTTTGTTGATCTCGTCCTGCGTCATGGGAGCGCTGGACGATTGCTGCGCCGACGCTGGAAGCGCCATAACCAGGCACACCGTCAAAAGGCGCAACAAGAGCGCTCGGAACTTCGAAACAGAAGAAGAATTTTTCATATGTCCCTTGGCTGAACCCGCGATGCCCCGCCTACGCGGGCAGCGGCATACACTTTCTTCACTTCTTCTTCTACTTCGGCAGTTTTCGAACCGGCCTTAGCTGGAGGGCGTCCGAAAGGACGAGCAAGGCGGATGGCTTGCGGACACAGCGTCAGCCAATGGGACGTGCCTACAAAGGAAGAAGATCAACCTGCTCGCAATGCCTTTTGAGTGTGGGCCTATGCTCCAGCGGTCGCTGCCAGACTGCGTCCGTAGTTGAGCGCGCCGGGTGCTTGGTTGTTGCTGCTGTTGACCTTGAATTGTTCAACCAGGCGGCGGAGTTCGGCCGAGGTCTCGACCAGTTGTTGTGCCGCCTTCTGCGTGTCGCCTGCGCCTCGCGACGTGCTCTGGGCCGCCTGGGCTACGCCCGAAATGTTGCTCGTAATCTCGCCGCTCCCGCGCGCCGCTTCGCTTACATTGCGCGCCATCTCGTTGGTCGTGGCGTTCTGCTCTTCGACTGCCGTCGCTATCGTGTTCGAGATGCCGTTGATCTGGTTGATCACGCCGCTGATTTCAGCAATCGCGTCCACCGCGGCTTTGGTG
>JBAWAI010000325.1:0-12083 GCA_049589215.1 Terriglobales bacterium | reverse complement strand
GCATGACGGCGCCATTCAGTCGCTGATCGCGGTTGAGATGCAGCTCGACGTGCTGCGGCGGCAGTCGGGCCAGGCGCCGGTGGTGAGTTCGGAGCTGACGCGCATCCAGAAACTCCTTCGTGAAGAGGTATTGAAGCTCCGCGAACTGATGCAGGCCATGAAGTCCTTCGAGATCGATTCGGACCGGCTGCTGGGATTTATTTCGGATATGGTGGAGCGCTTCCAGCGCGAGACAGGCGTCTCCGCGCAGTTTGTCACCGAGATGGGCCGGGTGGAGCTGCCGCAGAAAGTCTGCCGCGAACTCGCACGCATCGTGCAGGAGAGCCTGGTCAATGTGCGCAAGCACAGCGGCGCGCACCATGTGCTCGTCCGGCTCGCGCAAAGAACCGACAGCCTTCGCCTTACCGTGGAAGACGACGGCCGCGGATTTTCTTTTACCGGGACGATGTCGGAAGCGGAACTGGCAACCTCTGGCAAGGGGCCGGCGGTAATTCGCGAAAGAGTGCGCTTGCTTGCGGGCGAACTCACGATAGAATCAAATCCCGGACAAGGGGCCCGGCTGGAAGTGCGAATTCCTCCGGCAAGAAAAGCGGGCAGCAACTTATAGTAAGTCAAAAAAATAATAGTAAGTCAGGAAGATAAGTCATGGAGAAACGTCTAACCCCAATTCGTATCGTGATCGCCGACGATCACCCCATTTTCCGTGATGGCTTACGCCGCCTCCTCGAATCGGAGGGCGAAATGAAAGTTGTGGGTGAGGCGTGCGACGGGCTGGAGGCGGTGAAACTCGCTGGCGAGATCAAGCCCGACGTGCTGCTGCTGGATCTGGCCATGCCTCGGCATACCGGCCTAGATGCGCTGCGCGATTTGAGTGCCACCGGCAAGGGCGCGAGCCCGGTGCGCATAATTCTGCTGACCGCGGCCGTCGAGAAAAAGCAGATTGTCGAAGCGCTGCAACTCGGAGCACGCGGCGTGGTGATGAAAGACTCCGCTACTGAGCTTTTGCTGAAGAGCATTCAGGCGGTTATGGGCGGAGAGTATTGGGTGGGGCGCGAGAGTGTTTCGAATCTCGTGCAATATCTGCGTAACCTGATGCAGACCACGAACGAGGAATCGAAGCAGAAGAAATTTGGCCTCACCCCGCGCGAACTGGAGATTGTCTCCGCCATCGTCGCCGGATATGCCAACCGCGAAGTCGCCGAATACTTCAAAATCAGCGAGGATACGGTGAAGCATCATCTCAGTAACATCTTCGACAAACTTGGGGTTTCGACGCGCCTGGAGTTGGCGCTGTTCGCCGTCAATCAGGGCTTGCCGCTGAAAACCATAATCTAATCAATTAGATAGAGGGTTCGCCGGGGCCGGCAGCCCCGCGCCCGTATGGCACGAAAGTGCCATGCGCGGCACTGGCGTGCCATTGGGAGCACGGAATATTAACGGTAATTTGATTACACACGACGGCGACTTGCGCCTTAACTTTGCACACTTCGCGCGTCCGGAGATCGGAGACAAAATCGTGATCGCTAGAATCCGTCAAATCTGGACTGAGGAAGACGGTCAGGACGTCGCCGAATACGCGGTGATGCTGGCTGTAATTCTGGTTATTGTGATCGGCACAGTGCGCTTGATCGGCACGAGCGCCAACACTGTGTTTTCGCAGGTCGGCAGTTCTCTGGCGCAGTAGTCACCGGGCTGCCCCCGCGTGCTTCCCACGATCCCATTCCTCTTTGGCATTCAATGGGCAAAGACTGACTTGAGAGAGCCAGCCATCTGAGCCTGTTGCGCAGCCCTCCCCTGCCCTCCCAACCTCAGCGTCCAATTTAATTGGATCGACTCGTGAAGCGTGTCGTGGCCGGGATCTTCAACGCACAAAAATGGTGTTACTGGTTCTTGAGTCAGCCTGCTGAGTTAGCCCGCTGATGCGTCCGTCTATTGTCCCGAAGGTGCGGCTACCGTCTTTTCCGGCGCAGTCGTGGGTGTAGGTGTGGTTGTAGGAGCAGGCGCGGCGGCCGGTGCAGTTTTTTCGGGCACAGGCGGAGGCGCGCCGAAACGGGTCAGGAACGGAAAGAAAGGCGTGACCTCAAACGGCATTTTTTCCGTGGCCGCTGTGATCGCCACCGGCTTCGTCTTGATCAGTTCGAGCTGGTCGGTCCAGGGATCGACCTTGACGCGTCCGCCCAGCGGGAGCGCGGCGATCTGATCGAGCTTTTTCGGATCAAACTGCGGCGACGAGGTCATCAGCGTCGACATCCGGGTTGCATCGCCGTTCAAAAGACTGTCGCCCAGATGCGCTCGAATCAAATTCCGCAGTTGCGGAGCACGCGCCTGCACCGCTTTCAGAAACAGTCCGGCATTGGCGAGCTTGTCTTTGTAAGGCGAATTATTCAGCATTTCGAGCGCTTTCTTGTCAGCCGCTTCTTCTTCCGTTTTATCGCGCGCGAAATCCATACGCTCGAAAGTGCGCTCATCGGGGAAGAACATGCGGTCGTTGAAGGCGAGCTTGGTATTCAGTTGGTGGCCGAGCACGATGTGCGCCAGTTCGTGCGTCAGAATCATGGCCAGCGAAGCCTCGTCGGGCAATACGTCGATCATGCCCCGGCTGATGACGATGGTGTGGCCCAGGGTGAAGGACTCGAGCGGCGTGGTGAGCAGCACGCGGCAATGGACTTCCGGCTGAATATCGAGATTGTTGGTGACCATCATGTTGTTGATAACGGTCTGTAAGACTTTGTCGACGTCGCCCTCCGGCGCCAGCAGTCCGATGCGCTGCAGGCGATCGATCACATTGATTTCAGCCTGCCGTTCCCATGCCCGTTTGGCTTCCACCGGAGAGGCATCCTGCGCCTTCTGGCTCTGATCCTGCACATCCTGGGGCTGGTCCACGGTGATCTCGGTGAACTCGGAGTTGCGCGTGTAATCCTTGAGGTTGTAACCCCACAGGCGGGTCTGCGCCTTGTAGTTCAGCTTTTGGCCGAAGGAGGTCTTAAGATCGGACTCCTCGGAATAAATCAGCGCGGGCAGCCAGATTCCAGGACGCATGTTTTCCCGCCAACTGTCAAAGTGGAAGTAGTAATTATTGCGTGTCTTCGCCGTGTAGGTTCCGTTAAAGCGAACGATGTTGTAATCCTGATCTTCAATCCACACGCGGCCGATGAAGTGGCCCGCGCCCGCATCTTTCTTGGGCGCGACATCCATCACAATGCAGCGAATCTCGCCGAGGAACTCACGGCGGACAAAAGTAAAGTCGTAATACTTGCGCTGAAAATCCTGGTCCAGAATCGCCATCTGGGCGAAGCCGAGCGGCAGATACATGCTGAAAAGCTTGCCCGTGATCTTATCCATGATGCGCTTGCGCAGCTTGCCGGAGCCCGGCGAGCTGAAGGTCAGGTCATCGGGCGACCCGCTCGACATATCGAGGCGGCCGAGGAAGTAGACATCGCTGGCAGGGACGGGCGCGTCCGTATCTTTGTCGGTGTGCAGGTTCTGGAGATAGGTCTCAACCAGCGGATGAAACTGCTTCATCTGGGCAAGGAAGAAATGCTCGCGCTCGATGGCGCGATCGACAACCTGATCAAAGGTTGCGGCGGCAGCCGAAGCCTGTTGCGTGGCCCCGTCGCGGGTGGAAAGCTGAGGATCCTGAGCCGGAGTCTGCGCCCATACAAAAGCGGCACAAAGAATAAGGCAAATAAACACTGCCAGGGGGAAGCGTGTCATTTTCTTGGTTTGATCTCTCTCTTAAATCTACCGCAGAAACAGGCAATCGCCTGTCAATTAAGATGCCAGCTGGAACAAGATATGCAACACCGCCGGAAAGTCGGTGGGCTGCCCGTCCTTTAGGGCCGGCTTGAACTGAATCTTTTCCGCTGCGTGTATGGCGGATTCGTCCAGCCCGTGACCCAGGCCCCGCACCACTCCCTGAACCTTAATCTGGCCGCCGGCAGTGAATATGACATTCAGCAGAACTTCTCCCTCGACCTTCAACTGCTTGCCCTCTTCGGTATACGCGGGCCGCGGTTTGAAGGTAATTTCGGCAGGAATCGTTTTCGCTTTAGGCTCGAGGGCCGCGCTCTTGGCCGCATTGTGGGTTACCACGTCGGCGTCGCCGAAGCCCGCTTGCCGCACCGTGCCCCGCGAAGCCGATACTGTGCCCGAGTTGTCACCGGTGGCGATGCCGCTGCCAAATCCCGCGCTGGCAACTACACCGCGCGCTCCATGCGAACCGCCGGTACCGTTGCCGTAGCCCGGACCGCCCGGCAGATCATAACTGCCTGCCGCCGCAATTGTTACTGGACGGCCGTGATTATCTTGCGCCGGAACGCCATTCGGATCGCCGAAGCCGCCGGTTTGAACCTTTTGCGGCGCGGCCGCCATGGTTGGTGTCGCCGAACTGCCGTTTGAAAACACATTCGTTTTAACGAGCTGGCGCGGGATCACCACCTTGACGTCAGGAAGCGATTCTTTGGTGGGCGCGAGCGCCACTTTTGGCGGCTGCACATCGGCCACCTCGACCTTGCGCTGAACCAGTTCGGCGGGCACGCGCAGAGCCTGCGGACGCGGCGTAACCTCGGCGACCTTCTCCGTGATTTTCGGGGCGGCGAAATTTTTGACCGGCGCCGGCGCCTGCGGCACAGGAGGCGGCGTGCTGACGAGGCCGATGAAATGATAGTCATGCGCCGGGATGGCAAGAATGGCCGGCTGCGCGAGCGCCGCAATCACGAACAGCGCCATCACCGCGGACTGCGCTCCGTAGCTGAGCATGAATCTTGCCCAGCGCGCGCGCGGCTCGGGAAGCAGGCCGAGAGTCAGCGGCGAGGCGGCGGTATTCGAAACGGCAATCTGCGGACCCGTCGGTTTCGGGACGTTTGGCGGAACCACCAGCGCGGAACCCATTAATTGCGAAACCCGAGAAGCCATATCCGGCACCTCAAGAAAACTCGGTTGCCGGCATAGCCGGCGGAAGCGACCCCGATAGCTTTTTCCAACTAAGCGGAAAGACGGTTCGAGGAACCCACTTCCACTCAGATCAAATGCACGCCGAAGGCCATTATTGAAGGAGACATCCCCCAGTAAGATGCTCCGAATGGACTACTTACGAGGAGTGACTACCATCGTACCACCGTCGAATTGCCACCCTGCAAGGTTTTTCCTATTTGGGAAGGAAAATCAGGAATGGGAAGGGCATCATTTGGCGCGCCAGCAATGTTTACTGATTGGATACCCCTATCGTCAACCGGGGAGGCGGTGACCGGCAACTCTACTCCGCCGGCGATGCGTCGGCAGGCATCGCGCTCGTTACTTCATGGGCCCAGCGCATCGCTTCGTTATAGGTCTTGTTCACGAAATAAAGGGAAAGATTGAGTTGCTTACCGATTTTCGTGACCGATTCCCAGTCGCCCGCCTCGCGCCCTACCATCAGATTGTAGATCGGTGAAAGGGTCGTGGTGCCGCCAGTGCGGGCCACAATCAGTTGAGCCTTGGTTTCGGGATCGAGCGAAAGCTTGTCTACCACGACGCCTATCGGGACCTCGAGAATCGCATCGATCAGCGAGAGCATGCCCAGCAGAAAAAGATCCGCCTCGCTGTGTTTGATTTTAGGAGCGACCAGTTCGCAGAAGCGGGCGCGCACCAGCGAGGCCAGGACCAGATCGGAGGGTTTGTCCCGGCCCATGAGCAGTGTGGTGGCCATGCGTATCCAGCGAAAGAGCTCGCGCTCGCCGAGCAGGTTGAGCGCATGGTGAATTGAGGTGACCGGCGAAGACATGCCGAGGAGTGGCGAGTTCAGGTAGCGTAGCAACCGGTAGCAGAGCGACGGTTCGCGTTTGATGAGTTCTTCGATCTCCGGGAGATTCGTTTCGCACTTTGAGATGGCTTGCAGCAGCTGCAAATAAATGGCCTGGTTGCCTGGAATCTGGCGGGCCCGCATGCGTTCCGGGTGGCGGAAGAAGTAACCCTGGAACTGGCTGAAGCCGTTGCTCTTCGCGGTCATGAAACTTTGAGCTGATTCCACCTTGAGGGCCACCATCTGGCACTGCGCGTTGCCGTAGAGCGAGGCCAGGTTCGCCGCTTGCTGCGGCAGGATCCTGGTGACGTCAACCTTGATGAAGTCGGCATAGGGAATCAGATCTTCGCGAGCATCGTCATAGCCGAAGTTGTCGAGAGCGATCGCGTATCCGCGCTGTTCCAGGTGCTGGCACGCCTCCACCACGCCCGCATTGACAGGAACGCTCTCCTGAATCTCAATCACAATCTCATCGGCGGGCAGGAGCAGAAACAATTCCTTCATCAACATCTGCTCGGTGCAGTTAATAAAAGCGAGCCGACCGTCGCATAAGACATCGAGCCCAAGCACATTCAGGGTGTCGATGGCCACACCGGTGGCGTTTTCGAAATCGGAAGTAAAGTGATCCCGTTCGGAGTTCTCGCGAAACAACAGTTCATAGCCGGTCACAGTTTCGTCTGCGGCCAGAATGGGCTGTCGCGCGATGCAGGGGGCGGATTTTTCCTGGGAAGCGGCTTGCGCCTGAATACTCATAATCTCTCTCATCCATTATCGGCAACGGGTGAGCGAGACTTTAGGGTGGTGCAGGATGGACCTTACTCGTCTTCCTCTTCGTCCAGCTTGATGCGTAGCGACTTGAGAAATTTCAAATCCTGGTCGCTGATCTTGAGTTCGGGGTTGGTGCTTAACGTGGAGACCAGCGTTTTGTCGATTTGTTCGCCCTGCTTGCTGACGCCAATGGTCGCTTCGAGGACCAGGAAGATATCGTAGCCGCCTTCCTTGATGCGGGCGACGACTTCGGCGATCTGCTCGGAATCGGACAACGAACCGTTGATCGCGTCACCCAGTTCCTTCATGAGCTGTTTCAATTGCTGATCCACGCCTTCCCCCTGGTTTGACGCGCCCGCGACGGCTGCCCGCGGCCAAAGTCACAGGCCTTTCTCACTGCAGCCACGGTTATTGTACGCCCGGTCGCTGCTAAAATCGACAGAATGATCTCGCGGGAACAGGCGAAAAAATTGACGTTGATCGGGCGCTCGGCCGCCCAGCGGTTCGCCGAAGACGCGGCCCGCAGCCGCAGGGGTTCGGCTGTGCTCAACGGGCTGCGCGCCAGCGGCCGCGCGCTCGGATCGGTCATGCACCAACTCTGGCTTGAAGTCACCGGTTTCGTTTTTCTGTCGATTGCCGCGGTGGGAGCGTTCGAAGGTTTCCGCGAGTACGGCAAATATCATGCCGGTCTGGAACCAGGCCCCGGACGGTTGATTCTGGCGGTGTGCTTTACAGTTTCATTCGCATGGTTCGGGCTGAGTTCATTCGTGCGGGTGAGAGCGAAGAAGAAGAGTTGAGTTTAGAGCCTGGGGTTCAGAGCTTGGAGTTTAGAGCTTGGAGCCGAGAGCTGGGAGCAAGACCTTAATAGTTGAGCGACGAGTAATGAGCGACGAATAATGCCCGACGAGATCAAGATGGCCGAGCCACCGGCGAAGTCTAAGTCCGCAATTCCGGACCAGCAAACGTCGTCGCACATTCCGATCAAGCCGCTCTACACGCCCGCAGATCTGGCCGCCCGCGACTACGACGGCGACCTCGGCTATCCCGGCGATTTCCCCTTCACGCGCGGCGTGCAGGCCACTATGTATCGCGGCCGCCTCTGGACCATGCGGCAATACGCCGGCATGGGCGATGCCGAAGAATCGAATAAGCGTTACAAATATCTGCTCGCCAACGGCACGACCGGATTATCCGTCGCCTTCGATCTGCCGACGCAAATTGGACTCGACTCCGACCATCCGCTCGCCATGGGCGAAGTCGGCAAGGTCGGCGTTGCCATCGATTCCATCGAAGATATGCAGCGCCTCTTCGACGGCATCGACCTGACCGCGATCTCGACCTCTATGACCATCAATGCGACGGCGTCGATTTTGCTGGCGCTTTACGTCGCGGTGGCGCGGCGTCAGGGGCGCGACATTCGCCATCTCTCCGGCACCGTGCAAAACGACGTGCTCAAGGAATACATTGCGCGCGGCACTTATATTTATCCGCCGCAGCAGGCCATGCGCATCATCACCGATATGTTTGCCTGGACGAATGAAAACGTGCCAGAGTGGAACACGATTTCGATCTCCGGCTATCACATGCGCGAGGCCGGATCGACCGCGGTGCAGGAGGTTGCCTTCACGCTCGGCAACGGCATCGCCTACGTAGAAGCGGCGATCAAGGCGGGGCTCGATGTCGACAAGTTCGCGCCGCGGCTATCGTTTTTCTTCAACGCGCACAACAATTTTCTCGAAGAGGTCGCCAAATTCCGCGCTGCGCGCCGCATGTGGGCGAAGATCATGCGCGACCAGTTCAAGGCGAAGAATCCGAAGTCGTGGATGCTGCGCTTCCACACCCAGACCGCCGGCTCGACCCTGACCGCGCAGCAGCCGGAGAACAACATTGTCCGCACAGCAATTCAGGCGATGGCGGCAGTGCTTGGCGGCACGCAGTCTCTGCACACGAATTCATTCGACGAAGCCCTGGCGCTGCCGACCGAAGCCTCGGCCCGCATTGCGCTGCGCACGCAGCAGGTGATCGCCTATGAATCGGGCGCGCCGCAAACGGTCGATCCTCTCGCCGGTTCGTATTTCATAGAATCGCTGACCAATGAAATTGAAAAGCGCGCAGACGACTACCTCGCAAAAATCGAAGCCATGGGCGGAATGCTGAAGGCCATCGAGCGCGGCTATGTGCAGCAGGAAATTCAGAACGCGGCCTACGAGTACCAGCAGGCCATCGATCAAGACCAGGCCATCGTCGTCGGCGTAAACCGCTTTCAGATCACCGAAGAAAAATCAGTGCCGATTCAGCGCATCGATCCGGCGCTCGAGCCGAAGCAGGTTGAGCGCCTGCGGGCGGTGCGAGCGAAACGCAATCCCGAGACTTGGCAGGCGGCGATTCGCGCCGTGGAAGACACGGCGCGCACCGGCGAGAATCTTATGCCGCGCATTCTGGCAGCGGTTGAGGCGTATGCGACGGTCGGGGAGATCTCTGACGCTATGCGGAAGGTTTACGGGGAATATCGGGAAGCTGTCGTGATTTGAGATCACTGGTGCCGCAAAACATGTCCCTAACCGCCGAAAGCCCAACCAAAATGCCTCGTCCACGCATCGCAGTATCCGCGGCATGGAAATGGGGAGTTGTCCTTGCGTTGATCGCGGTTGCGGGACTCCTGTTGGTTTGGAAACCTCGTCGTCGTCCGGTAAAGGTCGAACTGCTCCCGATCGCTGATTCGTTGCCGTCTTGGGACGGCTCCTACCCATACCTCACAATCTCACTTGGCGCACCCGGCGCTGACCGAGTTGGGTTCGATACGTCTACTCAGTTCGTCAAGCCCACCGTTCGCCATGGATTCCCGATAAACGAATTCCAGGTCGACCTGCATTCGGGCCAATTTGTCCTCCGTCAATCCGATCTCTTTGTCCCCGACGCAATTCCCTTGTCCCTTACGAGGACCTACCATGCCTGGGACTTCGAAAAAAGAGCGAGTGAATTTGGCGCCGGAACCAACCATCCCTATGACATATGCCCGACTGGTACCAGGTTCCCATACACCTATATGGATTTAAATCTCGAGGATGGCCAACAGATACACTTTGACCGTATTTCCAAGGGCACGGGTTATGCCGACGCGGTGTTTCGACACGGTGCTACGTCATCCGAATTTTACGAGGCTCGAATCGCTTGGAACGGCGACGGCTGGAACCTCGACTTCCGCGACGGCCGAAGGTTCCTTTTTCCCGAGGCGTACTACGCGAAGTCCTTTGCCCAGGGCGCTCCGTTTGAAATGAACGATGGCATGGGCCACCGCATCCAGCTGAAGCGAGATAAACAGCGCAGGCTCGCCGAGATCGTTTCGCCCTCAGGGCGCGCCATCACACTTCAGTACGACGAAGCGGATCGAATAGTCGCGGCAATGGACAGCCTGGGCAATCTTCGGAAGTATGCCTATGACGCCACAGACCACTTGGAAAGCGTCGCGGACGAATCGCACGTCCTCTATCGCTTCAGGTACGAACCGCTCCTGCATGCCGTGGGGTTTAACCCCTATCTTATGACCGCCGTCCTTGACGGAAACGGAAAGGAGCTGTTGAGAAATATCTACGACGGGAACGACACCGGCAGGATTTCGGAGCAAAGAACGGCTAATGGCGAGGTCTATCGGTACAAGTACGTTCTCTCATCGACGGAAATCGTCGAGACGAATGTCTTTGGCCCTTCTGGTAACAGGACGTTCTTCTTCCGCCACGGCATTTTTTGGAAGGAGAAGTAACCCGCGCTGGTCTATGGGGATGCGCTAGTCCACCGGCTTGTAACCGCACGCCTCACGGCAGGGGTCGCAGTACAAAAGGCCGTCGGTGCAGAGGCGAATATCGACCTGCGACTGGCAGAGGACGCAGTATTTTTCGCACTCGCAGCGCGCCTCACTCTGTTCACACTGCATGCAAACAACGTGGCTGGTTCCGGGTTTGGCGGACATGGGTTCAGTGTAGAGCGCGGCTGCGGGGCAGGGAATGTCACCGAGGTAATGCATGTAGGGCGGACACTCTTGTCCGCCGCCCTTGACGTTGATGTTGATGTTGCCGTTGATGTTGAAGTTGCCGTTGACCTTGCCGTTGACCTTGATGTTGACGTTGCCGTTGACCCTGGTGTTGCAGTTGCCGTCGTTGTCGCGGTTGCCGTTGTCGCCCAGCACCGCAAAATCAAAACCAACTGCGGCGGACAACAGTGTCCGCCCTGCACGCCCACCTTCCTTGCCGCTCTTCCCGCGCAGATGTTACCTTAAACAGTCCCAGATTCCCGGCAGTTCGACCGTCGGACCGAGGTTTGTCTTGTCTGCTGCGCCCGTCATTCCGCCCGACGTTGTGAAGCCCATCCGCAAAACGGCGCTCAACGCCGTCCATCGCCAGATGGGCGCGAAGATGGTCGAGTTCAATGGATGGGATATGCCGGTCGAATACCCCGCTGCCATCGGCTGTGGCATCGTTAACGAGCACATGGCCGTGCGTACGGGCGTTGGCCTTTTTGACGTCAGCCACATGGGCGACATCCGCCTCGCGGGTCCCGGCGCGCTCGACGCGGTGCAGCACATCTCGATGAACGACGCCGCGAAACTGGCCATCGGCCAGGCGCAGTATTCGGCGCTGCTTTATCCCGAAGGCACGTTCGTCGACGATGTGATCGTGCATCGCCTCGGCGTCGACGAATATCTGCTCGTCATCAACGCCGGCACGCGGGAAAAAGACTTCAACTGGGTTCGAGATAACACGCAGGGATTCGATTGCATGGTAGAGAATCTCTCCGACGACTACACGCAGATTGCGATCCAGGGACCGAAGGCCGCCGATCTGATGGAGAAGTTGAACGGCACTTATATCGACGTGCCGGACAAGGGGATCAACGCGCCGTTTCAAAAGTTGCGCATCGACGCGGATTATAAGTCGCTCAAGTTCTATTGGATTACCGAAGGCCGCACGATGGCCTTGCGCACCGGCGCCGACCGGCTGTTTGATTCGAAGACCCTGATCGGGCGCACCGGCTACACCGCCGAAGACGGATTTGAAATTTACATTCCCTCCGACGAGGCCATCAGCGCGCACGTCTGGTATGGATTGCTGGAGGCGGGCAAAGAATTCGGCGCGGTGCCCTGTGGCCTGGGCGCGCGCAACACGCTGCGTCTCGAAGGCAAGCTGCCGCTCTACGGCCACGAAATTTCCGACACGATCAACGTTTGGGAAGCCGGACTCGATCGCTGGTGCAAAATGGAGAAGGCCGAGTTCATCGGACGCGCGGCGCTCGAAAAGGCACGCGCCGAGGGCCTGAAACGCACGCTGGTCGGCCTTGAGATGATCGACCGCGGCATCGCGCGCGATGGCTATAAAGTTTTGGATGGCGATGGCCGCGAGATCGGCTATGTGACCAGCGGCTCGCCCGCGCCGTTTTTGAAAAAAAATATCGCGCTCGCGTACGTGCCGCCGACTCATGCTGAGATCGGGAGCACCGTGCAGGTTGAAGTTCGCGGCCAGGGCGTGAAAGCGCAGGTTGTGCC
>JBAWAI010000324.1:0-4162 GCA_049589215.1 Terriglobales bacterium | reverse complement strand
CGCATTCGAGCGCCATCCAGACGTTGTTTCTCTTGGCCATTGAAATATGCTGGTGCTCAACTTTGCCCGAGTCTTTCAAACGTCCCACCTGCAGAATCAGCAACTGCGCCTTGGTGATCTCGCTGATCATCCATGCCAGCTTCTCCTGCACGAGTTGATGCGAAGCAATGGGCTGATCGCGGAACTGTTTGCGCAGCAGAGCGTATTGCAGTGCGCAGTCGTAACAAGCCATCGCCGCTCCCACTGCTCCCCAAGCGATGCCAAAGCGCGCCTGGTTGAGGCACATCAGCGGAGACTTCAGTCCGCCCGTTTTCGGCAGCAGATTCGCTTCAGGTATGTGAACATCCTGCAGCGACAGTCCCGAAGTCACCGAAGCGCGCAGCGACCATTTTCCGTGGATGTCGTCAGCTTTAAAGCCCGCTCGATCGGTTTCCACCAGAAAGCCGCGAATCTTATCGTCTTCGTCTTCGACCTTGGCCCAGATGATCGCCACGTCCGCAATCGTGCCCGAAGTGATCCACATCTTCTCGCCATTGAGCACATACTCTTTGCCGACTCTTTTCGCGCGCGTGCGCATTCCTCCAGGATTCGATCCGAATCCAGGTTCGGTCAACCCGAAGCAACCCAGCTTCTCGCCCTTTTGCATGGCAGGAAGCCAGGTGTTCTTCTGTTCGTCGGAGCCGAACGCGTAAATGGGATACATGCAGAGCGCCGACTGCACGCTGACGAACGAGCGCACGCCCGAGTCGCCGCGCTCAAGTTCCTGCGTCACCAGCCCATATTCGACGTTCGACATGCCCGCGCAACCATAGCCTTGCAGCGACGCGCCGAAAAAGCCGAGATCGGCCATCGGCTTGACCAGTTCGCGGGGAAAACGTCCAGCGCGATTGCACTCTTCAATGATTGGTACGAGATTGTCTTCGATGAATTTGCGCGCAGTGTCGCGGACGAGGCGTTCGTCGTCGTTAAGCAGGGAATCGAACTGAATGAAGTCCACTCCACGAAATTTGATGGCTGGCATTTTGTTTCACTCCGGAATCAGCGAACAACAAATGGCAAACTAATCAAGCTAGCAGAACGCAGGCTTCCCGCGCTAGGCGCGAATCCACCCTGCACCGATCTCACAGCTCCAAACATCGCGCGATGCCTAAAGCCGAAGTCTCGGAATCCACCTCGGCACGCGCGCACGGTATCTTTCGTACTCATCTCCGAACTGCCGCTTCAGCGTCGGTTCTTCATAAAAGCGAACGAACAAGTTAACGATCACGAGTACGGAGGCGAGATAAATAGCAACGTGCAGCGAGTGAAACAACCAAGCCTGTCCCGCGATGACGAGCGCAACTCCGATATACATCGGGTTGCGGACGTAGCGGTGAAGACCTCGGACAACCAGAACTTTCGTCGGCGCAATCGGCGCAGGTGTGCCTCCACCGACCATCGCGAAGCCCCAGAACGCAGTCGAGAGATAAATGGCAATGCCGATTGCGATCACGCCAAATGCTGCCCACTCCTCCACGCCAGCTGTCGGAGCCGCATTCTCATGCAATCGCCACGGGATGTATCCAGCCACTGTCCCCGGGACAACAATTGTGAACATGGTCGTGCTCAGGAGCGGCGCGAGATTTCTCACGAACCTATTGTTGGTCGTAGCCCTCGCGGAGTCAATTTCGCGTTTCAGGGTCTTTGTTATCGCTGTGCTAGCATTTGCGGCATGCGATCCCGAATACTTGCACTTTTACTTCTGGCAGCGGTCTGCTTGCCTGCCTGCATTGCCCAAAGCGCTGCATCGCCCCGGCAATCGTCAAATGTCTATCCGATGCAGGAAGGTTTCGTAGACAGCCACGGCGTGCTGATCTACTACAAGATGATGGGCCGCGGCGCGCCGCTTATGATCGTTCACGGCGGTCCGGGCGCCTCGCATGAATACTTCCTTCCCTACCTGCTGCCGTTGATGCGCACCAACAAACTCGTCTTCATTGATGAGCGTGGCGGAGGAAGATCGTCCAAGCTAGCGGACCCGAAAGGCTACACCATCGCCAACATGGTCGAAGACCTCGAAGCGGTTCGCCAGGCGCTTGGTCTCGGCAAAATCAGCCTGCTTGGGCATTCCTTCGGCGGAGCGCTGGTTCAAGCCTATGCGCTCAAGTACCAGAAAAATCTTTCGCATCTGATTCTCGCCAGCACCTTCTCCAGCACGCGCGAACTCAACCACGCGCTGGCCCGAATCAAGGCCGAAATGGATCCCAAGGATCGTGACCGGCTGAACGCGCTCGAAGCCGCCGGCCTTTTTGGCAAAGGCGAAGCCTGGGAGCACGGCCGCTACTCCGAGGAGTACGCCAAACTCGCCTGGGGCAAAGGATATTTTCCCTTCATTTATTACAACCACCCCGACCCGAACTACGACCCGCTCGCCGACAACACCAGCAACGCGTGGGATGTTTACCGCGAGATGTGGGGCTCGGACGGTGAATACGTGGTTGATGGAAATTTGAAAGAGGTCGAATACGTCGATCGCCTGCACGAAATCAAAGTTCCGACGCTGATCATCGTGGGCGAGCATGACGAAAGCGATCCCGAAATGTCAAAAGAGATGCATGAAAAGATCGCCGGATCGCAGCTCGTCGTCCTGCCCAAGAGCGGCCATATGACGTTCGTCGACCAGAACGAAATGTTTTTGAAGACGGTGCGGGATTTCGTGGCGCATTGATCGTATCCGCGGGCCGACGGGAACGCGCAGCCTTCCGCCGATTCGTGTAAAATTCAGTTGGCGAGTACACGATTCTGATTCTGCGTGGATTAACCTTGCTGGGCCGGTCGCATTCTCGTTTGGCCGTTGATCGTTAATCGTTGAACCCGGACCCGGCATTCCTCGATACTCCCAATTTCCAGGTAGAACCGCGGCTTAACGCCGGCGGCACATTCCTGTCAGGAGAAGTTGCATGGCGAAGATTGCAAAGACAGCCGACCGTAAGAAGGTCATGGATACAACCAAGTCAACCAATTGCCCGAAGTGCGGCAAGGACACGCGCATCGTGAAGCGGATGAAGGATCGCGAGCGCGGCGTGCCCGGCGGCATCTACATTTCGTGCTCGGCCTGCGAATTTTTTGAAAAGCTGTAGACGAGTTACAGCACGAGTTAAAGCACGAGTTAAAGCAACGAGTTAAACCATAAAAGAGGCACCGAATCATTTCGGTCAATTCCCCGTGTCAATCTGCTTCCAGCCAGATCGACCACATTGACCGCATGATTCAATGCCTCGAGTTTTAGTCCGCGGTTCCCTGGTTTTGGAACGTTGGTCTGTGTGTATCCTTAGAGCGAAACGAACGCTACATCGAGACGAACAGCTCGATGCGCACGCCCGGATGCAGTAAGTCAAACAGGAAATATTCGCCGTCGATGTAGTCGATGTAGCAGTCGTCGGTGTAAGCCCAACCCGCGGGCCAAGCGTCAACCATGACGAACGAATAGCCGCCGTAATTGAACGTCGGCTGATTGTTCACGATCACGGGCCGGCTGGGGTGGAAGGTGTGGCTGCGGCCAAAGCTGGAGCGGAATTTGTCGTCAGGAATGCGGCCGCCTTTGCCCGCAGGCTTGGCATGCGCCTGATTATCGTTGCGCATGTTGTTCTCTTTGCCGGCGTTCTTCTGGTCTTTCTGTTCCTGCTTCTCCTGATCCTTGTCTTGTTTTTCCTGGTCCTTATTGGACTTCATTTCCTGATCATTCTTTTCCTGCTTTTCGGGCTTCATCTCGTCCGGTTTTTGTTCTTGTGTCTCCGGCTTGGCTTCTGGTTTCGCGTCAGGTGGCTGGGCAGCCGGAGACGCTTCTTTGGCCTTGGGCTCATCCTGCTGTCGTGGCGAGGCATAGGCGAACGCCGCGAAAAGCAGGCAGAAAAGAAGGGTACTGGCGATTCTCATCCGCTTCATATTGATCTCCTTCGGCGCCCGGTTCACTCCTGGCTTAATCCAGACGCACGTCGATTTTGGCCCCTATCCGATGGTCGTTGCGCTGAGGAAGGATGCCGCGAGGGTTCGATGTCAGGCAAGGATGTGGGGAAGATACTGCGTGGACGGTAGGGAAGTATTCGCTGCGGTTGTTAAGACGCCGCGGCTTAATGCAGAACTACGCCGCTATCTGTCCGAGGATTGCCCTGGCTTCGGCGGC
>JBAWAI010000323.1:0-4772 GCA_049589215.1 Terriglobales bacterium | reverse complement strand
ATGGCTCTTCTTGTTGCGCTCGGCAACCTTGATAGCCTCGTCGATTTTGCCCTCGCGCAACGCACCGGCGACTGCCGGAGCGAACGAGCGCGACTGGTTGCGCGCCGCGTTGAACGCCATCCAGCGGTCGATCATCACGCCGATCGACCAGCCCGACATGATGAAGAGAATCACGACCACGATCTTCGCCAGAATGCCCATCTGCTTCCAAAGCGAAATCGGGTCCCAGCTCGGCTGGCTCTCTTGCAAGAGCCAAGCGGCAAGAATATGTAAATTGCTGAATGCGACTGCTGCCAGATTCACGACCATGAGTTGCTTCCCTCCTCAAAACTCTGTTTGACCCGCCCCGATGGAGCCAGGCCGGATTCCATTCATTGCTCCGGAACGATACGCCCAGAGGCGAACGACCGAAACTTGCGAACCGACCCGTGCCCGGTTAGAAGCCAGGTTCGATCCCACTGTTGCATCCAAAAAGAAATCGCGAGGGGCGGAACAGCCCTTTGGGCGCAGAAAACAACCCAGATTCCCGCGTCGGGGCAATGTCGCCCGGACAATTTAAAGGACGGGGGAGGACTTAAACCGCCACAAACTTAAATGCCACTTCCGAAGCCAATCTGCGAGAGTCGTTACCGGCTTTCGCAGAACTTAGACCGGCAAATGCTTTCTATCCGCCGTTCAAGCTGAAATTGACGATGACCTGGGTCTCAACTGCCACCGGCTCGCCATTGAGCAGATACGGCTTGTAGCGCCACTGCTTCACGGCCTCGATCGCGGCCGGCGCCAGCATAGCGTGCCCGCTGATCAGTTGCAGATTCTGAATCGTGCCTTCTTTGCTGATCTCGGCTTGAAGAACGACCTGCCCCTGGATACGCGCCTGCCGTGCCAGTGGCGGATAATTCGGCGTGACTCGCTTGACCAGCAAGCCCGCCGATACGCCTTGCGAAACACGCACTCGCGATGGAGCCGCGACTTTGGGGACGGCTACCGGCTGCGAACTGAGGATGCCACCCATAACGCCGCCGACCGAACCTCCAGGAATTCCACCCGGGACGCCGCCTGCAACGCCGACCATGCCGGCATCCGGCGGAGCCTCTTCTTCTTTAATCATCTGAATCTTTTGGGGAATCTTGGTCGGCGTGCGCAACTGGCCGTTGGTCATCTCGCTTTGAATCTTGACGACCTTCACGGGTGCGGCTGCTGCCGGAGGTGGTGGAGGCGGCGGGGGCGGCGGGGCTACCAGAAAGTTCATGGTCATCCCCTTCGGAAGCGCATCCGTGTAAATCAGCGGGATCAAAATCAGAATGCAGATGAGGCCGATCTGCAGCGTGAAAGACAGAATCGTTGTGCTCAACCGCCGCTTGGCCTTAAACCTGTTTCCGGACTCTATGAGACTGTCTTCAAACATGGGTTTCTCCTACACCTGACCCTACGACATCTTAGACACCGGCTGCGTCCTTCTTGCTCCCGCTCGTTCTTGCTCCTGCCTCTGCGGGCAGGTTGATGATTTTATGCCATTTACCCAAAACTGGTTGCCAGAAATCTGTGCTGCAACTTTATTCACTTAAGCCCGCTCAACCTTTAGACCTTGACTCTCTCCTTCGGCTGGCTCGGCCCCTTGGGCTGTCCCGATCCGGGCGCAGTCCGCAACGGCATCGAAATCGGCTTCTGGCCGCGCTTAGTCCGCCAATCCTGGTAGGCGACCAAAATAGGCGCCGCGATTGCAATCGAAGAATAGGTTCCGATCAGGATTCCAATCACCAGTGCGAGGCTGAACCCATGCAGCACCTCGCCCCCGAAAAGGAACAGAGCAAGCACGGTAAGGAAAGTCAAGCCCGCTGTCAAGATGGTTCGACTTAAAGTTTGATTAATGCTCTTGTTGACGATGTCGGCCAGGTTCTCGCGGCGGAGGAGTTTGATGTTTTCGCGGATGCGGTCAAATACGACGATGGTGTCGTTATTGGAATATCCAATCAGCGTGAGAATGGCGGCAATCACCGTCAGCGAAATTTCCTTGTCGAGCAGCGAGAAGATGCCGACCGTGATCAATGTGTCATGGAATACGGTAAGCACGGCGGCCACACCATAAATCCACTCAAACCGCAGCGCCAGGTAAATCAGCATGCCGAGAAGCGAATAGAGCGTGGCCAGGAGGGCCTGCTTGCGGAGTTGCTGCCCGACCTGCGGCCCGACAATCTCTACGTTGCGGATGCCGAAATCGGAGACAAAGAAGTCATTTTGCAAAGCGGCAAGAACTGCAGGATCGACCGTGCCTTTCAGTTCATCGAGCGAACCGAGCACGCCACTTTTGCTTTTGTCGCGATAGTCGACGATCGATTGAGCGATGGCCGTGTAACGGGCGTTGGCGTCGGTGCCCAGATGCAGCGGGTCCTTTTCAAGAAGATAATTCAGAATCGTAAGTGAACTTGAATTATTCAGATCCTGCTTGCCGGCGACGGCATGGCTTTCGAGCGCATTCTTGATCTCATCCCTGCCCTTGCTCAGGTCCTGCTCGCTCGTCTCCTGAATGTCGAGCGAGATCAGCACCTCGTTATTGCCCGCCTCGCCATACCTCTGCACGCGCGCATTCTTCAGGCCCGAACGCTCGATATCGGCGTGAATCGCCTCGGGATCTGGCGTGTGCGAGTACTTCACGTACACTAGCGTCCCGCCGCGGAAGTCAACACCCAACGGAACCGGCGATCCGGTGGTGGACCAGCGATGGCCCATCGACACCAATCCGGCAACGCTGAAGACCAGAGAAAAGGCGAGGAAGTACCACTTCTTCCCAAGAAAATCGATGTTTGCGTTTTTAAAGAATTCCAAGTCAAACTCCAAGATCAGCCGCGAGTCATGAGCTACGAGCCGCGAGCAAAATTAAATCCGAACCAAGCTCGTGGCTCGAGGCCCGAGACTAGATACTCAGCGCCTCGCCCCGTTGCTTCCGGCTCAGCACCCAATCAAAAATTACACGCGAAACAAATACCGCCGTAAACAGGTTCGCCGCCAGACCAAACACGAGGGTAGTGGCAAATCCCTTTACCGGCCCGGTTCCGAAGATAAACAGAATGGCCGCCGAGACAATGGTCGTGACGTGGGTATCGACGATGGTGATCCAGGCATGACTGAAGCCCTGTTCCACCGCCGATGACGGCGTCTTGCCGTTGCGCAGTTCCTCGCGGATGCGCTCGAAGATCAGCACGTTCGAGTCGACGCCCATGCCGACCGTAAGAATCACTCCGGCAATTCCCGGCAACGTTAGCACAGCTCCGAAAAAGCCCATGAAGCCGAGCAGAATAATTAAATTGAGGATGAGCGCAATGTCAGCATTCACACCGGCCCAGCGGTAGTAGATCAGCATGAACGCCAGCACCGCGACCATGCCCACGATCGCCGCCCGCACGCCCTCACGAATCGAATCGGCGCCGAGGGATGGCCCAACCGTCCGCTCTTCGAGATATTTGATCCCCGCCGGCAGAGCGCCGGAGCGCAGTGTCAAAGCGAGATCTTTCGCGGACTCCTCGGTGAAGCCGCCCGAAATTTCACCCTGATCTTTAATCGGCTCGCGAATGTTGGCAACTTCCACGACTTTGCCGTCCAATACCACGGCCAGCCCCTCGCCGACGTGAGACGAGGTGAAATTGAAGAATTTCCGGCCGCCTTCACCAGTCAGAATGAAGTTAACCCGCGGCTGGTTCGTATCGGCGCTCCGTCCCGGCTCGGCGCCGCGCAGATCCCGTCCGGTAATCGCGGAAGAGCGGGAAATGAAGTACCACACCTGGCTTTCGTCACCCGAGGCCCCGCGAGGATTCCGCCCCGGCAATAGCACGGCGTCAGGCGGTATTACGCCGCCCTTCTGCTGCAGCGCCTCCTGCTCGCTCGTATAGGGGCCGCCCATGGATAGCTTAAGCTCAAGCATCGCCGTCGACTGAATGATGGCTTTGACGCGCGCCGGATCGTCGACACCTGGGAGTTGCACCAGAATCTGATACTGACCCAGACCGTGCTCCTGAATGACGGGCTCGCTCACGCCCAGCGCGTCAATGCGGTTGCGAATGGTCTCAATTGCCTGCGTCACCGCCTGAGTTTTCAACTCATCAAGGCTTTGCCGCTTCATGGACACTGTCCAGGAATTCTCCGCACCCGACGAGGCGTCGTATTCGGGCAGGCGGTCGGCGACGATGCTTTTGAAGTCGTTGATCTGTTCGGGTGGAACACCCTTCACGACGACCGTCTCCGGATGGTTCACCGGATCGGGCTTCACAATGTCTGCATAAGCGATCTTGCGGGTCCGCATTTCTTCCTTCAGGCGCGCAATCGCGTTGTCAGAATCGACATTGACCGCGTCATTCACCTGCACTTGCAGAATCAAGTGCGTGCCGCCGCGTAAATCAAGCCCAAGATTAATCTGCTTCTTCATCGAGGCCAGCAACCCCTGGCCCGACCAATCCTTGGGAACGCCAAGGATTCCAGCCACAAAAAGCAGCAGCACCGCGAGAATGACGATTAACTTCCAACCAAGGTTATTCATGACTTAATCCGTCGTCAGCCGCTTGTTGTCGATCGCCGGGGAAGCCCGAACGACCACCAACCACCTGCCAACAACCGCTTTCTATTTCCCTTCTTCCGCGGTCGCCACTGAAACTACCGATCCGCGGCTCACTTCAAGCTTCAGGTTATCGGGCGGTACGCGCAGCGTCAGCGAATCGTCCTTCAGTCCAATAATGGTTCCGCGCAGGCCGCCCGAGGTCACGATCTTGTCCCCGGTCTTCAAC
>JBAWAI010000322.1:0-12326 GCA_049589215.1 Terriglobales bacterium | reverse complement strand
CCAACCAAGTCCGGCAACTTGCGCGCCCCATGCCCTAACGTTGATACTGAACACACTTTCAGCTATGAATACAAATCTTTCCTTTACTGCCCCGTCTGCGATTGAAACCGATTGCCTGGTCGTTGTCGTCCTCGATCAGGCCGAAAAAGCCCCCAGCGCCGCCGCTGGGGATAAAAATTCCGCCGGCAAAAACAGCCCGGCGCCTGCCGTAGCCAGCTCCGATGCTGCTGTCGCGGCTGCCGCCAAAGAGGTCATTGCCGAGGGCGAAGTCACCGGTAAGAGTTTCGAGGCCACACTTCTGCATAATCCCCCTGGCCTCAAGGCGAAACGCCTGTTGCTGCTCGGCGGGGGAAAAGCGAAGACGTTCTCCGCCTCCGATCTCCGCAAGCTTGCAGGCGCGGCGGTGCGCACTGTGAAAGGCAAGAGCATTCGCAACTTCGCGCTGGTGGTTCCGGAGACCGCCGTTCCGGCCGCAGATGGAGTGCGGGCCGTGGTCGAGGGAGCATTCGTCGGCAGCTTCGAGCCCGACTATTACAAGAGCGACCGCAAAAAAAGTAGTAAAGATCAAAAGATCGATGCGCTAACCATCGTCGTCCAGGCGAGCGCTCAGGGAGATGCGAAGACATTGCAGAGCGCGCTCGACGCGGGTCGCATCGTCGGTGAATCGCAAAACTTCGCGCGCGATCTCATCAACGAACCGTCGAATCGCATGACGCCAAACATTCTCGCCGAGCGCGCCAGAAAGATGGCCTCGGAAGTGGGCCTCGGCTGCGAGATCTTCGGAGGGGACAAAATCAAGGACCTGAAGATGGGCGCGTTCTGGGGAGTCGCCCAGGGTTCGGACGAGCCGCCCGCGCTGATCATCCTGCGCTATAACCCGGCCGGCGCGCCTGACAACGTGCATCTCGGCCTGGTCGGCAAGGGCATCACCTTCGACACCGGCGGCATCTCGATCAAGCCCGCCGACGGCATGGAGAAGATGAAATATGACATGGCCGGGGGGGCCGCGATGATCGGGACCATGCGCGCGATTGCGCTGCTCAAGCCGAAGGTGAAGGTCACGGCCATCATTTGCGCGACGGAGAACATGCCGTCCGGCAAAGCGCAGAAACCCGGCGATGTGCAGATTGCGATGTCAGGCAAATCGATCGAGATCATCAACACCGACGCCGAAGGTCGCCTCGTGCTGGCCGATGGGCTCACCTACGCGCGGCACATCGGCTGCACGCATTTGGTCGATGCGGCCACGCTGACGGGCGCGGTCGTGGTGGCGCTCGGTTACGTCAATGCTGGAGTGTTCGCAAGCGACGATCAGATGTATGACCGCTTTGCGCAGGCCATGAAGCAAGCCGGCGAGAAAATGTGGCGCCTGCCGCTCGATGACGAATACAAAGAGCTCATCAAATCGAATATCGCCGACATGGCCAATGCCGGCAGCCGCTGGGGCGGAGCGATTTTCGCGGCGATGTTCCTCAAGGAATTCGCAGAAGACACGCCCTGGATTCATCTCGACATCGCCGGCACGGCCTGGATGGAAGATCAGAAACCCTGGATAGCCAAAGGGCCGTCGGGGATTGCACTGCGCAGTCTGGTGGAGTTTGTGAAGGGGTGGAGCGCGTAGGGCGAACTAGCACGCGCCTAATTTCGAGGCGGACAAACGATCGGAATTACTTCCCGACCGTTTCGCCGATACACGCGGAAATCCGTTTCATCGATCGTCAGTATCGGAAGTTCTCCGTGTATCTCGCTCATGCGAATCAGGCATAAATCGGCAAGATCGGGTTGGCGGTCATCATAGCGCCCCGCCAGCGCAGCAACTTCGTCGATATGCTTCGGAAGGTCAAACGCGATTCTCAAGAACCCACGCTGCACCAATGCCATTACTTTCTTTGCTGACTGCACCAGGAATGCCGATTCCGCCAGCACGGCTTCACAGGTGAGGAAAGGTTCCGTGGCGTGCAGGCCAATCTCGGCGGCCCAGCCGTGATGCCGATCTAAACGGTTGAGAAATGCCACTACAAATCCTGTATCAGCGATAGCTCTCATTTCCGCGAAAATCCCTTACGCGAAGAGAGATCGGGCGGCCCGTCGACCGATCCGCAGAGCTGCATATAAGACTTGTTTCCCGTTTCGCGTTTCGCGCGCTCGAGCTGTTCGCGAATCAGGCGACTAACCGGAATTCCCGTCTTACGCGCAGTCGATTTAAGCCATGTAGCCAAATCAGACGTAACTCGAATTGTAATTGTGTCTTCCATTTATGTAGATTGTACTACAACGCTACAGAATCGTCCTCCACAAGGCCTCGACCAACCAATCGAAGTCAGTCCAGTGGCATTCGGTCTATGTAGACCGACCGATGGCGCCCTTCGGAGTCAACTCAAAGCTACAATGAAATGCGAGCGTGCTTCGAAGTGCCCGCCTTGTTCATCAAATTATCGTGGACCTTCTCGCCAAAATCCGCACCATTCCCACCTCCGCCGGCGTGTATCTCTACAAGAACGCCGAGGGCGACGTCATCTACGTGGGCAAGGCGAAGAATCTGCGCTCGCGCGTCTCGTCCTACTTTCATCAGGGACGATGGGAAGATGCGAAGACTGGGACGCTCGTCCGCGAGGCCGTCGATGTCGACTACATTGTCGTCGCCAATAACAAAGAAGCGCTGGCGCTCGAGAACCACCTCATCAAGCAGAAGAAGCCGCGCTTCAACATCCTGCTGCGCGACGACAAGACCTATCCCTACGTCAAGCTCACGCTCGCCGAGCGGTATCCGCGCGTATATGTGACGCGCCGCCTGCGCAAGGACGGCAGTGCCTACTACGGGCCCTACTTCCCAGCCAACCTGGCTTACCGGATCGTCGATTTAATCCACCGGCATTTTCTGATTCCCTCCTGCACGGTGGACCTGAATCGTTTTCATCCGCGGCCCTGCTTGCAGTTTTACATCAAGCGCTGCCTCGGCCCGTGTGTCGAGGGGCTGACCACGCCCGAGACGTATCAGGAAGCGGTGCGCGATGTGAAACTATTTCTTGAAGGCCGGCAGACCGACCTGGTCAAATCTCTCCGCGAGCGCATGGGGGAAGCCGCGGATGCGCAGGAGTTCGAGCGCGCCGCCAAGTATCGCGATCTGATTTCGACCGTCGAGCAATTGCAGGAGAAGCAGCGCATCGCATCCGTCGAAGGCGACGACGCCGACGTTTTCGGCTATCACTACGAGAACGGAATGCTGGCCGTCAATCTCTTTCACATGCGCGGGGGACGCGTGCTCGACCGGCGCGAGTTTTTCTGGGAGGATCTGCCGGAGTTTGCCGCGCCACCCGCTGACAACATTGGCGACCAGAACCCCGACATGGCGCCGCAGAGCCCCCCCAGCACCGAGACGGTCACGGCCCAGCCGGAGGAATTTCACCCCGGAGAATTTTTCTCTGCCCTGCTCAAGCAGCTTTATCTCGGGCAGCCCTACGTGCCGCGCAACATCTACGTTCCGGTTGATTTTGAGGACCGTGAAGAACTCGAAGATGCACTAAGCGATCAACTTGCCGCTGGCGGCGGCCGCGCCACGCGAGTGCACATTACAGTTCCGCAGCGTGGCGACAAGCGCGAACTTATTGACCTTTCTGGCAACAACGCGAAGCAGTCTTACGACCAGCGCTTTCGCGTGCTCAAGCCCAATGGGCGGGCCATCGCCGAAGCCCTGCAAGACGCGCTCACTCTACCCGAGCTTCCCAAGCGAATTGAATGCTTCGATATCTCTCACATCCAGGGAGCAGAGACCGTGGCTTCGATGGTGGTGTGGGAGGACGGCAAAATGAAGAAGTCGGACTATCGCAAGTTCATCATCCGCACGGTCGCCGGCGTCGACGACTTCGCTTCTATGCGCGAAGTTGTGACGCGACGTTACAAGCGGCTATGCGAGGAGAAGAAGCCTTTCCCGAGTCTCATCTTGATCGACGGTGGCCTCGGCCAACTCCACGCTGCGGCCGAAGCGCTCGAGAGTCTCGAAATCCTCAACCAGCCCCTGGCTGCGATCGCCAAGCGCGAAGAAATCATTTACGTCTACGGACAGGAAGATGATCCCATTGTGCTTGACCATCATTCGCCGGTGCTTCATCTGGTTCAGCAGATCCGCGACGAAGCGCATCGTTTTGCGGTAACCTTCCACCGCAAGCGCCGGCAGATCCGCGACCGCTCGACTGAGCTGCGAGAAATTCCGGGCGTCGGGAAATCGACCACTCGGCGGCTGCTCGAGCACTTCGGCAGCCTGCAAGCGGTGAAGCAGGCCGACGTCGCGGCGCTCTCGGCAGTCGTGACAAAATCGCAGGCGCAGGCGATTCTCGACCACTTCCGGGCCGCCATCACCGAGCCAACGGAGGCGCGGCAATGAGCTTGTTCGAAAACAAGAAGCAGGCTCCGGAGCGCGTCGAGAGCGGCCGCTTCGAGTTGGAGCGCGACGGACTCGTCGCCACCCTCGACTACACCCTTGACAGCAACGTGCTCACGCTGCTTGAAACTGAGGTTCCGGAAGCCTTGCGCGGTACCGGTATAGCCGCAGCTCTCGCCCAATCGGCGCTCGAGTGGGCCCGCGAGCATCATCGAAAAGTCGATGTTGTCTGCCCCTACGTCAGCGGCTATCTCCAGTCGCATCCCGAATTCGCGGACTTAGTCTTGTGATAGGCGACTCCCGACAAGCCAAAGTAATTCTTCAACGTTTAGCGACATCCCCTCATAACTAAGCTGCTTGCGTCCCCAGTCATCGATCGACCGGGTGATAGACACTTCCTGATGTACTTCCGGCTTTGACAGCACGGTGGGCATGAGTAGACTCAAGACTCCGGAAGACTGAATGTTGGACGATCAGCTTCGGATAAGTTCAAGCTTCGGGTCACTTCCGGAAATCCCCCAAACAAAATGGAGAATCTCCCATGACAAGACTTCGCATGTACCAGTGCGCCATTCTCGCTGTGATCATCGCTTTCTGTGCTTTCGGACAGATCGCGGTGGCACAATCGGCTCCTCACTCGGCGCCTCGCTTTGTTGTTAAAGCCGTCCCCCAAACCCCGTCGAATGGCGCTCACCCGAGCTTCACGCTGACGAAGGATCTCTACCCGACGTGGGCCGCGTTTGCCGGAACACCGGTGGGCGAGATTTCGAATACGGACGGCTCGGATGGTTGGCCTTGCTTCGGCGGCGGCTCTTCCGCAAATCCCGATTGCCCGACCATCGGTGATCCGACCGTCAATTTCCCTACCAACGGGCTCGCGATCGGCGCTCCCTCCTATACATGGTCGCTCGGCAACTGCGATGCAACGAGCACCAGCACACCTCCTTGCGGCCAGACCGAGACCTGGTACGAAGATGACACCAATGACTCGAGCGATTTTCTGACTTACAGCATCGAGGCAGCGCAGGGGACAAGCATTATTGCTGACTCCGGCGTGGTGGTCTTCGGCCCTAACACGTTTGGTGGTCTGTCTCCAGCAGCGAACGTGATCATTTACGGCGACCAGAATTTCGGAACCATGGGTCTGACCGGCGCGAACAATGGCAATTGCGATGCCGACTTCAGCTACCCTCTCACGTCGCCTTCGTTTTCGAGCACCTACGTCATCCAGGCCAACAAGACCTGCGTTGCTCCAGTTGCGGGTCCGGTGACGATCACTGCAATCACCGAAGTTGGTACGCCGAAGTACACCAAGTCGACCAAGACCGCGGTATGCGGATCGGTTGGCGTGCCCTGCTATACCGTCAAGTTCACCAAGAAATACAGCTTGACGCAGAAGTGGACAATTGTTCTTGAGTAAATTCCTATTCGGGTAGGTTCCTGCTCGGTAAATTCAACGTCCCAGGCTCTGATCGGGTCTGGGACGTTCTTTCTTCAAGACGAGATTAGCGCCCGTCTCGCGGCTTGGTGGCGAGAAACGATTTCACGACGATCTGGTTGGGCTGAACGCCTAGAGGAAGAATGGTGAGAAGCGAGTATTCCGAGGGCTCGAACTTCTTCTTCGGCGTGCGCCTTTGAATGACTGCCAGATCCGAAGATCCGGAGTCAACCACCAGCACATACTCCTGACTTTGCGAGAGCGCGAGCGCATCCGGCCGCGTGCCCACCGGCAGGAACGCAATCACTTTGCCAAGATCAATGTCGTAGACGGCAACATTGTTCGACGCGAAATTTGAGATATAGAGCCGCGCGTTATCGAGCGAAAACACACCGCGCGTGGGCTGCGCCCCGACCAGATAGCTGCCCTGCACTTCGTTGGGCGTCGTTTCAATAACCGAGATACTGCCCGCATCAAAATTGAAGGCGACAAGTTCTCCGCCATCGGGCTTAAGTGCCAGGCTCACCGGCGCTTTTCCAACGTCCAGCAGCGCCAGCAACTTATCATTCTTCAAGTCGATGCTCGCCACCTGCCCTGAGCCCGAACAGGAAATGAACGCCTTGCTCGAATCCGGCAGAATCGCAATATCCTCCGGCTCAAGACAAATGCTGATCGCAGCGCGCACGCTTAGGCGCGCGGTATCGATGATGGAGACAGAATTGTCGGCGCGATTGCTGACCACCACCGTCGAGCCATCAGGCGAAACCTTTGCCAGTCCTGGGTTCGCGCCGACTCGGAGGGTCGCCGCAATCGTGCGGTGTTCGAGGTCGAGCACGGAGACATTGTTGGAGCCGGAGTTCGCCACGTAGGCGCGGCGGCCATCGGGTGAAACGTCGATGAAGTAAGGTCGCCCATAAACGCCGATGGTCGCGACAACCCTATTCTGCTCCGAATCGATAACACTGACGTTCGCCGATCCGGCGTTAACGACGTAAATCTCATTCTTCTTTGGATTTGCTGCGACCCCGGTGGGCTCGGCGCCCACCGCTAGCGTCTTGACTACTGTGAATCCCTTAAACGGATCGGTGGTGAGGTCGATCACCGAAACGGTATTGCTCTTGCCGTTGGTAACGTACGCGTACTCGCGGTAGAGCGGACCGTAAGCGGGCAGGCTGCGTTGGTGGAAGTAAATCCATCCACCCGCCAGAACGAGCGGGACGACAACGGCGATGAGAAGAAATTTTCGCAAAGTTGCGAGGGCCAGACCGAACGAAAGACTATCAGATCAATTGTGTCTGAATGCGACCTCAACATTGATCTTGCTTGCGACGGGTTTGCCGTCCTTCGTCCCAGGGGCAAATTTCCACTTCGTTACGGCTTCCATTGCTGCCTTGTCCAAGACGGGACTAACCGAGCGGACTACCTTAATCTCGCGAGGAAGACCGTCGCTGCCGACGACCAACAACAAAACAACTGTTCCTTGCTTGAGGCGCTCTTTCTCCGGCCAGTCGGGATCGGGACTGGAAAGCACTTTCGGCGGCTTCGCTCCGTCCTTGGGGCCATAGATGCGTTCGGCAGAAGCGTCACTGGAAGTCCCTGAACTCTTCGGTTCTGTCGTCGCAGAGGCTTGGTTTTGAGCGATAGCCAGTCTCAACATCATCGAAAGCACGAACAAAACTGTGCCTCGCTTCAAAACGTCCTCCTTAGGTGAGATTTGCTGTGATAGCGACCGTTTCGTTAGATTTCTGAACGACGCGTCCCAGCACCGCCGCAATCTGCCGCACCTGCGTCATCAAAACGTCAAACTGATCGGGATAGAGCGACTGCATGCCATCCGAGAGCGCGCGATCCGGATCATTATGGACTTCGATGATCAGCCCATCGGCACCAACGGCAACGGCGGCGCGAGAGAGCGGTGTGACTTTGTTACGTTTGCCGGTGCCGTGGCTCGGGTCAACAATAATCGGTAGATGGCTGAGGCGCTGCACAGCGGGCACCACGCTAAGGTCGAGTGTGTTGCGTGTGTGATCGGCGAAGGTGCGCACTCCGCGCTCGCAAAGAACGATGTTGTAGTTGCCCTCGCTCATGATGTACTCGGCTGCCATCAGGAATTCTTCGAGCGTGGCGGCAATGCCGCGTTTCAACAGCACCGGCTTGCGGGCGCGTCCGGCGCGCTTGAGCAGCGAAAAATTCTGCATGTTGCGCGCGCCAATCTGAATCATGTCGGCATATTGATCGACAAGGTCGAGCGATTCATAGTCGACGGCCTCGGTCACGATGAGCAGGCCGAAGCGGTCGCGAATCGCGGCCATGATCTTAAGGCCGTCTTCGCCCATGCCCTGAAAGGAATAAGGAGAGGTGCGCGGCTTGTAAGCGCCGCCGCGGAAAAATTGCGCTCCCGCGCGCGCCACCCGCTCGGCAATCGCAAAAGCCTGCTCGCGGCTCTCGATGCCGCAGGGGCCAGCCATAACCGCAAGATCAGTACCGCCGACCGTGACGCTCGAGCCGGGGAACTTGACAATTGTGTTGTCGGGCTTGGTGTCGCGGCTAACGAGCTTATAAGGCTTGGAGACACGAATCACCTCCTGCACACCCGGCAGATCATCGAGCGCGCCCTGATCGATTTCGCCCTTGTTACCCGTGATGCCGATGGCGGTGCGTTGCGCGCCGGGAATAGAGTGGGCGCGGTAGCCGAGCGATTCGATCTTCTGGCAGACCGCGCGCACCTGCTCTTCAGTGGCCTGCGCCTGCATGACAACCAGCATGGTGAACTCCGAAACTACGAGTCTAACGGGCGGCGTGAAGTAGAGCAATGGGCGCACGATAAGTAGAAGACACCGCAAACTAAACGTAGAGACGGGGCCTGCCCCGTCTCGGGAGCGCAATCGACTTCGGGACGACCACGAGCAGGCCGCCGCTCGACAATGCGATAAGCTCGAATCGATGCGAGAATTTCGTCCCACGGAAAAAGATCCGCTGAAATGGCCGGCGGACCTTGTAAACACGGCCCGATCGGCGGGCTTGACGCAGCGGCGCGTCGGGATTCACACGTCGATTGCTGGAGGAGTGGAGAACGCGGCTGAGCGCGCCTATCGGCTGGGATGCAACACGCTTCAGATCTTCTCGACCAGTCCGCGGCAGTGGCGACCTTACTCGCTCGGGCGCGCGCAGTGCGCAGCAATGGGCGAACTCCGGCAGAAATACAATTTGAAGCCGCTCGTCATCCATTCGAACTATCTGATCAACCTGGCGGGCGTGAACGAGGAGTTTCGTAGTAAGTCGATCGCCGCATTTCGAGGAGAGCTGGAACGCGGCGCGACGCTGTGCGCGGATTATCTGGTACTGCATCCCGGATCGTTCCGTGGGTTGAGCCGCGAGCAGGGATTGGCGCTCGCGGCCAGCGCAATCGAAGAGGCCGCGCGAGAAGTGGAACTGGGCGGGCTCAAAGTGCTGATCGAGAATACAGCCGGCGCGGAATTTTCCCTCGGCGGAACGTTCGAACAAGTAGCCGAGCTTATTGAGCGCCTTCGCGGACACGTTTCAGTGGGAGCATGCATCGATACCTGCCACACACATGTCGCGGGATATGACATTGCGACCGAAAGCGGTCGAGGCTTGACGCTCCGTCATCTCGACAAAACAGTCGGCTTCAAAAATGTGCACGTGTGGCATTGCAACGACGCCAAGGCCGAGCGTGGGTCGCGCCTCGACCGTCACGAACATATCGGACGTGGAAGGTTGGGGCTGGAGGTATTTCGAGCTTTGTTGAACGATCGGCGATTGAAGCACGCGGCCTTCATCGCCGAAACGCCGATCGACGAACCAGGCGATGATTGGCGGAATGTGCAGGCTCTGAAAGAACTCGTCAACAAGAAACACTAATTCGAAAAGATGAGGTCTTTGTTCAGGCCAAACACTACGACGCGAGGTAAACTTTTCACTCCCCATAGGTAGGAGGATCGATCTCATGTCTGCAAAGCAAACGGTTATGATTGCCTGCCGCGCCTTGGCCGTCTACTGTCTCGTGTGGTTCCTGGCTGATTTCGCGTACCTTCCTTTGAATGTTTATACTCTCTATCACCACGTCGAAACCGTGAGTGCCATGGCGCCGCCATATTGGCGAAACTATTACCTTCTGGAACTGTCAGCTCGGTTGCTCCGCATGATTGGCCTCTTCTTCGCCGTGCAATGGTTCTACCGCGCGGGCCCGTCGATCGAAAAGTATTTCTTGTCTCCTTCAGATGAAGAACTTGATCGCGGCACGAAGTCGATGCATTCCGCGTTGTAAAATAAAAGATTATCTTTTCATCCCCGAACTTATCTATGGCCGACGAAGACAAATCCACAATAACCACGCGCGATGAGCGCTATGACGCGCAGCGCATCGAACAAAAATGGTCGGAGCGCTGGCTCGCCGATCCCTCGCTCTATGCGGCGGAGCCTCACACGACAAAGCCGAAGTATTACGCGCTCGAAATGCTTCCCTACCCTTCCGGTGCGCTGCACATGGGCCACGTGCGCAATTATGCAATCGGCGACGCTCTCGCGCGCTACATGTGGATGAATGGCTACAACGTGCTGCATCCCATGGGATGGGACTCGTTTGGCTTGCCGGCGGAAAATGCGGCCATCAAAAACAACACGCCTCCGCGCGAGTGGACTCTGCGCAACATTGCCGCCATGAAGTCACAGATGAGGCGTCTTGGCTTTGCCTATGATTGGTCGCGCGAAGTTACAACATGCCTGCCCGATTATTACCGCTGGAATCAATGGTTCTTTTTAAGGCTCTTCGAGAAAGGTCTCGCGTATCGCAAGAAGAGCAAGGTGAACTGGTGTCCGCAGTGCTGCACTGTGCTCGCGAATGAGCAGGTGGTCGGAGGGATGTGCTGGCGGCATGAAGACACTCCGGTCGAACAGCGCGAACTGGAGCAGTGGTTCCTGAAGATCACAAACTATGCGGACGAGCTACTGCGCGATCTGGACAAGCTTCCGGGCTGGCCCGAGAAGGTCAAGGTCATGCAGCAGAACTGGATCGGCCGCAGTGAAGGCACGCTGGTCGATTTCGATCTAGGTGGAACGATCGGGCCGGCAGGGTCAACGATCACCGTGTTCACAACGCGCATCGATACGATCTACGGCGCGACCTCGATCCAGCTCGCGCCCCAGCATCCCATCGTCGCCGACATGACGGCACGCAACGCGGAACTGCGGACTCAAGTCGAGGCGTTGATCGCCGAGCAGCGCCGCGCGAAAGAATCGGGCAATATCGGCGAGATTGAAAAGCGCGGCGTGTTCACGGGCCGTTACGCCAAGAATCCGTTCAACGGCGAAACGCTGCCGGTCTGGGTCGCCAATTACATCCTCATGGATTACGGCACCGGCGCCATCATGAGCGTGCCCGCGCACGACGAGCGCGATTTCGATTTCGCCACCAAGTACAAGCTCGACATTCGCCTCGTGATTTTGCCGGCCAACAGCAATCCGGAAGAAACCATGGCCGAGCCGCAACTGCCATTCGTCAGCGAAGACGGCATCGTGGTGAACTCGGGCGATTTCAGCGGGCTCGATTGCGAGGATGCGATTCAGAAAATGTCGGCGTATGCCGAGGAAAAAGGATTCGGTAAAGCGACAGTCACCTTCCGCCTCAAAGACTGGGGCATTTCGCGACAGCGTTATTGGGGCACCCCGATCCCGATGGTTTATTGCGAAAAGGATGGCATAGTGCCGGTGGCGGAAAAAGATCTGCCGGTAATTTTGCCAGATAACGTAAAAGTCACGCTGGCAGGCGGGTCTCCGCTGGCGAGTGTGCCGGAGTTTTTGAATACAACTTGCCCGAAGTGTGGCGGCCCAGCGCGGCGCGAGACCGACACCATGGACACATTCGTCGACTCGTCATGGTACTTCTACCGCTACGCCGATGCGCACAACGACAAGGCTCCCTTCGATTCCGCCAAGATTGCCTACTGGTTCCCCATCGATCAGTACATTGGCGGCGTCGAGCACGCCATCCTGCACCTGATTTATTCTCGCTTCTGGACGAAGTTCATGCGTGATATGGGCCTCGTGAAAAACGACGAACCGGTCGAGCGCCTCTTCACGCAGGGCATGGTGATCAAAGACGGCGCCAAAATGTCGAAGAGCCTCGGCAATGCCGTTTCGCCCGATGAGATGGTGGCGCGCTACGGCGCGGATGCGGTGCGCATGTACACCCTGTTCGCCGCGCCGCCCGACCGCGATCTCGATTGGCAGGATACTGGGATCGAAGGCATTCAGAGATTTCTGAGCCGAGTGTACAGGTTCTTCGTGCGCAATCCATCAGCAGCGAACTCAGGGGCGACGAATTCCAGTCCCAAGATCGAAGCAGCGCACACTCCGTCTCTCGATTCCGAAGCGCGGGCCATTCAGCGCAAGTTGCACCAAACCATAAAGCGCGTCAGCGACGACTTTCAGGGACGATGGCATTTCAACACCTGCATCTCAGCGATTATGGAGTTGGTGAATGAACTGTAC
>JBAWAI010000321.1:0-7587 GCA_049589215.1 Terriglobales bacterium | reverse complement strand
TGCCGGGGCTTTTGCGGGTTCTTGAAACAATCCAGGAGGAGTTATGAGATCAATAAAGCACTGCGCACTTGCGGTTGTTCTGGTTGCGGCTCTGGGCTTGAGCAGTGGAGTGGCGGCGCAATCGGCTCCGCAGAAGCGACAGGTTAAACAGTATCAAGTTTTCTTTTTGCCCGACACTTTAGGAGGAACCGCCAGCGGGGCGAATGCTATCAATGATCTCGGGTGGGCGATGGGCGCGGACTTCACCGCGGGGAATACGCATTCGCAGGCGGTGGCGTGGATTGAAGGCAAGACGGTGAAACTGGGAACGCTGGGCGGGCCGAACAGTGCGGTGGCATGGGAGAGCGTGAAGAATAACCAGGGATGGATTGTGGGGATTTCGGACACGTCGACCGTGCAGCCGCGCGGCGAAATTTTCAGCTGCGTGGAGGCGGGCTTTTTGCCGAGCTCGGGAAATACGTGCCAGGCATTTTTGTGGCAGGACGGGCAGATCAGCGAGTTGCCGACGCTTGGAGGCGACAACGCGTTTGGAACGGGGATCAACAATAAGGGACAGGCGATTGGATGGGCGGAGACGTCGTATGAAGATCCGACTTGCAATCTGCCGCAGGTGCTGCAGTTTTTGCCGTTCGTGTATGACGTGAAGACGAAGAAGATTGCGGCGTTGCAGGTGTATCCGGGAGACTCGGATGGCACCGCGGACACGATCAATGAGAAGGGACAGATGGCCGGGATTTCGGGGATATGCTCGAACGCGGTGGGCGGCGCGAGCGCTATTCATGCGATATTTTGGCAGGATGCGACCAGCGCGCCGATTGATATGGGGAACCTGGGAGGCATGGCATGGAATACGCCAGCGGGCATGAATAATAAAGGAGAAGTGGTGGGATTTGGAAATCCATCGGGGGATCAGAATGCGGGGCCAAATCCGATTGCGTTTTATTGGAACCAGACGGCGGGGATGACGAACCTGGGCACGCTGGCGCAAGACACGAACAGCATTGCCTATGCGATCAATAATAGCGGCTCGATCGTTGGGCAATCGTTTGGCGGGCCGAATGGCAGCCATGCGTTTGTATATCAGGATGGAATGATGACGGACCTGAACAGCCTGATGATCGGACATAATGCGTACGTCCTGGTGTATGCGAACGATGTGAACGATGATGGCGTGATTGTGGGCGGGGCATCGAACGCGAAGACTGGGGCGTCGGCGGCGTTTGTCGCTGTGCCGTACTAAGGGTGCGGCGATCACACGATCAGGCCGGAGGAGTGAATGGTGGGAATGATTCGGCGGGTGATTGGGGTTGCGGGCGTTTGTCTGGTGATGGCGATGGCAAACGCCCGCGCGGCTGAGGCTCCGAAGGCGGAGGCCTGCTCGGCGGCGGAGTATCGGCAGTTTGATTTTTTTGTCGGGGATTGGGATGGGTTTGAGATGGAGAAGCCTGATGTGAAGGTTGCGCGTAATCGGGTGACGCGGATTCTGGATGGATGCGTGGTGCTGGAGGATTATCAGGGGACGGATGGGTCGCATGGGGAGAGCTTTTCGATTTATGACGCGACGAGAAAGGTCTGGCACCAGAGTTGGGTGACGAATCGCGGCGTGTTGCTGGTGATTGAAGGCGGAATGCAGGGAGACGAGATGGTGTTGAGCGGGGCGGATCGAAGGTCGGACGGGAAAGAGCGGCTGGTGCGGGGGGTGTGGAAGGCGGTGGCGGGCGGAGTTCGGGAGACGGCGGTGCGGTCGGTGGATGGCGGGAAAACGTGGGATCCGTGGTTCGATATGGTGTTTCGGCCGGTGGGCAAGTAGAAAGAATTCTGAATCAAGAAAACCTAAAATTACCGCCGAGACGCCGAGGCTTCGTTAGTGTTGCCGGGCCGGTGAGTTGTTCGTCCCCACAATTCGCCCGTCTCCAAATCGCCCATCTGCGATTCGCCCCATCACTGCGAGGTCGACCGCGCTTCCATTCTCAGGCGGGATGAGCGGAGCGGTTAGTCTGCGCCTTGTTTGAGAACTTCGTAGAGATAGGCGAAATCCAATTGGCCTTTGCCGGCTTTTACGGCTTGTTCGCCCGAAGGGATTCTAATCGACAGATTTCTGGCGGGCTCTACTGAAGACAGGCAGACGCTTCCGCGGCTGAATTTCTGCGCGAAATCTCGCCGCAAGTTCCGACTGAATGCGGGTTTCTAGGACCCTTCGTCCGGGCCGGTTTCGTCGATGAGGAAGCCGCCGGAATCGTCGGCTAGTTCGCGGAGGTGCTGATAGTGTTCGTACCATTCGGTGGCAGCCTCGTAGACGAACATGCAACCCTGATAGGCCCAGGCTAGCTGCATGAATCCGGTTTTGCCGATGTAGGCCTTCAGCCAGCGGCCCTCTTCGAGGTCGTCGTTGCTGGAGTATTCGCCGTCGGCGAGACGCTCGGTGAGGCGGCTGTGCTCTTCGCGATCGAGCACCCAGGCATGCATGGTGAGAAAAGCTGCGTTGGTGTGCTTGGCGAGTTCGACGAAATCTTTCCAGTCGTCGGAATCGTTGTCTGTGCCCCAGAGGACACTGGGGACCTCATCGGATTCGACGTAGCCGAAGAAGCGGCGCATGCCAAGGCCTTCGATGAAGGCGGTCATGTCGTCTTTCATGGCTGTGAGATCGTCGGGATGCGGAGACATGTTCACGTCTATTGTACGGCTTGGGCGGCGGAATGAGCTACGAGGAGCGGGCGGGAGGCTGGGGCAACTGGCGCGGGAGGCGGGCCAGAAGGACGGGCAAGCTCACGGCTCGCGGCAGATTACCGCTGTGTTACACTTTCTGTTCACAAAAAGACTTTCCTGACATGCTTTTTTCCAAAGAGTATGTGGGCTATCTGGCCCGCGAGATTTCCAAAAAACTGGTTGCGAGCGGTCTCATCGAGACCAAGTCGGTGCCTGCTCTGACGGAGAAGGTGCACGCGGCGCTGCTCGATGAACTGGCGCTGGAAGACCGCATCAATGATGAGGTGCGCGTGATTCTGGAGGCGTACTCGGACGAGATGCAGAAGAGCGGGGCGAATTATCAGGAGATGTTCCGGAAGGTGAAGACGGAATTGGTGAAGAAGTATAAGGCGGTGCTGTGAGGGCCTCAGCGGCTAAAGCAGCGCCCTTTCAAAACTGCAGGAGATTGCTGCTGTGCGCTTGAGCCGCGACAAGGTTAACAAGCTGGCCCACGTCATCACGGATGCCGTGGCGGAGATCGATGCGGTCGATTTTATTGAAGACCGCAATACGATCCGGCTTGAGGTGCGAAAGATTCTTGAGGATCTGCTGATGCAGGAGGCGCGGATCGATCAGGAGGCGCGGCGGAAGATCGAGAGCCAGCGGCGGACGATTATTGAGGGATCCGAGGAGTGGACGATTCTCTATCGGAAGTACTACAACGACGAGGTTAAGAAGCTGGGAGTTTGAAGAGCAGTTCTCAGGTTTCAGGTTTCAGGTTTCAGTAACTTCCGCTTCACTATTTAAGTTTCGTTTCTGTCAATCCCTTCGCGAAGCGCTTTTTATTTTCCGACTTCCAACTCAGGCATCTTCAGGACATCTTCCTGATCTTTTTCTTTTTTGGTTGAGATGCCCATCGCTTTTAGCTCTTTCGCAATTGGTTGAATTTCCTGCATTACTCTGGCCAGGGTTTGGGCGGCGGCTTCTTTGTCACTGTTGTCAGCTTCGTTTCTTTGCAGGAGGGTTTGCCAGATACTTTTTTCTTGCGGGTAGACTACGATTTTTACTTCGTCGCTCTCGGGAATGTTGGCCGCTTTTTTCGCGAGCTTTAGGGCGGTGTCGAAGCCTCCGAGTTCGTCGACTAATCCCAGATTCTTTGCATCCTGACCCGACCAGATTCTGCCCTTTGCTATCTCCAATACTTTTTCTTTTGGCAGCCTGCGGCCGTCGGCTACTTTGGCGGTGAAGTCTACGTAGACGCGATCGAGCCACGCTTCGAATCTTGCCCACTCGGCGGGTGTGTAGTCTTGCGTGCCGGTGAACATGGTGGCTTTGTCGCCGTCGTGGACTTCGTCCCAGGTGAGACCGACTTTGTCCCAGAGGCCGGAGGTGAGCATTTTTCCGCCCAGCACGCCGATGGAGGCGGTGATGGTGCCGGGCTCGGCGACGATTTTGTCGGCGGCCATGGCTACGAAATATCCGCCGGAGCCGGCGAGATTGCCCATGGTGACGATGACGGGCTTGCCTGCTTTGCGCGCGTTGACGACCTCGCGCCAGATCGTGTCGGAGGCGACGTAGGAACCGCCGGGGCTATCGACGCGGAAGAGAATTGCTTTGACGCGATCGTCGCCGGCGGCGGCGCGGATGGCGGACGCGACTGTATCGGAGCCCATGGTCTGCTCGCCCTGGATGGGATCGAAATCGCTTTTGCCACGGGTGACGGCGCCGACTCCGTAGACGAGCGCGATTCTTTTTCCGTGATCGTGGGGATGGCCGGCGCGGTCGAGATATTTGTCGAGGTAGAGAAGTTCGGCGTTGTCGGCGGCTCGCGCTTTTACTTTTTCATAGACTTCGTCGCGGTAGGCGACGGCGTCGACCAGCCGGGCGTCGACGGCCTCTTTGCCGAGGTAGGGGCCGGCGTCGACGATGGACTGGAACTTGTCGGGCGGGATCTGGCGGGCCTGGCAGATGCCATCTTTCATCTGGTTGAACCAGGAGTCCATGATGGCGGTCATTTCTTCTTTGTGGGCGGCGGTGTATTTGGATTCGGTATAGAAGTTGAGGGCGGCCTTGTATTCGTAGCGGTGATCACCGTGGAAGGTGACACCGAGTTTGCCGAGCGTGCCCTTGATGAAGGGCGATTCCATGATGAGGCCGGTGAGGCCGACGTCGCCGGAGGGTTGAAGGTAGATCTGATCGAAGGCGGTGGCGAGATAGTAGGCACCGTTGCCGGGGCCGAATTCGCCGAAGGTTTCGCTGTAGGCGACGGCAAATTTTTTGTGGGCGCGGAAGCGGAGAACGGCGTCGCGAATTTCCTGAATCTGCGCCATGGGCATGGGAGCGGCGCCGACCTGGGCGATCATGCCGACGACGCGGTTGTCATCGGCGCCGCGGTCGATGGCATCGACTACATCGCGCAGGGATTGGCGGCCGCCGGACATGAGGCGGGCGGTGGGCGTGTCGGGAACATTTTCGAGGAAGGATTTATCGAAGTTTGCTTCGAGGATGGTTTTGGAGGGAACTTTTCCTTTGAAGTCGATGACGGCGAAGAGAACGATGGCGATGCCGATGAGCCAGAGAGCGCCGAGGATGGCGAGGAAACGGACGATGAGTTTGGACATTGGGACTCCCTCTTGTTCTGCTCTTGGATGACAGAAAAGTCTAACGCGGATTGGGCGGCGGGAGTTGGACGCCGTTGAGAATCGCGGAGGCTACTGCGCCACGCCCTACTCGGGCAGACCCATGCGGCGCATGAGGTCGGCATAGCGCGGGTCGGAGCGAATTGAATCCAAGGCTGGATAGCGAACAACGCAGGGGAGTTCGTCGTTTCCGTCGGTGAAGGCTTTGTTCAGGTATTCAAAAGCCATATCGCGATCTCCAGCGAGGGCGGCGGCTGCGCCGACTGCGGCGGAGCGGTCAGTGCCGGTGAGCTTCATCGTGAGTTCGACGTAGTTTTTCGCCGTCGGAGCGGAAGAGAAAGGGCCGTCTGTGATTTTGCCGAGCTCGCGAACCGCGTCGGCGAAGTTGCCGGTGGTGGCGTAGAGCTGCGACAGTTTGTAATGCGCGGGCGGAAATTTGGGATCGCGCTCGAGAACTTTTTTGAACTCCGCGAGCGACTCGGGATAGCGGCGAGCTTCCGTCAGGAGCAGAGCGTAGTTGGTATTCACGATGGAAGAGAGAGGATCGAGTGACAGAGCGATGCGATATTGCTCGAAGGCTTCGTCAAAGCGCTTCATGGGAGCGAGGTAGGTGAGGGCGTAAAAATAGTGGGTGGCCGCATTGTTGGGATTCAATTCGATGGCGTGGCGAAATTCGGCGTCGGTATCGGTCCACTTCCATTCAGCCGCCAGCGCGAGCGCGCGTGCAGAATGCGCCTCGGGAAGCGAGTCGTCGAGCTTGAGAGCCTTGCTGGTGGCGTCATCCGCCAGAGCCTGTGCTTGTTTTGACGTGAGACCGATATCGTAACTGGCGGCGATGTTGTAGGTATCGGCGAGGCCGGCGTAGGCGAGCGCATAGTTGGGATCGGCGGCGATAGCTTGCTGGAACAGCTCGATGCTTTTCTTGAGGCCATCGGGCGTGCGGCCGTACCAGAGCTGGCGGCCTTCGAGGTAAAGGCGGTAGGCCTCGGGGTTGTTTGTCCCGGCTTTCGCCATGCGCTGCTGCGTGTTGTCGTTGAGCTGAATGCGGAGCTTGGCGGAGATGTCGCGCGTGATGTCGCCCTGCACGTGGGTGATGTCGGCTGGCTCGCGGTCGTAGTGCTCTCCCCAGAGTTCAGTGCCATCGCTGGTGCGGACGAGATCGGCTTCGACGGCGACGTGGTCTTCGTGCTGGATGATGCGGCCGACGAGAAGCGCATCGACCTGGAGAGTCTGACCGATTTTTTGCGGGTCGTCTTCTTTGCCTTTGTAGCGGAAGACGGTGCTGCGCGCCATGACTTTGAGGTTGGGGAGTTGCGAGAGGCTGCTGATGAGGCCTTCGGTGAGGCCGTCGCTCAGGTATTCGTTTTTGGGGTCGTTGGTTGAGTTGACGAAGGGAAGAACGGCGATGGAATCGATTTTGCCGGATGCGGATCTTGTGCGCAGGAAGTAGGCAGTTGCGGCGGCGGCGATGAGGATGACCGCGACGATGCCGGCGATCATATAAGTTCGCGAACGCGCGGGCTGCGCGGCGGTGACGACGGATGCGCTGGCGGCAGATTGGCTTGCGGCTGAGGGCGCGGCTGCGGCGATGTTGCCGGATGAGATCGCGCTCGCGGCGGCTGTTGCTGCTGCTGTCGAAGAGCGGCCGGTGTCGACATCGCGCTTGAGGCGGGCGAGGTCAGTGCGGAGATCGGCGGCGCTCTGGTAGCGGAGGTTGCGATCTTTTTCGAGCGCCTTGTTGACGATGCGATCGAGTTCGACGGGGGCGTCGGGATTGAGGCGAGCGATGGGAGCGGGCGCGCCATCAAGAATGGCTTTGAAGATTTCGGCGGAGCTGCCGCCGCGGAACGGCAGTGAGCCGGTCGACATTTCGTAGAGCACGGCTCCGAAGGAGAAGAGGTCGCTGCGGGCGTCGAGATCTTTGGCGCGGGCCTGCTCAGGCGACATGTAGGCGACGGTGCCGATGGTCGAGCCGGGGCTGGTGAGGTGCTCTTCGACCGGGGCGGCGGCGACCGTCATGGTATTGGCGGAGGCCGCGGAGGACGAGCTGCCGGGAATGGCCTTGGCGAGGCCGAAATCGAGGACCTTGGCGTGGCCGCGCTTAGTGACGAAGATGTTGGCGGGCTTGATGTCACGATGAACGATGCCCTGGGAGTGGGCGGCGTCGAGGCCGTCGGCAATTTCAAGGGCGAGCGCGAGCAGGGTTTCATTTTCGAGCGGCCTGCCGGAGATGAGGTGCTTGAGAGTCACGCCATCGAGGTAC
>JBAWAI010000320.1:0-28496 GCA_049589215.1 Terriglobales bacterium | reverse complement strand
GATAAACACCGAACTTCAGCGACGAGGAGCCGCTGTTCAGCACAAGAATCAGATCACTTTTTTCGGATGGCATCTCCACGTTTGTCTACTTCGCCCATTTCCACTTGCGGATCTCTTCCCTGTCAATGCCTTCCGTGTGAGCGTAGTTGATGCTGTCGATGATCTGGCTCTTCAGCCATTCTTTAGCGTGTGCGCCGATCGCCTGCAAGCGCGGAACGCGATCGATAACATCGATGGCCAGGTCGAACCGGTCGATCTGATTGAGAATGGCAAGTTCGAGTGGCGTGTTGATGCTGCCCTTTTCCTTGTAGCCGCGCACATGAATGTTCTGATGATTGGTTCGGCGATAGCTGAGCTTGTGAATGAGCGAAGGATAAGAATGAAAGTTGAAAATCACAGGTTTATCGGCGGTAAACAGAGAGTCGAAATCACGGTCGGAGAGGCCATGCGGGTGTTCAGTTGCCGGCAAAAGCCGGAAAAGATCGACGATGTTGACGAAGCGAATTTTCAGATCCTTGAAATGCTCTTTCAGGATGGCGACCGCCGCCAGCGACTCCATGGTTGCGATATCGCCCGCGCACGCCATCACTACATCTGGCTCCTCGCCATCGTCAGTGGAGGCCCAATCCCAGATTCCAATGCCCTTGGTGCAGTGAGTGACGGCATCTTCCATATTCAGGTACTGAAGATGCTCCTGCTTGTCGGCCACGATGACGTTGACATAGTCACGCGAACGGAGACAATGATCGGCAACGCTTAGCAGACAGTTCGCGTCCGGCGGTAAATAAATACGCACTACGTCGGGACTTTTGTTGGTAACGACATCGAGAAAGCCCGGATCCTGATGAGTGAAGCCGTTGTGATCCTGTCGCCAAACGAGGGATGTAATAAGGAGGTTGATCGAGGGAACCGGCGCTCGCCAGGAGACTTCTTTTTTCGATTTCTCCAACCACTTAGCGTGCTGGTTGAACATGGAATCGATGATATGAATGAAAGCTTCGTAGCTCGAGAAAAAGCCATGGCGGCCGGTGAGCACGTAGCCTTCGAACCAGCCTTCGAGCGTGTGTTCGCTGAGCATCTCCATCACGCGGCCGGAAACATCGAGTTCGCCGCCGTCGGCGTCCTCTGGCAGGTATTCCGCAAGCCACGTTTTCTTCGAGGCAGCGTAGATCGCCGTGAGCCGGTTGGAAGCGGTCTCATCGGGACCAAAGACTCGAAATGAGCTCATGTTGCGACGCATGACCTCGGCCAGAAAGTGCGCGAGTATATCGGTAGGCGGAGCATAAGCCGCGCCTGGCGATGTAACTTCGGTGGCGTAATCACGAAAGTCGGGCAGCTCGAGGTCTTTGCGAAGCAGTCCACCATTCGCATGGGGGTTAGCGGAGATTCGCCTCGCACCCGAGGGCGCCAGCTCCTGCAACTCCGGTATCAGTCTTCCCGAGGCGTCGAACAACTCTTCGGGCTTATAGCTGCGCAACCAGTCTTCAGCGACCTTTAGATCTCGTTCGTTTGTGGCTGGATTGACTACAGGGATCTGGTGCGCCCGCCAGGATCCTTCCACCTTGTGTCCGTCCACCTCCTTTGGCCCGGTCCAACCCTTCGGAGAGCGAAGCACGATCATCGGCCAGCGCGGCCGTGTAACATCCCCAGTTTTCCGGGAATGTTGCTGGAGCGCCCGAATCTCCAGAATGCAACGCTCAAGCGTGGAAGCCATCTTCTGATGCATCAGAGATGGATCGTCGCCCTCGACGAAATAGGGTTTGTGGCCGTATCCGATCAATAGCGCTTCAAGCTCTTCATGTGGAATGCGCGCCAGAATCGTGGGGTTCGCAATCTTATATCCGTTGAGGTGCAGCACGGGCAGTACCGCTCCATCGCGAATCGGATTCAGAAATTTATTCGAGTGCCATGAGGTCGCTAGTGGGCCGCTCTCCGCCTCTCCGTCGCCGATCGCAACTGCGACGATCAGGTCCGGATTATCGAACGCGGCTCCGTAAGCATGCGAAATGGAGTAGCCGAGTTCCCCGCCTTCGTGAATGGAACCCGGCGTCTCGGGCGTGCAGTGCGAGCCGATGCCTCCGGGAAAAGAGAACTGGCGAAAGAATTTGAGCAGGCCAGCCTCGTCCTGGCTCTTGTCCGGATAAATCTCAGAGTAGTGGCCCTCGAGATAACAGTTGGCGAGGGTGGCCGGCGCGCCATGCCCCGGCCCCGAGATGTACATAACATTCAGGGCGTACTTCTTAATAAGGCGATTTAAGTGAATCCAAATCAAAGACTGGCCGGGATCTGAACCCCAATGACCGAGGAGACGATTTTTGATGTGCTCGGGCTTCAGCGGCTCGCGCAACAGAGGATTTGCGCGAAGATAAATCATTCCGGCCGACAGATAGTTGCATGCTCGCCAGTACGCATTTATCTTCCTCAATTCCTCAGGGGGAAGAGGGGCCAGGACTTCGGTTGTGTCAGCCATCAGATCTTCTCCGACCATACGCGGTTCCTCCTGCTGGGCGACGCAGATTGGCTCAGCACAGTATGCACTTCACCATGGGGTTGTGCCGTATGGGATGCCGCGCTTCAGTCTGAAGACTCAAAGAACGCTACGGGAAATTCGCGGAACAGATCCGCAACCAAGACGCCGGTGCTGTCGTTCTGATTTGAGAATTGCACCTCGCCATTGGTGAGAATATTTGTCCATCGCTTCGGCAAATCGGCCGGCAATGTTACCCGTGTGTCACACCAGTCGAATTGCAGAGCCTGGCTCGGGGCAGGAAGTCGAGAAAGCCAGCGGGGGACGACTACCAGAACGGATTTCGAACCGGCCTTGCGAATAAGTCCGATCAAGCTCTGAGCATGGCATCCAGCGGCCTGAAGAGGCAGAAACTCGCCCTCGTGAAACAGGGACGCGTGTTCGCGACGGAAGCCAAGAGCCTTCCAAGTCAAAAAGAGCTTGATGCGCCCGTCACGCCAGCGACCAAGCAGGTTGCCGAGAAAGGAATCGGGAGCTTCTTTCTCGGCGGCCGCGATGCTCTTCAATGCGTTGGCTCGGATTGTAAAGTCGATCGAGCCGCGATTGTCGGGATCAACCAAGCGCAAGTCCCACAGTTCGGAACCCTGATAAAAGTCCGCAACCCCTGGCGCGGCGATTTTCAGCAACGTCTGAGACAGCCCGTTAATCATTCCGAAATAGACGATCCTCCCCGCAAACTCGCGAAACTCTGTTAAAAACTCCAAGTTGTCTTCAGAAAGAATTCGAGCGGCAAAATTGCGCAGCGCATCCTCGTGCGCTTCGTTCGGACGCGTCCATCGCGTGTGTACCATGGCTTCGCGCGTTGCTTTGACAAGATGCTCCTGCACGCGTTCGAGCAGAGTCGAAAAGGCTTCTTGTTCGAGAGGCCACACTCCAAGGAGAGTCTGGTACAGGTAGTATTCCTCGTTGCGATCTGGAGTGAGCTGCGGCCCGGCCTGCTCCTTGTACTTCGCGTTCAGATTGGCCCAACGATCGAGCCGTTCATTCCATTCCTGAGGAATCTCCGAGAGAACATTGAGGCGGGCACGCACGTCTTCGCTTCGCTTGGTGTCATGAGTGGAGGTCGCGTCCAGGCTGCCCGGCCAACTCTGGCGACGCTCTTGCAGGAACGAGAAGAATGTCTCGGGCGAAGTGGCCTCGGACGGCTTTGGATTTCCGCCGACCTCATTCAGTGACAGCAATGGATGGTAGACGTAGAGAGCTGTGTCCTCAAGACCCTTCGCCACGATGGGACCAGTAAACTGCTGCCATCGCATAACGAAGGCGAGGCGTGCCTCGCGCTGGTTGGGCAGCACGTGCGGAGGATTCAAAAGCAGCAACACCTCCCGCACAAAATTGAAATATCCCGGGGTCAGATGAGGCGCTCTTTGACGCGCTGCTTCTACCGCATCGCCGATGTAGCTAACCGCCTGAGCAGGTACGTCCATATTGCGAACGTACGTGCGATACACGGATAGGCAGGCTGTGACTTCGATGAGCGCGTCGATCAGGGATCTGCGGTCAAGTTCGCGAGCGTAGCGATCCTCGGCGGCGAGTTCGGCCAGCTGGCGGCCGAGCGTGCGCATCTCGACACCAAGAAGCGTATTCATGACCAGCTTTTTCTTTTGATAAAGCACGTCGCAGAAGTCCTGCCGGCGGCCGATAAAGTTGGCGTAAATGTCTTCGAGCTGACGAGCACCTTCCGGATTCACGAAGATGCCGTTCGCTTGATTCAAGTAGTCGTAGCCGGTGGTTCCGCTGACGGGCCAGTCTTGCGGCAAGCTTTCATGCGGCGCAAGAATTTTTTCGACAAGCACATAACAACATGGCTCTTGATGAGCCCCGTTTGCATCCAGACGTTCCCGTAGTTTGTTGAGATATGCCAGTGGGTCACGCAAGCCGTCGATGTGATCAATACGCAATCCCGTGCAAGGAGTTTTCGATACCAGTCGCAGAATGTATCCGTGAGTGGCCTCAAAGACCAAAGGATCTTCAACCCGCACGCCCACGAGGTCGGCGATCGTGAAAAAGCGCCGATAGTTAATGCTTTCATTCAGGTTCTGCCAAAATGCAAGCTTGTAGGTTTGCTCGGCGAGCAATCGTTGCAGGGATCCGAAACTGGCGGGATCGCCCAGCTTTCCGTTGATTTCCGCAACATTTTCTGCCACCAGCTGCGCGATTTCCGGACTGCCGTTCACGATCATCCGCAAGCGGTCCCGCGCCGACTCAAAGCGGAGCCGGCGCTCCGCAGCCGTGTCGGCAGCGCGGCGATCGGCGCGTGCCAACTCAAGTGCCGAAGCGAGAATGCCGGCGTATTCGTGATATGCCGGACTGTCTTCCGCAAGCTTTTCTTTCAGACGCTCCGCACGGTAATTGAGAATCTCGTAATACGAGCGAGGAGACACGGACAGGAGCGTCTCAAAATATTGGAGAAAGAAGCGGCCATCCGTGTAAACAAGCTTGATCTCACCGGAGTCCAGAGCTTCTCCGAACGGCCTTCCAAGGATTGGAAGCAGAATTCTTCCATCAAGGCTGCGGGCATGGGGATGCCACTCGATATCGAAGAAGGCCGCAAAGGCAGACTGCGCTCCGTTCTCGAGCACGTCCATCCACCAGGGATTCTCGACGCTGGCCGCCATGTGGTTGGGCACGATGTCGATGAGAAGGCCCATGCCCCGCACCTGAAGGTCGGCTTGCAGTGCGACAAATTCCTCTTCGCTGCCCAAGTCAGGGTTCAATCGAGTGGGATCGATCACGTCGTATCCGTGATTGCTCCCTTTGCGGCTGGCGAGAATGGGCGACAGGTACACATCGGAGATCCCAAGCTCATGCAAGTAGTCAAGAATGCCGCGGACGTCGTTAAAGCGAAACTTGGGATTGAGCTGAAGACGGTACGTCGACGATGGAAAGCGGGTCGGTGGCATACCTAGCCCTGTGATTTCTCGCCCTGCGGCAGCAAAATGTGTAGCTGGTTCGCCAGATGATTCAGCTCTTCGTGACGTCGCGCGGCTCCGGGGTCGGCATTGGGTGGGTGCCAGCCGTTCTGCTGAAAAGCAGTCAGCAGCGGGCGGTAAACGAGGTTCTGAGCCTCCCATAGCACGACGGAAAAAGGCAACGACGGAATCAGGTCGAGCAGCTTGATCAAGCGCAAGGCGGCGTCGAAATCTGCAGGATTGGCGGCAAACGCGGCCGCTTCGTGTTCGATGCGCTTGCGAAACCTGAATTCGAGCGTCGTGCCATCGAGCGTAATCTTGCTGGCCGCAGCTTCGCGCAGCAGTCCATGAATACTGTCGGCATCGAGCTCCGGCCGCTCCAGGGCATGCTGCAATTGATTGTTCAGAGCAACTTCAGCAGCGGACTTCAACGCCGCTGGAACGGGAATATCTAGTCCATTGAGAAAACGAATCAGTGGGGCCTGATTTTCGAAGACGGTGGTGTACACCGCAGCCGCGGATTTGAGCGAGTCGTTTAGGATGAGGTCTGCAATCTTGCGCTGCTCATCGCGGTAGAGCTGGCGCAACGAGAAAATGCCCTTGCCGTAAATCTGATCGAGTATGCGGATCACTTCGGCGGTATCGGCCTGGGAAAAAGCTCCAATTAGTTTCTGCTGATTCTGTTCCTGGAATTGATCCGCCGCCTGCACTCCGGCAGAGACGTTGTGTTCTCCCAAATGAAGGGCAGAAAAATCGAACGCGGCCGACTCTCTTGTGATCTCAGACTGGAACTCAGCGCTGCCCGTGGCCAGCCGCATCTTGCCTTCCGCCTCGACCGCGTAGCGCAGGCGTTTCGCTTCATAGCAGTAAATGCGCGTTTTGTCGGGATAACTTTCGAACAGCGAGCTGATCGCGTAATGGCCGGCAACCCTTTTGATGTCGACAACCGCGGGCTTCACCCACTTCTCATAGATGCGCGATCCATCGCCAGGTTCAGGCAGGTTGCTCTTGGCTTCGGCCAGATGCTGCAAGAAGTCAGCTTCGATGGCTTCGCCCGAACATTCCTCCGCCAATCGCAAGGCTCGTCCCGCGTAATGAATGACCTGCACCGTTTCGATTCCGGAGAGTTCGTCGAAGAACCAGCCGCAGCTGGTGAACATCAGCATGGCGTGGCGTTGCATTTCGAGAAGTTTCAGAGCCGTTACCTGTTCCCCTGTGTCGAGAGGGCGCAAAGAATGGTCGGCGAAGAACGCGGCACGGGACTCTTCAGAGCGGTCGAGGATCACGCGGATGTAATCGTCGCGGCCTGCCCACGGATCTTTGAAATACTGCTTCAGCCGTGATTCGAAAATCGGAGCCAACCGGTCGCGCAGCCAGTCGAGGGCGGCGCGCAAGGGAGCGCGCCACTGCTGGTTCCAATCGTGCCCGCCGGAATTGCAGCCGCAATCGCTGCGCCAGCGTTCCACGCCGTGCACGCAGCTCCAGGAACTCTGGTCGACGACTTCAACAAAATCTTCAGCGGGATGTTTCTCCAGAAATTCCCCATAGTTCGTCAGCTGAGCGAGATCGTTTTTCTGAATCTCCTCGAGCGCATAGCTGAGGGCCATTTCCCCGAAGCGGTGATGATGTCCATAGCTCTCGCCGTCGGTGGCAATGTGAACCAGCTGCGGGCCCTCGCGCGTATCGGAGAATCCGCTCATCAGTCGATCGGCAAAGTGCCTGCCATCCGTGAGCAGACCTTCGAAAGCTACTGCTTGCGAAATCGGACCATCATAGAAAAACAGGTTGATGCGCTTTCTGGATGGGAGCCTGACGATATAGGCGTGCGCGGGATCGATCCGGCCTCCGCTTACATCGTGATAGCGGCTGCTTTGCTTGCCGCGGACACGCTTGGCCTGACGTGGCGCCAGAATGGTGAAGTGGATTCCATTTTCAGCCAGGACCTCCAGCGTTTCGGTGTCGACCGCGGTTTCGGGAAGCCACATTCCTTCAGGGCGCCGCCCGAATCGGCTTTCGAAATCTTTAATTCCCCATTTAACCTGCGTAACTTTGTCGCGGCGGTTAGCCAACGGCAAAATCATGTGGTTATGGCCCTGCGCGATCGCAGAGCCGTGACCCGAGAAGCGTTCGCGGCTGTCTTTATCCGCGGCGAGAATCTGCGCGTACACTCGCGGCGCCTGGTCCTTCATCCATGACAGCAAGGTTGGGCCGAAGTTGAAACTGATGTGCGCGTAATTGTTCAGAACCTTTACAATGCGATTTTCCGCGTCGAGAATGCGCGATGCGGCGTTGGGCGCATAGCATTCAGCAGTGATGCGTTCGTTCCAATCGTGATACGGATAAGCGGAGTCCTGCAACTCGACAGCCTCGAGATACGGATTCTCCCTCGGAGGCTGGTAAAAATGTCCATGAATACAGATGTATTTCATGCTGCCTCCACTCGGTCGTGCTCTTCAAGCACCAGAAATGAACGCGGGCAAATGCGGAACTCGCCCGTTTCAGTTGTGCTCGCATCAAAATCCGCGTCTTGCGGCGAACGATGCGACGCAGACGAGTCGCCGTTGCCATCGAGACTCGCGTCAGAACATTTCCAGGGCCCGGCGGCAGAGTCCAGTCGCGTTACCCAGTTTCCTCGCAACTCCGGCGCGGCCACAGCGACTGGAAGTTTCGAGAAATTGAACAAAATCGCCGCGCGTCTGGGACTGATGTTGAAAAGCAGGAGAAGCGCGCTATCTCCTAATTCGCGAATCGTGCGCGATTCCGCAGATCCAAGGTGGAACTCCCTGCGAATTCTGATCAACTGCTGGTAGAAGCGGAGCAACGTCCGGTGCTCATCTTTTTCTTTCAACGCATGGTCCAGGTGTGAGCGTTCGTAAGTTTGGTCGTCCTGTGGATCCGGAACGCTTTCCTCCCAGTCGAACGCTGCGAATTCTTCGCGCCGGCCGCGACGAACCGCCTCAACAAGCTCTTTATCACCGTGACTGGTGAAATATTGGAATGGCGCAGCCTCGCCGTATTCTTCGCCCATAAAAAGGAGCGGTACGAACGGAGAGAGCAGATTGACTCCAGCCGCAAGCTTCAGGGATTCGAAGTCCACTAGCGCACTCATTCGATCGCCGAATGCCCGGTTGCCCACCTGATCGTGATTCTGCGTAAAGACTACGAACTTCGAAGCAGTCAGTCCACACGGCGAGTTACCGTGGTGTCGTTTGCGAAAATGAGAATACTGGCCGCTGTAATACCAACCTTGTTTTAGCGCCGCAGCCAGCGGCTCGATGCCCTGGAAGTCAGAGTAATATCCGCTGTCTTCATCGGTCAGCAACCTATGAACAGAATGATGGAAGTCATCGGACCACTGCGCGTCGAGGTCATATCCACCGCGCTCGGGATCGCACAATAGTCGCGAATCGTTCAAATCGCTCTCGGCAATGATATGGAGCGGGCGTCCCAACCGACTCGCAAGTTGCGCAACGCTGCTCTTCAGCTCCGCAAGAAAGTGGCGGGCGCCGAAATCGAAGATTCCGTGAACGGCGTCGAGGCGAAGGGCGTCGAAATGATAGTCCTCGAGCCAATAGAGCGCGTTCTCGATAAAGAACCTCCTCACAGCGTCACTGTCCTGGCCATCGAGGTTGACCGCCTGACCCCAGGGGGTGCGGTAGCGATCGGTAAAGTAGGGTCCGAATGCATTTAGATAGTTGCCTTCCGGGCCAAGATGGTTGTAGACAACATCCAGCGTGACCGCGAGACCTTGCGCATGCGCAGAATCCACGAGGCGATGAAGAGCAGCTGGACCGCCATAAGAATTTTGCGGAGCGAAGGGGTACACGCCGTCGTATCCCCAGTTGCGAGAACCCGGAAATTGAGCAATCGGCATTAGTTCGATAGTCGTGACGCCGAGATCTGCCAGTTGTGCAAAGTGCGGAATAACCGCATCGAACGTGCCCTCGCGCGTATAGGTGCCGACGTGCAGCTCATAGAAAATGCTGCTTTCCAGCGGGACGCCTTTCCAGTCCTGGTCGGTCCATTGAAACGATCCGGTGTCCACAATTTGCGATGGGCCGTGCACTCCTCGAGGCTGAAAGCGTGAAGCAGGATCGGGAAGGCTGCGGTGATCATCGAGCCGGTATAGATACTGAGTTCCGTCATCAACTCCTCGAACATTTGCGCGGAAATATCCTTGCGGGAGCAGCTCCATGTTGATGAGTTCATCACTTAGGCAAAGTTGCAGGCGAACAGAGCGCGCATTGGGAGCCCACAGCAAGAATTCCCAGCTTCCGTCTGGAAGCCGACGGGCGCCAATTCGCGGCTGCTGGGTCAAGATTTCAGTGGTCAGCATCGACATCCTGCGGAGAGATCTATATATCGAACACTCGGTACGACGCTGACGGTTCGCGCGCCTGGAGCAGGGTGATGGCAACATTGTAGACGGGGCTGCCCCCGGAGGTCTTCCCTTCCAGTTGTCCGTGATGAGCATGGCCGTGCAGGACGAGGTCGGCGCCATGACGGTCGATCACCTCGGCCAGGCGCGACGTACCGAGAAACGGAAATATTTCGGGAGCCTCTCCTTGAACAGTCGCCGCAATCGGCGCGTAATGAATGACGACGACCCGCTTGGGTGTGCGAAGCTGAGCCATCGCACGTTCAAGCTTTAAAGTCTCGTCGATGGTCGCCTGCACAAATCGTTTGATTTCAGGCTCTCCGAACGCGGTCAGAACGCCACGACCAAATCCTCCGGCGCAGCCCTTGGTTCCCGCGAATCCCACGCCATCCCGCTCGTAGGCAGTTCCATCGAGCACCTTAATTCCGGAGGATGACATCATGCTCATCAGCTCTGCCTGCTTGCCGGATTCATAGTCATGGTTTCCAAGAACTGCAATTGTTGGCACCCGCGTGCGGACCACGACGTTGAGCAGAGGCTCCATCTCGCTGGGCTCTCCATAATTCGTAAGGTCGCCGGCAATAACCAGAACATCCGCCTCTTCACGCACGCAGTTCAGCTGTTCGTGCAACGCGCTGTGATGCGCCGGGGAAAAATGCAGGTCTGCGGTGGCTGCGATTCTCATTTGTTTTTTTTGCCTGCCGCCGAAAGACTCCGCAGTCTGCGGTCGCGGTAGTCGCGCATGAGGTTGTCGAGTCCCCACTCGTTGATGTCAATAGCGAACATCTTGTCGTCAACCAAGCTGCCGCGGAACTTCGCGGCCGGATCGGGACGGGAAACAACCGCCTCAAATCGCTTAATAAGGTCAAGCCATAACTCTTTGGGCACCAGCTGTGTCTCGGCCGGATATGAATAGCGGAAGAGTATAAGGGCCCAGAACAGCATCTCCCAGTGCTCTCCCGCAAGAACGAGAACGCGCTGCCAGTCGATCTTTCCGCGCGTTCCGTAGATGACATGAGCGATGTCGACGCCATCAAAACGTTCCCGCCGCGTGACAAATAACTTGGACGCCAAAAGCTCCTCGGCGGCCAGCACCCTAGTTTGGACATCGTGGATGACCGCAGGTTTCGCGCGTTTGATCCATGAGTCGTCGACGACGAGGACGGCATTGCTCATGCCCGTGATCAGGTCGACGAAGAATCCGCCGCGATGCGCCTTGAACAGCCAGACCGGATCGCAGACTTCACAACGGAAGCCTTCCTCGTTTAGAAGCTTTAATGCCACAGAAGCGGTTTCGGCCGTCATGAACAAGTCGAGATCTTTGGTGTCGCGGTGAATTCCGGTATGCGCCTGTAAAGCAAATGCTCCCGCGACGGCATAGGGAATGTTTCGCGACTCAAGCAGATCAAGGATTTCACGAAAAAGAAGCTGCTGCTGCGGAGGAATCCAGAAGGGCTCCGACGACGTTTCCGATATCAGCGTGCGCTCCGGCTGTCCCATAGGTCCCCCTTCGATCAACTCAGGCTTGCCGGGTAGCGGGCCGCAGCCTTCCCGACGCTAGCCTTCTCACCGTCGACGAGTCCATCCGGTAATGTCTGTAGGTTTGAGCCCGGCAGATACCATGAAAGCGCCAGCTTTCAAGAAGGCCCCTCTCTGCCAAGACTGCGCCGTTAGCCGGCGCCCTGGGCGAGGAATACCAATAAAAATCGCATTTTCCGGCCACTCTGCCAGGGTCGTAAAATTGGTTACTTCCCCCCTTACTATTTTTCAAATGGGTTCTTCCGTGCAGGCGCCCCCAACGGTCGTTCGTTTTGGTGTATTCGAAGCCGATCTGCGTGCCGGCGAGCTACGGCGCAACGGGATCAAGGTCCGAGTGCAGGATCTGCCTTTCCGCGTGTTAACTCTTTTGTTGACTAACCCCGGCCGGGTCATCACACGCGAGGAATTCCGGCAAGCACTCTGGGGGCCCGACATTTTCGTGGATTTTGAGCAAGGGATCAGCAGTGCCATGATGCGTTTGCGAGACGCTCTGGGCGATTCCGCAGAGAACCCAATCTTTGTCGAAACTGTCGAGCGCCGTGGTTACCGTTGGATCGCTCCCATCCATCCGTCAGAGTCGACGAAGCAGGAACCACAAAAGGGTGCAGCAGAACCATCGCCTGCAAAAGAACCGCGACCGTGGGTGCAGGGAAACGAAACGGCGTCCGAAGAAATCGCTCTCGATGCATTCGTGGCTAAAAAAACGAGGTATTGGCAGATTCTCGCCTTGCTTATCATTTTTCTCGCCATGCTTGGCGTTACGTGGATCGTTCGTTCCGGTTTTCGCGCGGCCAAAATGGCGGCCAAGCCAGGAAACACACCCGCGCGTGCCCAGCACCAGCCGGCAAACCGCGAAGCTGAGGATTGGTTCCTAAAAGGCCGCTTTTACTGGAATGAGCGCACACCCGAAAGCTTGAACCAGGCGGTAGACGCTTTCACCCAGGCAATTGTCCATGATCCGAAGTATGCGGATGCCTATATGGGCCTTGCCGACTGCTATAACTTGATGCGCGAGTACACCGTTTTGCCCGACCGCGAGGCCTACGACCGCGCCTTCGTAGCCGCGCAAAAGGCGGTACAGTTTGACGACTCCTCGTCCGAGGCACACGCTTCCCTGCCTTCGTCCTGTTTAACGGCAAGTGGGACGCGCGAGGCGCTGAGCGCGAGTACCGGCGAGCGATTGCGCTCGATCCGAATAACGTTAAGGCGCATCATTGGTACGCCACGTTTTCCAATGGGCTCAGGCTCCGTCAGCGTGCATTGGATGAAATTGAGATCGCGCGCCGGCTCGACCCCAACTCGCGCAGCATCCTCGCCGACAAAGGCATGCTGCTGATCGATTCGGGACGTCGCCAGGAGGGCGTGCAACTGCTGGCACAGCTTGAGACGCTCGAACCGGATTTTATCTCGCCTCACCGCTACCTGAAGTTTGCATACTTGAACGCGCGAGACTATCCCGACTATCTGCGCGAAGCGCGGCTCGAAGCGCAGTTGCAGCACAACGATTCATTCTCTGAAATTGCCGAGGCAGCCGGCCAAGGCTATGCCTCTGGCGGCGCATCCAACATGTTTGCCCGGCAACTGGAGAAACAGCAAAAGCTCTTCCAGGCGGGCAAACTGACCCCCATTTGGGTCGCCGACACCAGTGCACGCATGGGACGCGCCGGTGAAGCAATGAAGTACTTGAACCTCTGTTATGAGAGCCGGTGCACGGACATGTTGAACATCAACAACGATGAAGGCTTCCAGTCGCTCTACGGCCTACCCGAATTCCGGCGGTTAGTCGCCAAGATTGGACTGCCGCCGGTCAATTGAGATTCGATCACGTCTTAAATACACCTGATCGAGAACACACGCTCCCCGCTGCTCTCAATTACGCGTCACCGCGCGGTTATGGATGTCAAAGGTGACGAGGTTTAGCGCTTCTCGTATGGATGGAAGATGTAGTCCTTCGCCTTCACCACCGTGTGGCAAGCGTTTCCGCAGTCCGCGAGGCTCTTGGGGTCGGGCGTGAACTTGTCCGATGCGGGATCGTAATTGAACACCGCGTATCCCCACCCACCGGTTTTCGGAAATCTCTTGCTGTCCTTTTCCATAACAAAAGCCTGGGTGAAAAAATCTGGTACGTCGACGTCGAATTGAGCCTCCGGGCTCTTCTTGCGCTTCCACTGGAGCTTCACGATCTTGGAGCCATCCGGGAAAATCTGGCCGCCGGCGGGAATTCCGGCCTTGTACGCCTTGATCATGGTCGGATTGGCGACGATTACTTTGAGTATTTCGTCTTGCCGGGCGGAAGAGGCCACCGACCAATCCTCATATCCCCGAAAGTCGGAGAACGCAATTCCGCTCGGCGATATCAATGAGTACTTGTCGGTGTTCTTGCCTTGGCCTTGCGCATAAAGAGCCGTCGTCACCGGGATAGCGAGTACGGCTACGGCTATCGCAACGATGGTAAAGCCGGCGATGCGGCGCAGGGCTGTGCGAGTTTTTATCTTCTCTTGTTGTTCTTGCGCCACAGATTTCGTCATCAGTTCAGACATCGGGTTTTCTCTTTCACAAAGAAATTTTCCAAGCTCGATCAACCTGCATCTCAAACGATCACGATTAAGCCAGACCGGGAGGGCTAAAACAATTGGACGATGGTATCGATGATACCTTCGTATCAAGGACGCCGGGGGAAGTTTCCCTCGCTCTGATCTTTTTTTGACCGAACTGTTTTAACATCGCTATTACACTTGTTGTCTTCCAGCGATCTACCAGTTCAGCTGGTGGGCGCCGTTGCGCGAAGCCTCGACAGCGCGAGCAGCACTACAACCAGCGAGATCGCAAACACAACCCACGCCATAACGAAGGGCTGATCCACGTCCGTTTCACTGATCGGGCGGGCGGTAAAGGTGCCAGCGATTCCCGTCCACCAATAGGCGAAAAGGCCAATATCCATCACGAAATGACCGATCATGCATGGAATGAGTGAACCGGCCGACCATGCGAGAGTACCCAGCAATACGCCTGCGCCAAATATGATGGGAACCATTCCCAGTAAAGCCCATGCTTTGGTGAGAGGTAACGCCATGAAGAAGAGAGAGGAAATTAAGACCGCGACACGCACGCCGTGACGCTGTTCGATCGGCTGTTGCATGAAGCCCCGAAAGGCAGTTTCTTCGCAAATTCCCGCCGATGCCGCTGAGACCACTACCGCAACCCACCTCAACGGCTGCGAGGAAATGAAAGAAAGATCGTAACCATGGCGGAATGCCGTAACGGGGAAAGGGATGAAGCGGAAAAGCAAGACGATGGAGGCATGAACAGTCGCGGCCAGGAAGAATGCTGCGACCAGTCCCCATAGCCACTGGATGGACGTCAGGTCAACGCGGCGGAACGCTTTCGCCCGCGAGGCTTGCGCTGCACGTGGGGGACCGGCTCCCGCGAGCCCACCACAGCAAAAGCGCGAGAAAGATCGCCTCAATGACCGCAGCCCGTTCTACGCCCAATTTCAGTAGCAACAACAGCCAGACGTTGGCAGTTATGGCAGCAAAGAGAAAGCCCCCCAAGATGGCCCGCAGCGCAATCGGCACTCTCGTCCACGGGCTGGGCGCGTGCCGGGACGTGGTCATGGGTGTCGCCTCCGGAACTGGGCTGATCTTAACACCTCGCACTTTTGGCAGCTTCTCTAGTTTTGCGGTAATCCCGTTCTACGGACGCAGGGGTCTGGCGGGGTGCTCGCCGTTCAGGCTTATGCAAGCGCTACCAGCGAATGGGGCCATTTGACCCACGGCGAGGAGCGGATCGCTAGCTGGAAGTATGTTGACCGCACGAGCGGTCCATACCAAGGTATGGGCAATACTATCGTCCAATTGTGCAGGCCAATTTGTTCTGGCTCAATGGCGACAGCTCAAATACGGAGGGAAATTCTATGGCAGCTTTGAACGCACCCACCAACCTTACACAGATGAACGCACCCACGAAACCGCCACAGATTCGCGTGAGCCGGCGGTCACCCGCCTACTGGCGCGTCACTATCGACAATCCGCCGATCAACGTGATGGGGCCAGAGATGGTCCGGCAGTTCCAGGATGTCATGGACGCCCTCGAAGCTGATGAGCAGGTCAGGGTCGTGGTCTTCGACAGCGCGGTCGACGAATACTTTCTGAATCACTCCGATTTCGAAGCCAAGCTTGAGGATCTGACCTCAATGCCGGACGGTCCGACAGGCTTGCCGCCCTGGCCTGACTTTCTCGTGCGTCTGACGCGTTTGCCGGTCGCCTCAATCGCCCTCATTCGCGGACGCGCAACCGGTAACGGCAGCGAAATCACGCTCGCCTGCGACATGAGTTTTGCCAGCCGTGAGAAGACCATCATTTCGCAATGGGAGGTCGGCGTGGGGATGGTCGCCGGCGGCGGACCCATGGCTCGGCTACCCAGACTGATCGGCCGAAACCGCGCCCTCGAGGTGCTGTTGAGCTCGGAAGACATCAGGGGCGATCAGGCCGAGGCGTATGGCTACGTGAATCGCGCCCTGCCTGACGCTGAGCTCGACGCCTTCGTAGAGGCGCTGGCGACCCGGATTGCCAAGTTCGACAAATGGGCGATCGCGCAGACCAAGCGCCTCGTCGACACCAGCCTGCCGCCGGATGTCGAACTCGGCGCCGGGTGGTATGCCTGCATCGGTTCGCTCGGTCGGCCTGCCGCGCAGGATGGGATCAAACAGTTAATGGCGCGCGGCTTCCACAAGCCGGGCGATGTCGAAAATCGGCTGGGATATTACCTCGGCCAAATCGCGCGCTAAGCGCCGCCCGATGTGCTCGTCAGCTCCGGCACGTTGAGGATGGGATACATTCGAATACGATTCAAGCGGAAATGTGACGAATGCCTGTCGTGAGGTTTTACACTTTCAACACAATGGGGGTTTGTATGTCTCAGAAAGCCAGCGCAGTGGAGCCCGCTCAACAAAACGGAGCCCAACGTCACCAACTCGGGCAGGAGGTCTTCAAGACAATCTTGCCTGAAGATGTCGATTGGAAACCGTTCCCGTCGTTCCCGCCTTCCGTTCGGCTGGCCGTGGTCGTCGGTCAGCCTTCGGAGCCGGGCCCTTACACAATCAGGGTCAAAGCACCTCACGGCGCGAAATTGATGCCTCACAAGCACCCGGAGGATCGAGTCTATACCGTGATTTCCGGTGTCTTTTATATCGGACTGGGCGATGAATTCGACGCGAGTAAGTTGGAGGCCTATCCGCCCGGGGCAGTGATCATTCTTCCTGGCAACACCCACCATTTCCACTGGGCGAAGTCCGGCGAGTACGTCACGCAAATAACCGCAATAGGGCCTCTTGGACTCGAATACCTAAACGCGAAAGACGATCCGCGAAACAGCAACTCGTAGGAGAAGTCTGAGCAGCTGTCGCAAGACCCCAACGATGGGGAGAATGAACGAGCAGAAGTTTGGTTTCACAAAGGAGCCGGCAACATCCGTATACTCCAATACCTGTGAGGCGCAATGATGAAATCGACGAGCTTTCAAACCGACATTCGCCCGCTCTTTACAGAGCGAGACATTCAAGGCATGAGCAAGGCGTTCAACCTGGGAAGTTACGACGACGTCAAACAGCATGCTGCCGCCATCTACGATCGTATTCGTGGAATCGGCGGCGCCGTAATGCCGCCTCCGCCGCCAAGGGGCGAAGGTCAATGGCCGCAATCCCGGATTGAACTATTTGCCAAGTGGATGGCGGACGGGTTCCAACCGTAGTCGGTGGCCAAGTGCGCGGTGCTGCATCTGGGGTTGGAATTTGTCGCTTCTTGTCAAATTGAGGGTTCATGATGAGCGATCAGCAAAAATCGGAGCAGAGCGCTGGAGTCCAAGATCAAGAGATCCGTGCGGCGCTGGATCAGCATTGGGCGGCATCCGATGCCAACGATTTTGAAACCGAACACCTTATCTATCACGAGGACGCGGTACTGGACTACCCCCAGTCGGGCGAACGAACCCGCGGGCGCAGCAATATACAGAACCAACGCGCCGGCCAGCCGAGCAAAAAGCGGTTTACCGTCCGACGAATCATTGGCAGCGGTGATCTTTGGGTTACAGAATTGATTCTGTCCTATGACGGCAAGCCTTCGTACACCGTGAGCATCATGGAGTTCACGGGTGTGAAGGTTGCGCGGGAAACACAATACTTTGCGGATCCATTTCCGGCTCCCGCATTTCGTGCTCAATGGGTCGAACGGATGGACACGTAATCCTGAGGCGCGAGATTTTCGCGAATCTCGGACGGAGGCACTAGAGATGGATTGGAAACGGTTGATCCAGTTTGCCTTGTTGGGCAGCGGTGATTTGGAGCAATACGCCATCCTGCTGGTGCGCGTTTCGATCGGGCTGTTCTTCGCGATCTCCGGGGGGAACAAGTTGTTTGTCGTTGGTGGCACGAAATCTGTTTATGACACGCTCGTCCAGGCCAAAATTCCGTTTCCCAAGCAGACGGCTTACTTCGTGGCGAGCGTCGAGTTCGTTTGTGGGTCTTTGGTCGCCGTGGGATTTCTTTCGAGCCCGGCCTGTGTGGCCTTAATGATCGACATGATTGTCGCCACCCTGACCAGTTCGCTCTCCACTTTGCCCAAAGGACTTTCGCCTCTTAGCTGGCTCGACGATCTTCTCTACCTTCCAGAAGTCCTGTACGTGCTCTTCTTTATATGGTTGATCTGCTCCGGACCGGGAAAGTTCAGTGTCGATTACTGGCTCGCCGGCAGGTTACTGGGATGATCGGGGATTTGCTCCTTTACTTCTACTTCTGCAGGCCGAAGACCTCGCGTCACACGACATTGAGGTCATTCAGTGCTCGAGCGCAGTTACCTGTGAAGATAGAGCCATGCGTGATGGCAAGTGTTTGGGGCTTCAGGTCGGCGAGCTTTTTCAAGTTCTACGCGGTGTGTGTTGTGTAGGGCACGTTGTCGCAAGAATGCCCGCGCTCCACCTATGCCGTCTCGAAACATCTATCATTTCATCCTCGCTGGGGGTTTGTTGATTACCGCCGCCCCCGCCTTGCTCACAACCTCGTCCTGGGAATCCGTGCCTCCCGAACAACCGATTGCGCCGATGATCGCGCCCTGGTCGATCAGCGGGATGCCGCCGCGGGATGCAATGACTCCATCGAATGCGAGGAGATAGTTGAGATGCATAAGGTTGATGCCGTCCTCGAAAACCTTGGTGGGCCGCCGGAAGGTTGCGGCCGCTCGCGCCTTGTGTTGTGCAATCTGAATGGAGGCGAGCATGGCGCCGTCCATTCGTTGGAAGGCAACTAAGTTGCCGCCGGAATCGGCTACTGCGATATTCATTTTCCAATTCCGCTTTCTGGCCTCTGCCGCAGCCGCTTGAATCGCCGCCTCGGCTCGGTCTAGTGAGATTGGAGGCCCATAGGGCACATCGAATGGCATGTCTGCTGGGATGACATCGAGAGGGTTCGGGGTCGTGGTAACTGGCTCTATGGCGATGTCGGTTTTGCCTGGCATACACTTTCCTCCGAAGGTCTGTAAAATTGTTGGGATGCAGATTTGCATCCAGGTCACGGGGATATCAGAACAGAAGGGCGGAGAAGGAACAATTAGACGATGGTATGAACGATACCTTTGTATCGGTCCTGCAATGGACGGCTCAACTTTACAGGCTCCCGGCAAAGTGGGATTTTTTTTGCTCTCGTCCTGTTGCCGTTGATGACGGGCAACCCCTTATTGCTTGGGGCGGGCCAGCAATACGATTTGAGCAAAAAGCCCGGTTGTGTCGCCGGAATTCGTTTTATCCTTTCCATACCCTACAGCAAAGGTCACGGTGTCGTTGGCTTTCAATTCGACCTGCCCAGAATAGCTCGCGTTGGGGTTTGCTCCCTCGATTTTGTGGAAAGCCGGGTCGCCGCCATAGCCGTCGATATCGGCATCGAACAATGATGTGCCGTTGTGCAGCACATGCACGTCGGTTGTCGATAATCCATAATGGATGCCCTCGAATTGGGCGCTGATCTTGTAGGTTCCAGTCGCGGGCGCCACGAAGCGGACCAGACTGAACTGGCCGTCATTGCTGGCTTCCATGGCGATTTCGCTGGGACGCACAGCCCATCCTTTACAGCCGACCTGTGGCTGCTTCGTCGTGTTGTATGCAACATAGGGATAGTAGCCGGGGCCGGGGCCGTGGTTCGCGGCGGGATGCCAGAAACCGATCGAGCCAGTCGGATCGCACTTCGTGTCGACGCGGTCGGATTGCTTGTCGACTTGAAACTGATCGGGCGCTAAAGAGTTTGTCGCTGAATATCCATACTGCCAGACCTTGTTCGGATTGTCGCGAAAAGAGAAGTCGGCGGACAGGTCGAACGTTGTTGGTACCGGTGCAAGCTGAGCGAATAGTAGCGCGACGATCGCGGCGAGATTCATGCTAGTTTCTCCAGAAGTTTTGGGGCGTTGGTCCGCATGCGGCCGGACTCGGTTGCGCATGCGAATGGCGTTCTTCTTGACTTTCCCATGGCACTCGAAAAAAGTTCACCGGTTTCAATGTGACTCGCGCGGGATGCCAGCGCCGCGGCAACCGGTCAAGAAATCGAGATCGGCTCCGGTACTCGCCTGCATGACCCGCTCCACATAAAGCTGTTGATAGCCGCCCTTCATTGGATTCGCCGGAGGCTGCCACTGTGAACGCCGGTGCTCGAGTTCATCTGCGGAAACGTCCAGGTGCAGACGTCGCGCCTCGACATCCAGTTCTATGAAGTCGCCTTCTTGCACGAGAGCGAGATTGCCGCCGACCGCCGCTTCGGGACAAACATGGAGCACAACCGTACCGTAGGCGGTTCCGCTCATGCGCGCGTCCGAAATGCGCACCATATCTGTGACGCCTCGCTTTAGCACCTTGGCGGGCAAGCTCATGTTGCCGACTTCGGCCATGCCGGGATAACCTTTCGGGCCGCAATTTTTCAAAACGAGAACGCAGCTTTCGTCGACTTCCAGGTCAGGATGGTCGATGCGCTCTTGATAATGCTCGATGTTTTCGAATACTACGGCGCGACCGCGATGGCGCATGAGATTCGGCGAAGCGGCAGAAGGCTTGAGCACAGCGCCGTCAGGAGCCAAATTGCCGCGGAGAACGGCGATGCCGCCGTGCTCGACAAGAGGATTTTCCAAGGGACGAATGACATCGGCGTTCCAGTTGGGAGCAGCCTGGCAATTTTGCCAAATAGTTTTGCCGTTGACGGTGAGAGCATCGCGATGGAGAAGGTTCCGCTGATCGAGGGCGCGAATAACAGCGGGTAGGCCGCCCGCGTAATAGAAATCCTCCATGAGGAAACGGCCGGACGGCATGAGATCGACCAGCGTCGGAACGTTGCGGCCGAGACGATCCCAATCGTCGAGCGTGACTTTCAGGCCGATGCGGCCGGCGATCGCGAGCAGATGAATGACTGCGTTGGTCGAACCACCCACGGCGCCATTTACGACGATCGCGTTTTCAAACGCGTGGCGGGTCAAGATGTGCGAGATGCGCAGATCATCGCGAACCATCTCGACAATCCTGCTTCCGGCCGCGTGGGCGAGAACGTAGCGCCGAGAATCGACCGCTGGAATGGCGGCGTTGTGCGGGAGCGCGAGACCGAGAGCCTCAACCATGCAGGCCATCGTGGAAGCGGTGCCCATCGTCATGCAATGGCCCGCGGAGCGAGACATGCAGGCCTCGGCTTCAACGAATTCCTGCGGGCTCAGAGTTCCGGTTTTCAATTCCTCGTTGAACCGGAAAACGTCGGTGCCGGAACCGAGGTCGCGACCGCGATACTTGCCGTTGAGCATCGGGCCTCCCGAGACCACTAGGGCCGGAAGATCGCAACTGGCCGCGCCCATGACTAGGGAGGGCGTAGTCTTGTCGCAACCGCAGAGGAGCACGACACCGTCGATGGGATTCGCGCGAATCGATTCCTCGACGTCCATGCTCACGAGATTGCGGAAGAGCATGGCGGTGGGACGCATGTTGGTTTCACCGAGCGACGTTACGGGAAATTCGAGAGGGAGACCTCCAGCCTCCCAGACGCCGCGCTTGACGTATTCGGCGATCTGGCGAAAATGGGCATTGCAGGGCGTGAGTTCGGACCATGTGTTGCAAATACCGATGACCGGGCGCCCATCGAATACATGATCGGGCAGGCCATGGTTCCGCATCCAGCTCCGGTGCACAAAACCATCTTTGTCGGTTTTCGCGAACCAGGCGGTGGAGCGATACTTGCGTTTCTCGTCGGCCATGCGTGATCCTTCCCCGTTCGTGCCCGTGGCGACCTTCGCGGCTGGCGAAAGGAGCCGCATAAACGTGATAATGTTAACAATCGTGTTGACATACAGCAAATGGCTCAATAATCTGTCGCTGCTCTGGAGAACAATTCGAATGGGAACGGTGGGATCTAGACTGGAATTTCGTAAGCGGATTCTCAAGGCCGAACGAATTTTTGCTTTGGCAATTCTTGGCTTTTGTGTGTTTGCGAATTGCGCTATGGCGTCCGCGATGGACGCACCAGGTGACGGGCACTCTCACAACCAATGGCTGAACGAACACCTGCTGGGCGAAGAGGCGCTGCCGCCGATCTCGTTTGCGTATGACAGGCAGGGATCGAGCGCGTTGCTGAAAGCGTGGCCGAGAAAGATCGAGACCAGGCAACTCGATGACGGACGCACCGAACATGTTGCAATCTGGACCGATCCAAAAACAGGATTGCAGGTCCGGGTAGAGGCGCTGGAGTTTGCCGACTCTCCGGTGGTGGAGTGGACGGCCTATTTCAAGAATGACGGCAAGGTCGACGCGCCGATACTGGAGTATGTTCAGGCACTCGACACTTCGTTTGCGGTCACCGGCGAAGGCATTCCGACCATTCTCTATTCAAAGGGATGCGGCGTGATGGATACCTACGCGCTGCAAAAGAAGCCGATGAATCAGCTGGAGTCATTTCAGATTTCCAGTGAAAGCGGCGGGAAGACGGTTGAAACGATACCATTTTTCGACATTCAGACGGCCGGACACGGATTGATCGGCGCGCTGGGATGGCCGGGGACGTGGTCCATTAATTTCTCGCGGGCAACTGAAGCGGCGATTTCGGTTTCGGCGAGCATGGGAGCGATGCATCTCTCACTTCACCCTGGCGAAGAGATTCGAACCCCGGAAGTCCTGCTGCTGCCGTGGAGCGGAGAAGATATCGATGCCCACAATGTTTTGCGACGCCACATCCTGAGATATCACACACCTCACTATGACGGACAACCGGTGGTACTGCCGGTCTCTCATTTGGGATGGGGCGGGATGAAGACATCGACGAGTTTGCGGCTCATCGATCAGATCACGCGTGAAAATATTGGATTTGAAAACTTCTGGATGGACGCGGGTTGGTATGGGACGGATCGCCCGGTGGATGAATTCCAGATCTTCGGCAAAGAAGACTGGTTCCTGCACGCCGGCAATTGGCGCGTCAACGAAGTGCCTCATCCTGACGGCAAAGGCTTGAGACCGATCAGCGATGCTGCGCACGCAAAGGGCATGAAGTTCCTGCTCTGGTTCGAGCCGGAGCGGGCGGTGGTTGGGACGCCGCTGACGATCGAGCATCCCGATTGGTTCATTGGGGAAGTGACGACTCATTTCGAAGGAAACACTGCGCGGCCGCTGGTGAAATTCCGGATGTTTGATTTCGGCAATCCGGCAGCTCGCCAGTACATGATCGATTCGATCTCGGATCTCATCGATAAACAGGGCATCGATGTTTACCGGCAGGATTGTAATTTCGCGCTGGCGCCTTTCTGGACGCAAGCGGATACGACCGATCGCCAAGGGATGACGCAGATACGATACGCCGAAGGTCTGCTTGCGTTCTGGGATGGCCTGCGGCGAAAGCATCCGAAACTTATTCTCGATATTGTGCAGCGCGGCGACCTGGAGACAATTTCGCGCGCCGTGGATTTAAGCCGCGCGGACTATCCGGTCTCGCCGGATGCGGATCCGATCGGGGCGCAAATCAGCACTGAGGGCCTAGCTTACTGGCGTCCTCATTTCGGCACGTTGCTTCAGGTCCGGCCGAGCGATACCTATCATTTTCGGAGCGGGATGGCGCCTGGTTTGGCGTTTGCGCTTTTCAACGTCGCTGGATATCCGAATCAGGTTGGCAACTTTATACCGGCCGATTTTCCGTATGACTGGATGCGAAATATGGTCGCGCAGCTAAAGCTCGTGCGGCCCTACTACTATGGAGATTACTATCCTCTTTTGCCATGCAGCCTGAACTCCGATTGCAACAGTGATCCGAGCAAGGAGCGTAGCGCCGCCTTCGAGTGGGCGGCCTGGCAGTTCAATCGACCGGAACAAGAGGATGGAATGGTGCAGGCTTTTCGTCGTGATGAGAGCGCGGAGCCGACGAAGAATCTGATTCTGCGCGGGCTTGATGCGGCCGCGACGTATGAGATCACTAACCTGGATGTGAAAACGCCGATGAGGATTTCAGGAAAAGAGTTGATGCGGGCTGGGCTGCCGGTTGAGATCGCAGCCAAGCGCGAAGCGGCGATCATCCTTTATAAGAAGGTACGCTAGTTGGCAGTAAGACCGCAGCAGGACAGCGTGCTAGAACCAGTCTCATAAATACGTGAGGACTGGAAATGGTGCATGCTGTAGGTCGCTCTGTGCGACTCCCCACGCACCATGGCAGGACTCTCGGGGTTGATCGACCATCCTCGTGGGCTGTGGAGAAGCGCGTCGACGCCGCATTACGATAAATGCGGCGCATCCGAGTGGCTCCTGATCTCTCCTGATTGCTTCTGCCTGCGCTTTCCCCGTCATTACTCTGTGAGGACTTTGATGAAGCCTTTGATCTGTGGTCTCTCGGTTGTGCTTGCCTTTGGCGGTTCTGGAGCGCAGACGCATGTCTGGCAGCCGTCGGAGGGGCATACGCAAGTGGCGATATGGCCGGGCACGCCGCCCGACGCACAGCCCGTTCCGGGGACGGAATATGTCGAGACGACCAAAGAAATGGTGGCCGGCAAGCCGTATGTTTGGGCCAGCAACATCACGAGCCCCACGATGACGGTCTATTCGCCAAAAAGAAATAACACTGGCGTTGCGGTGATCGTGTTTCCCGGCGGCGGCTTCGAGGGATTGGCAATCGACTTGGAAGGCACGGAGGTGTGTGACTGGCTGACGTCCGAGGGGATCACCTGCGTGCTGCTCAAATATCGCGTGCCGAGCCTTCCATATGACTGGCGCTGCAAGTGCCGGCCCAACGATCTTGCAACCTCGACGCTGGCGCTGGAGGACGCGCAGAGAACTGTGGGCCTGGCGCGATTCCATGCTGCGGAATGGCACATTGATCCGCACAAAATTGGAGTGCTCGGATTTTCGGCGGGCGGTTATTTGGTGGCGGAAATCAGCACGCAATTTAGACGGCGATTGTACGCGCCCGTCGATGCAGCTGACAAAGAAAGCTGCCGGCCGGATTTTGCTGTGGGTGTTTATCCGGGGCATTTACGGGTTGGCATTCATGCTTACAAACTGAATCCAAACGTTCCGGTCACGCAGCAGACGCCGCCAACGTTTTTGGTGCAGGCGGAGGACGACAATGTGGACGGAGTAAGCCAATCAATGGCTTACTATATTGCGCTGAAGGACGCGGGGGTTCCCGCGGAGATGCATTTGTACGCGCAGGGCGGACATGCGTTCGGGCTGCGGCGCACGAAGTTTCCGATAACCGGATGGCCTCAGTTGGTGGAGACGTGGCTGGGGACGATTGGGATGATTTCGGAATAGGTATTCTGGAATCGCGTAACACGTAGCGGGCCTGCATGCAGTTTCATAAATGCCTGAGCAAGATGTGAGGGCTGGCGAGTTGAACAAAGCCGAGGAAGTTCTCGCTAATCACCTACGACTTGCTGGTTTTGTTCGCCGAGGCCGTTGATTCTGAGTTTCATGCGATTGCCGGCGCGCAAAAAGACCGGCGGCTTGAGGCCGAAACCAACGCCGGGAGGCGTGCCGGTTGAGATGATGTCGCCGGTTCTCAGGCTCATGAAGCGGCTGATGTAGCTGATCAGAAACGCCACCCCGAAAACCATGGTCTGTGTCGATCCGCTTTGATAGCGATGACCATCCACTTCGAGCCACATGTTAAGATTCTGCGGATCGGGTACCTCATCGGGGGTGACCAGCCACGGACCGATCGGACCGAAGGTGTCAGCGCTCTTGCCTTTGACCCACTGACCAGTACCTTCCATTTGAAAAGCACGTTCGGAGATATCGTTGACGACGCAATAACCGGCGACGTGGGAGAGCGCTTCGCTTTCATTAAGGTACTTGCCCGGCTTGCCGATGACCACGCCGAGCTCAACTTCCCAGTCGGTCTTTTTCGATCCACGGGGGATGACGATATTGTCGTCGGGGCCGCAGATGGACGAGGTCGCCTTCATAAAGATTACCGGTTCGACTGGCACAGCCATGCCGGCTTCTTTGGCGTGATCTGAATAGTTCAACCCAATGCAGATGAATTTTCCGACGCCGCTGATGCATGGTGCAATTCTCGGCTGTCCGGTGACCTGCGGCAAACGGGAGACATCGAGGGTTCTCAGTCTTTCAATTGATGCCGGAAGGAGCGCTTCTCCGGCAAGATCCGGAATGATCCCCGAGAGGTCAAGAATCTCGCCGCTCGCGCCGATGAGGCCGGGCTTTTCCTGGCCGGGTAAACCGTAGCGCAGCAATTTCATTTTGTCTCCAAGAGTTCGGCGCTAAAGGCTGAAGCCGCCATCAATGATGTGGATTTGGCCGGTGGTGTAACTAGATTCATCGGAGGCCAAATAAATAGCCAGCGCCGCAATCTCCTCCGGAGTGCCGAGGCGGCCCATGGGCTGACGGGCGACGAATTCGGAACGAACCTTCTCGGCGTCAACATTGCCTTGTTTGCTTTGCGCGTCTATCCGCTGCTCCAGCGAAGGTGACTGCACAGTCCCAGGACAAATCGCATTGCAACGAATGCCGCGGCGAATGAAGTCAACCGCGATCGCTTTCGTCAAACCAATCACCGAAGCCTTCGTGCTGGCGTAGACAAACCGGTTCGGAGCGGCCTTGATGCTGGATACGGACGACGACATATTAATGATGTTTCCCTTCCCCGCCTTCAACATGTCCGGCAAAAATGCGCGGCAGGTGAGGTACATCGATTTGACGTTCACATCGAAAGAAAAGTCCCAGTCCTTCTCGGAGCAGTCAAGAATAGTGCCATGATGAACGTAGCCGGCGCAGTTGAACAAAACATCAAGCGCGCCGATTTCAGCAGCACAATTTGAGACATCCTGCGTGTCGCGGACGTCGAGCCGGCGGGTCCGAATGGCGGGCCGCTCGCGGCTCAGCGCGGCGAGCGACTGCTCATTGATGTCGGTAGCCCACACGACGGCGCCTTCATCTGCAAATGCCAGCGCAGTGGCCCGTCCAATGCCCTGTCCAGCGGCCGTGACCAATGCTACTTTGCGGGCGAGTCTTCCGCTCATTCTTTTCTGTCCTTTTCTTACTTTCTTGCGAATGATTTCTGATTATTTCACCAGTCATTTCGAGGAGACAATGGCGGCGCTGTGGTAGGCTAGTTGAGGCCTGCGAGTCTGTCAACACTATTGTTAACATAGAAGGCGCCTTCCGGTCTGGAGCAAAGTCGAAATGGGCTCTGATGACCGGCCGAGTTCGCGATCGCGCACCGAAGAAGCCGGGGTTTTATTTCGCATCTCTCGCATCAGGACTTAGATCATCAATGCCGCTGGACATCGAGAATTTTGACGCCCTTCGCGACTATCTGACCACGCGTGGATGCGTGAAGGTGGACGAAAGGATTTCGCTTAATAACCTGCGGGGTGGAGTTTCGAATCGAACGGTGAAGGTAGCGTGGCCGGACGGCCGCGGGTGGGTTCTGAAGCAAGCATTGGCGAAGTTGAGAGTTAATGTAGATTGGTTCAGCAGTCCTGAGAGGATCGGAATCGAAGCGAAGGCTCTTCGCTGTTTTAATCGACTGGCGCCGCCGGGAATGACGCCTGCTTTCATTTTCGAAGACATGCCAAATCATCTGATGGGGATGGAGGCAGTCCCGGAAGGACACGAAAACTGGAAGTCTGTGCTGCTGTCGGGACGAATCATCTCAGATCACTTTGAGCAATTCGGCTCGCTCCTTGGTGCAATTCATTGTCGTTCATCGGAATCCGGAAAAGAACTTCGCGGCCAATTTTCCGACATAACGTATTTTCAGAATCTCCGCTTGGAGCCTTACTACCTTTACGCCGCCGAGAACGTCGCTGAGGCCAACTTGTTTCTCACCACACTGGCGCGCGAAACGCTCGGTCACAAAGACTGCCTGGTTCATGGCGATTTCAGCCCGAAGAATACGCTTATCTACCAGAGCAAACTGATTCTGCTCGATTATGAAGTCGTGCACTTCGGAGATCCCGCTTTTGACACCGGCTTTGCGATGACGCACTTTCTGAGCAAGGCACATCATTTGCCGAGAGAACGCGCGCGTCTGGCGAGTGCCGCGGAATTATTCTGGCAGGTGTACCGCGAAGGAATCTCGACGCTAAGCTGGGCCAGGGAACTGGAGCCGAGAGTCGTACGCCATACTCTCGGATGCATGCTTGCGCGAGTAGCGGGAAAATCGCCGCTGGAATATCTAACGCCGGCTGAGTTAGCACGACAGCGAGAAACGATTCTGGGACTTATTCAGAAGCCCCCGATGCGAGTTGCAGATTTGATCGATCAGTTTATCTGCCATATTGAATCCTATGCCTAAAATCAAAAGACTCTTTGGCCGAGAAATCCTGGACAGCCGCGGCAGGCCAACGGTTCTGGCGACGTGCGTCCTCGAAGACGCAGTCAGCGCTTCCGCTTCTGTGCCCTCGGGCGCGTCCACCGGGACATCCGAGGCTTTTGAACTGCGCGATGGAGACCCGAAGCGATATCGAGGCTTAGGTTGCCGGCGGGCCGCTGAGAATATCAGTGGACAACTTAGCCACGCCTTAGTTGGACGGGAACTGACGGACCAAGGCGAGTTAGATCGAACGATGATCTCGCTGGACGGCACATCGACGAAATCGCGGATCGGCGCGAATGCGATTCTGGCCGTGTCAATCGC
>JBAWAI010000319.1:0-2230 GCA_049589215.1 Terriglobales bacterium | reverse complement strand
CCAGCAGCGAGTCGAACGCAGGGCTATCGTCCAGGGCGAGTTTGGTGAGTGCGACGGTGCTGAGGTGCGTTGCCGCGCGAATCTCGCCCGCCCGAACATCGCTGATCGCCGCCGACTCGGGCGCCTTACCCATTTGCCGCGCCCCGTACCACAGCGCGCAGCTTCCCGCGAGGACCACCATCGCCGCCATCGTCAGTGCGCGCAACCACGGGTCTTGTGCTTGACTCGACATGGCTGCTTGAATCAGCGTGGTTGTTGTTGCTTCGCTCGGCAAACTTGCTTCACCCGGACCAGCCAACGGCCGGATCGAGCGCGGCAGGAATCCTTTCAGATATCGCTCCAGGTCATCGTTTTCGTGGTCCTGCATAATTCCGTCCTGCATAATTCCCTCCTGCGCTGCGCACCGGCTGCAAACGCTCCCTTAATTTCTCGAGCGCATATCGGTAGCGCGATGCCGCCGTGTTCATCGGAATCTCAAGCACGCCCGCAATTTCCTGCAGCGTCATTCCTCCCCAAACTTTCAGAAAAACCGTTTCCCGTTGCTCCTCTGGCAGATCCCGCACCGCAGCTTGCACCGCCAATATCTCTTCGCGCGAGTGGCCGTGGCCAACCAACCATGTCTCGTCCGCGGGCATTTCAACTTCCCGCCGAAGGTCGCGTCGCCGATTGAACGACGCGTTGCGCACCGCACGATAGAGATACGCGAGCGGGTTCTCGGGCGTCGTCGTTCGCCCCTGCAGCAATTTGAGAAACACCTGCTGCACCACATCCTCTGCCGCCGCGAAGTCGAGCCCGCAACAACACCCATAGGCCGCCAAAGCCGAACCGTGCTGCGCATAAAGCGACTTCACCTCGGCAGCTTTGAGCGAATTCGGAGTCAAACTTTCATGTCCTTACTCAATCCATCAACCATATGACACGCGCGGCCTCCAATTTTGTCTAAATCATCTTTGACCTTTGCCATCTGCCTCAGGTTCTAAACTCGGGCGCTCCTTCCAGCGTCGAACCTCATCCAAATTGATATACATAGATATGCGCGCGAGCCGGAAGCCGAAGAATCCGCCGACGAAATCCCCCAAGCTATCCGAGGGCCAGATCCGGCTCATCGCCAAAGCCTTGGCCGACCCGCGCCGTCATCAGATTCTCCAGCAAGTCGGCGAAGGGCGCGGAGGCGTACTTTGCGCTGATGTGCGCGAGCGCCAGCCCGTCACCGCCCCTACGCTCTCCCACCATATAAAAGAGCTGGAGAACGCGGGCCTCGTTCAACTTGAACGCGAAGGCAAGTGCATGCGTCTTTTTCTTCAGCGGGAAGTGCTGCGGGCCTATCTCGATCATCTGCAAACGATTTAACCGAGCGTAAATAAAGCTGCTCGCCTTTCTGCAACCTTCCGCCGCCCGGAGCATCAATTAGATAGTTGTCGAAGTATGGAAGCGAAGTATCCAAGCAAGGAGAGGACATCATGGGCAAGCTAAGCAATAAAGTGGCAGTGGTTACAGGCGCCTCGAAGGGCATTGGCGCCGCCATCGCGAAAGCGCTGGCCGCTGAGGGCGCATCCGTAGTCGTCAATTATTCCACCAGCAAACAGGGCGCGGATAGCGTGGTCTCACAGATCGTGAAGACCGGAGGCAAGGCCATCGCTGTTCAGGGTGACGTCAGCAAATCAGGCGACGTGAAAAATATTTTCTCGGAGACAAAGAAAGCCTTCGGCCGCCTCGACATCCTCGTTAACAACGCGGCCGTCTACGAATTCGCCCCGATCGAGCAAATCACCGACCAGCATTTCGACAAGCAATTCAATCTCAACGTGAAAGGCCTGCTCTTCGCAACCCAGGAGGCGGTTAAGCTTTTTGACGGCGAAGGTGGCAGCATCGTAAACATCAGTTCAGTCGCAAGCTTGGGCACGCTTCCCGGCAGCTCCGTCTATTCCGCGACCAAGGCCTCGGTCGACGCCGTAACCCATGTGCTCGCACGAGAGTTGGGCCCGAAAAAAATCAGGGTCAACGCCATAAACCCCGGTCCAGTTGATACCGAAGGTTTTCAGTCGGCGGGTCTTGCTGGCGGCGACTTTGAAAAGCAGGCCATTGAGAAAACTCCGCTCGGCCGCATCGGCCGGCCCGATGACATCGCACGCGTCGCCATCTTTCTCGCGTCCCCGGACTCTGGATGGCTCACCGGCGAAACATTGTTCGCCTCCGGCGGTCTCAGATAAGTAGTCATCCCAAACAGGGC
>JBAWAI010000318.1:0-28979 GCA_049589215.1 Terriglobales bacterium | reverse complement strand
TCGCTTATTCAGGAAGTGATTCCATTTCCTCAAGGATGTAATGTTCTTCATGACGCCTGGATCGGCCTCAGAAATACAGTCGCTGGCGGTCAGTCTTATTACCTTGATAGGGATTTGTTGTTGTATCGTCGTCACGCACAGAACGCGAGTCGCCCTTTGGGTATATTTCAAAAAGTGTTAAAACGTGGGCGCTTAGTCACGGCACTTGGACTGCGCTGGTTTCAAGATAAACAGGCTCGGCGCGACGCGATCCCACCGTTGGGGTTGAGGCGTAAGGCGGCGCCAAGCCTTAGTCGCGCGCCTTTGGCCAAATAGTGAGGTTGAATTGAGCTCAGCGAACGTCGATTTCATTCAACAACCTCTGCTCTGTGAGCCGCATCGAAAATAGTTCTGTGCGAAGAAGACCTTGGTGGAAACCCCATGCCTCAAACTCCCAGAGAAATTCCTAGTCGAAAGTTCGGCCGGGCCGATGTACAGGTCTCCGCTTTAGGATTTGGCGGACATCACTTGGGCGAAGCGCCTGACGAAAAGACCGCGATAGAGATTGTGCATCACGCCGTCGATGGCGGAATCACATTCTTCGATAACTGCTGGGAATATCGCAGAGGGAAGACCGAGATCTGGATGGGCGCGGGCCTGAAAGGGCGGCGGGATAAGGTTTTTCTCATGACCAAGACTTGCCCTCACGGACGCGATGCCAGTCTGGCCCTCTCAATGCTCGAAGAGTCGCTTCGGCGTCTTCAGACCGATTATCTCGATCTCTGGCAAGTTCATGGCATGGCATTCGACAACGATCCTGATCTCTTCATTCGCCCACATGGAGCCGCGGAGGCGCTGGAAAAAGCCAAGAAAGACGGCAAAGTCCGCTTCGTTGGATTTACCGGGCATCATAGCGCCAAAGTTCATCTCGCTATGCTTCAAACCGGATTTCCATTCGATGCCGTGCAGATGCCGTTGAATGCTTTCGACGCCAATTTCAAAAGCTTCGAACGGCAGGTGCTTCCAGAACTGAATAAACGAGGCATAGCAGCACTTGGAATGAAGCCGCTAAATGGACACGGAGAGGCGATTAAGAACGGCGTCGTTACCGCCGAAGAAGCGTTGCGATATGCCATGAGCCTGCCAGTTGCTACCACCATCACCGGCATGGACAGTTTGGAAGTACTTCATCAGAACCTGCAAATTGCTCAGACGTTTAAACCATTCTCGGAATCCGAGATGAAGGCACTTCGTGACCGATGTCAACAGGATGCCGCAGACGGTCGATACGAGCTTTATAAACTGTCGCTGAAGTTTGACAACCCTGAGGCGAGGCTCGCTCACGATTTTCCCCTCGACACCCAACAGTCTGAAGTTAAAGACATGCTTGGAGCTCAGCAAAACACAGGTCACCCGTTTCCGGAGAAGCAATTCTAGGAGATCATCATGCCTGACAGCTTCGAATGGAATCGACGGAGATTCATGAAGAGCGCGGCTATTTTGAGTGCGACGCCCTTCGTCGGTGGGGACACCATGGCACAGGAACAAAACAATTCGTCGCAACGCGATCTCTCGGGACAGGTCCCCTGGAGACCTCTTGGGCGTACTGGCCTGCAGGTTTCAGCGATGGGACTTGGAGGTTATCATCTCGGTTCTGCCCAGACTGATCAGGCAGCAAATGAAATTGTGGCTAAGGCGGTCGATTATGGCGTCAACTTTTTCGACAATGCATGGGAATATCATGACGGTCTCAGCGAGGAGCGCCTCGGAAAGGCGCTTAAAGGGAAGCGTGACCAGGCGGTGGTGATGACCAAGGTCTGTACTCATGGTCGCGACAAGAAAGTTGCAATGCGAATGTTGGAGGAATCGCTCCGGCGCCTGCAAACAGATCATTTAGACGTCTGGCAAATTCACGAAGTCGTCTATGAAAATGATCCGGATCTAATTTTTACTCAAAACGGGGCTGCTGAAGCGCTTTTGGCCGCAAAACAACAAGGGAAAGTTCGTTTCATCGGTTTTACTGGGCATAAAGATCCTGAGATCCATTTAAAGATGCTGTCTCACGATTTTCCCTTCGACACCGTTCAGATGCCCCTCAACTGTTGCGACGCGACATTCCGCAGCTTCGAAACTCAAGTCTTGCCGGAAGCAACTCGCCGCGGTATGGCGGCAATGGGCATGAAGAGTCTTGGCGGAAGTGGCGAATTGGTGAAATTCGGAGCTATCACCGCTGAGCAGGGCCTGCGCTATGCCATGAGCCTGCCTGTTGCAACTACTATTAGTGGCATTGACAGCATGGAAGTCCTCGACCAAAATCTTCGTGTCTCGGTTAATTTCCAACCTCTGAATGCTTCCGAAATGCAAAAGCTACGAGATCAATGTCGGGTTGCGGCTGCAGATGGCCATTTGGAATTATTCAAGATGACCACCAAATATGACGGCAAAGTAGGCCGCGAACAGCACCATTTCCCGACCGTAGATCAACTTCCGCTCTAGTTCACCAACGCATTCATCCAGCGAGCCTTCCTCCAACAGCCGCTGCGCCTCGCCCGTCAGTATGCCCACCAGGGCGCAGCCGGAGCGCCTGACGGTACCGATTGTCCGTCAATCGAAACGTAGACATTACGGTCGAAGAAGAACGGCAATCCCCAATCGAAGCCGCACGGTGTCCCACCCCCGCAATTGCTCCCTGCGTTCGCTCCCGCGAGGTTCGCAAAGGCCGTATCGCTCGGAAAATTATTAAAATCGTTCACCGCATTATCGACGCTGAAATTCACGGTATTCTGTGTGCCGCCTTGAGCCGCGTTCTGCGCCGAAAGATTCAGCGTGCTGGTCGGGCAATAGAATCCCGGCGCAATGCTGTTCCCACCACACTGGGTAATCGATCCGTCGGGAAAAAAGTATCCGTTCGATCCGCTGTCGATAAAGCTCTCCGTCAACGCCTGCGAATTAAACGTCGTCGTGAAAAAGCCGTCGTTGTTGATCGGATAAATCGCGGCCGAACCAAGCGCATTGTTCGACTCCGTGCCAATACCAAAGATCATCGATCCGCTGTCCGTCGCCGCTTCCCCGTCCACCGCCTGCATTTCGATGACGACGCCGTTATTGTCCGTTGTGAATCCAATGACCGGATTGATCACCTGCTGCCCCACTGCGATCGTCTGTGACGAACACGGGCCGCTTGGACCGCAGGTGAAATACACATCCGGCGACGTCGAATCCTGGCAAGCCGCCCCGCAATCCTGCGGGTACGATCCCACTCCCAGAATGCCATTGGCCCCGAGCGCCGCCAGCGTATCCAGATTCTCGCCGCCTTGCGAGCATTGCGCCGGAACGGTGAACCCTGTTGGATTCTCGATCAGCTGCACGCTCGCAGTGCTCGCCTTCTCCCCGGCCATTTCAATATCGGCTTGCGCGACCGGGCCCCAAAGGTAAGTGCCGTCGACGAAGTTTACGCAGTTGTAAAAGCTCGTGCTACCCGACCCGGCCAGTTGGGGAAGCGTGACCGAAACCGCGGAGGCCAGCAGCCGCAATCCAATCGAACCCGTGTCCACCAGAACGCCGTCCACCGTCGTGCAACTCGTCGATCCCGGAACGCACACCGTCACGCTCGTAAAAGCGGCATCGGAATAATTCACCCCGGGCGCGGGACCGCCGTTCACGCTGATCGCCTGCACATTATTTCCAGCCGGTGGAGTGGCCGAACTGCCACCGCCGCCACCGCCGCATGCAGCCAGCGCCGCGAAAGCAAATATCACCGCGAGGGCCGAAGGTCGGCGCATTCGCCATCCATCTTTCGTCCTCGCTGTCGTTACCACAACGCTGGTTACCACAACCCCTCCTGTTTCACTCCCGCTGGCACCTGTTGCGGAACGTAGGCGCGAAAGTGATATGCGCGCATGTGACCGTTTAACTGCACAGTAAGTCCGGGAAGCTGCACATTCAGCGGACGCCGCCCCACGCGAGCCTCTTTGTTAGCTTTCACCGCGGCGGAATACTGGTCGAAGTAAGTTCCCAGCAACTCTTGCATGTCGGGGAAGAATTGCCCTTGCCACGCAACCGCAAAAACATTGCCGGACGGTGAAACGTACTCGCGAACAACCGTTCCGCTCTCCCCCTGCAACTCGTGCACTGCGTAACTGCTCGTTTGCTTCTGCACATCGCCCGCCTTCATTTGCGCGCGGTCTGCGGCCACCGAAGCGACATCGCCTCCCAAGGCGCCAAATGCCCGCGAAGAAAATGACGAAAATAGAGACACTACAACTGCCAGGCTGAAAACGAGGACTTTCATGAACCAGTAGGATGCACATTCGCAGCGGGTCGCTGCCTGTTACTAGGAGCCGAAGGGACAGATGCAGAGCAACTTTACAGTCTTTTACTTTCGACCCCCGAGACAAGTGCGACTCCTAATACTGCTTCTGCTCGGCGGAGGTCCGCGATGAAAATGTGGGGATGTGTGGGGTTCCCGCTCCGTAACCCCAAGCAGCATTGCAACCGTATTGGTGTGCTTAGTATCTAAGGTCTGGAGGTGTAAATGGCAGCACTCAAGATCATCGGATACCTAGTTGCCGGGCTTTTTGTCATCGGCATTATCGTGAACGCGAAGGACATTAAGCGGTACGTCCGGATCTCAAGCATGTAGCTCTATTCTCAGGCGCTGGTGTGAACGTCTTGAGGAGGGGGTTCCGCTCAGTCTGCTCTAGCGCGAAAGGCTGCCGCATCTTCGCCCAACGCGCTTTCCGGGCGGCACCAATACGTTTCGCTCGTCCGATTGATGATGTTCACCAATGCCGTTGGTTCTACGCTCGAAAGAGAGGCGCACGCGGCGGGAATCTCCGTTGTAGTTTCAAAGTCTGAGCCAGCGGCCTACCTTATCGCGAAAGCTAAGGGGCTGACGATGCGACTAAGGCCTGGCTGGTTTGCGCATGGCGGGAAGCTCCGCTGCAAATCGGTGCGGAACAGGTCAATGAGCGAAATCGTGATTTTTCTTCAATTTATGACGACGGCAACTTTCTCTCGCTTTAACCCATCATAAGTTGCTCCATGTACGCGGTTCAGTAAGCAAGGAACGCTGATTTTAGGCTTTCCTAAAAGTGCCGATGGAATTGCGCAGGCTCCATCCGATACCCGCTCGATGTCGAACGATAGACCGAACAGCTCTAAGAAGTCGAGGACCCTTCAATGAAAGCTCGCATTTACAAAAATCTGGCTATTCGTTCTTTGTGGATGGTCGCCGCCGCAATGGCACTGGCGATTCAACCTCTATCAGCCCAAGCGCGGTCCTATAAGGTCCTTTACAGCTTTACTAACGACCTCGCAGCTGGGGAGGATCCGTCGTCATCCCTGGTCCGCGACCCGACAGGCAATCTGTTCGGAATCGCGCTCGGTGGTACCTTCGGCAGAGGAATAGTCTTCGAGCTAAGCAATACCGGGCAGGAAAGCGTGCTCTACAACTTCAAGGGATCAGATGGTGATGGTGATGTTCCCGATTCGATGTCATTCCGCGATTCAGCGGGTAACCTTTTTGGCACGACCTTCCAGGGGGGAGCATACAGTTTCGGCACCATCTTCAAACTGGATACTCAAGGGCACGAAACCATCGTCTACAATTTCTGTCCCAAAACCCCTTGTACAAATGGTGCCTATCCCGGCGGAGTAGCTCCCGGTAAGAACGGAAGCCTTTATGGAACAACTTATGCCGGTGGAGATTACTCCTGCGACCTTACCGGGTGCGGCACGGTGTTCAAAATAAATCACAAAGGTGTGCAGACATTTCTGCATGCATTCGGGGGTTCAGACGGCCAATCTCCAAATGCAGGACTGGTTCTCGATGAATCCGGCAACGTCTACGGCACCACGCAGTATGGTGGCGCTTCCGGACGCGGTGCGGTGTTCAAGGTGACAGCCGCTGGGCAGGAGAGTGTGGAATATAGCTTTGACGGGGGCGCGGACGGTGCCTATCCCAATGGAGGATTGGTCCGAGATGCGGAAGGAAATCTTTATGGGACGGCTTACCAGGGCGGAACTTACAACTGCGGTACGATTTTCAAAATTACCGCGTCTGGCCAGTTCACAGTTTTGTACAATTTCCTTGGGGGCGTGCTCGGCGCAAACCCGTATGCCGATCTGAACCTGGATCAACAAGGAAACATTCTCGGCGTAACCTCCACGGGCGGAACTCACAACTTTGGAACTATTTTCAAGCTCGATGCAAGCGGAAATGAAAAGGTACTCCATAACTTCGGGGAAGAAGGGGATGCCGTACATCCATCCAGCCTCATCATCGACGCGAGCGGGAACTTATACGGGACGACATACCAAAGTGGCAAATACAATTTCGGTTCTGTGTTTGAAATAGTGCCGTGAACCCGCTTTTCTGCTACTACCCAAGGACTCCCAGGCACTACTCGCGCCGCAGAGGTGAGCCGACTAAAACTCAAGCACGGCTCCGCTGATGGATTGGAGACATTTGAAGCGCTTGAATTCTTGGTTCTAGGGATCCATGGAAAATTGGTGCTTTGGCGCGCCATGGCCGTGATCGCTTCATTCGATTCGCGCTTTGCAAGGCATCGACTTCTCTGAACTCCTCTCCCGTGCCTAAAGCCAACATCGAAAAGTGGAAGAACAAAGGTTAGCCTTCGCTCAGCCAAATCACAAGCTCCATTTCGCGCGACAGTCTGCCAAACTCCTTTAGGATATCAACCTGAACTTCCAGACCACTCCGCTCTCGAAGCCCTTGTAGAAACCAGCTAATCGCGGAATAGAGCCCGGTCTCGTCCAACAGAGGCGGATGCAACAGATAAGAAGTCGTACGTATCTCGCGGTGCAGCTGCTGGACTGTTTCTTGAATTTGTTCGGCCTCAATGGCTAGCTCGGGGGCATTGCGACCAGTCTCCTGAGCAAGTTGTGCGAGGCTAATACCAAGCACGGTCAATGTCTGACCTGCGCTGTCGTGCAACTCGCGAGCGATATGCCGGCGTTCTTCATCCTGACTTCTCAACAAGCGCCACGAGAGATCTCGAACCTGGTTAGATTGCTCCTCAAGTTCTCGGGTGCGAGCCCGCACCTCTGCATCAAGGGTTTGGGCCAGTTTGCGGGAGTTTTCCTCTGCCTCTTTGCGAGCAGTGAAATCGCTGGCTGAACCGAACCACTCTTCGATCTCGCCGTCCACATTGAGTAGGGGAACCGCCCGCGAATACGTCCAGCCCAGCTTGCCGTCCGTTCGTCGGACACGATGTTCAAGCTCGAGCAGTTGCTTTCTGCGGGACAGGCGGTAACGGCCACACATCGGATGATTATGCCAGAGTAACTGTTAAGCAATAGGGTGGAACTGTGTTCATGCGCTCGTTCTGGATGACGTGATGTTCTCCTGATCGTGTTAGTAAATCTCAGTTAATGACGTTATAGCTCTTATTGCTTTTCAGGGTACCGCTGGCTGTGGTCACCGTTACAGTTCCCGACTCTGCGCCCGCTGGAACATTCACCGTCACGCCATCTTGCCAATCAACCGGGGAATGGAGACATGGAAAAAGCTCCGCGTTTCCCACGTCCCCACACCCCAGCGACGGCTACTTACAACATGCCCTAGTACGAAAGGGCAGTCAGCTCACGGCAACTCATCCTATCGATCTATTGCCCTGTGCAGGTCACGCGGTTGTTCCAGTCCACAAACGCGCCTTGCGGGTTATCGCGCCAGGCCCAGACGTGGAGTTCGAAAAATGAAGGGATGTTGAAGCGATTCGGAGCGCCGACGAAATTGAAAACCTGCCCGTCGAGCACCGGAGGAGTGTTGTTATTGGCGGCAAGCCAGCTCGCCGAGTCCAGGATGAACTCGACGCCTACGAGAGTCATCTTGCCGTCGTTGGGCTCGTAGATGAGTGCCTGCGGTTGCGAGGGATCGAGAGTGAGATTGCCGAGCAGGGTGCCGTTGACGTAGTGCACGCCCATCGCCCCGTGGTCAGTACCGGCGACGCAACCTAGAAATGGTCCGTACCCGGCGGCTGTGGCATTGTTGACGTTGATGTACTGCTTTGTGCCAGCGCGGACGAGTTGCACCAGCGTACCTGAAGAGGGATGTTCGTGAACGGCCTGCCCGTTCTCGGAATTGTGGGTTGAATTTCCCTGTGCCATCGAGTACGCCGCGCACGCAAATATCAAACAGCCGGCAAGCAGGCCGAACTTCGCCTTGACTTTCATTTGATCCATTCTGGTTACGTTGACGGGCACGGATGTTGTGGTGGATAGAGAGCCTTCTGACTTTGAGCTTCGTGTGAGTTTCATGTGATCCTCCGCGTGGGTTAGTATTCTTTTCGTAACGCCTTCATTCTCTTTGGGGCCGGGTGGGTCACACAACGCGATGTTCGTTGTGTGAGTAAGTGGAGGGGCAGTCGTCCTGGCTGCCAGGGCCGACCGCGATCTGTGTGAGTTCGCCCGTGATTTGAACGAAGAATTTAGAGGTGTAGTTAAACCTGTAAACTTCGGTCTTGGCGTTCAATCCCCCGACCTCGTCGAGCTGTGAGAGGGTGCCGCCGCCCACTGCGATCTCGACCAGCAACGCCTTCTTTATTTTGGCGAAGGCGTTCGTCTTGGGATTGAATCGCCAGACTTCTGATTGGGTATCGAGGCCAAAAACCTCGTTTCGGCCCGCTGAAACGCTAGCGAGACTGCCTTGAACCTGCTGGAAATGCTGCGCTGATGCTGGGATGACGAGCGAGGCACAGCAGGCGAGAACCACAAGAACACAAAAAGCGGTTTTGCGCGACATAAAGAATCTCCTTGAGAGTTTTGAGTTTCAGATCCCTCTGTATGTAACGGCGGAAAACGCTGGGGGATTTAATCATCGAAGGGAGATCATTTTTCAGAATTCCGGTCCACCTCGTGTTCACCTCAGCGTTGACAGGCGGAAAGGGAAGGAATAGGCTACACACCCAGCGCGCCCCACGCGCTGGGGGCGAACCTCGTGGCGCATGAGGCTCCGAGTCAGATCACAAAACTGTTGCGGGGCTGGCGCTCTGGCGAACGCAGTGCCTCAGACGCGTTGTTGCCCTTGGTTTACGACGAATTGCGCCGTCTGGCCCACTACCACCTGAGGAATGAACGTCCGCACCACACTCTGCAAAGCACAGCGCTAGTGAATGAGGCTTATCTTCGGCTCGTTGGGCAGAGTCTACCGAAGTGGGAGAGCCGCACGCATTTCTTCGCAATCGCAGCGCAACTCATGCGCCAGATCCTGGTGGACTACGCTCGCCGCCATCGATCCTCCAAACGTGGTAGCGGCGTCTGCACACTCGCACTAGACGATGCCGTGGCATTACCCCAGCGCAGAAGCGTCGATGTCGTCGCGCTCGACGATGCCCTCAATGCACTTGCTGAGGTCGATCCGCGTCAGAGCCGCGTGGTGGAGTTGCGCTTTTTTGCCGGCCTTTCGTTGGCGGAAACCTCCGAGGTGATGGGGATCGCGACCGCGACTGTGCAACGTGATTGGACTGCGGCCCGAGCCTGGCTGCATAGGGAGATTTCCCGGAGCCCCCGAACATGAGTACGGGACAATGGGAGCGGACCAAAGAAATTCTGCAGCAAGCTCTGAGTCTGGCACCGCAGGAGCGGCAAGCCTACCTTAGCGCAACGTGTGGGGCGGATGCTGAGCTGCGCCGCGAACTGGAGTCCTTGATCGCTTCCTACGAAGAGGCCGGAAGCTCATTCCTGGGTGCAGACGCGTCGGAAGTTCTACAACTGACACCGCCGGGTGCCCTTTCTTCTGGTACTAGGCTCGGACCATATGAACTTATCGAGTTGCTGGGTGCCGGCGGGATGGGCGAGGTATATCGGGCGCGAGACACACGCTTAGACCGCATTGTTGCGATCAAGATTCTACCCGCCGCGTTCTCCGCAGACCTTGAGCGGTTGCACCGCTTCGCGCGAGAAGCACGCTCAGCATCTTCCCTCAACCACCCCAATATAGTTACCATCTACGAACTCGGACAAGACCATTCGTGTCACTACATCGCAATGGAATTAGTGGAGGGGAAGACGCTGCGCGAACTACTCCGCTCCAGTTTGCTGCCGATGCGAAAGGCGATTGAAATCGCGGCCCAGATTGCTGATGGACTGACTAAGGCTCATGAAGCGGGCATTACTCACCGGGACTTGAAGCCTGAGAATCTAATGGTCTCGCACGACGGCTTCGTTAAAATTCTCGACTTTGGCCTTGCTAAGCTCGCGTCATCCGGCGCAGGCCGGTCGGATATGTACAACTTGTCGACCTCGCAGACTGCAGCAGGTCTGATTCTAGGAACGGTGGGATACATGTCACCGGAGCAGGTCAGCGGGGATGGGCTGGATTTCCGGTCAGACCAGTTTTCGCTCGGCTTGGTGCTCTACGAGATGGTAACCGGAAAACGCGCCTTTCAGAGAAGCACGGCAGCGGAGACACTTGTGGCTGTTCTGCGTGAGCCGGTCGAACCGATCGCAACGCAAAACCGCGACGCCCCTGCTCCGCTCTGTTGGGTTATCGAAAGATGTCTGGCGAAGGAGCCCGGGAAGCGCTACGTCTCCACGCGAGAACTCGCTAGGGAACTCGCAGCCATACGCGAACGGTTCTTGGAGAATCCAATTAAGCAGGCGGAAACCCGCCCGACCAACCTTCCTGTGCAGCAGACTGGTTTTGTGGGGCGGGAAAAAGAAGTAGCCGCCGCCAAAGAACTCCTGCTGCGTCAAGGAGTTCGGCTAGTGACCATTACGGGCCCAGGCGGGATCGGCAAAACGCGGCTCGCGACGCAGGTTGCCAGTGGTCTTATCGAACACTTTACCGGAGGTACTCACTTTCTTCCCCTCTCTCCGCTAAGCGACCCGGACTTGGTCGCCTCCGTGATTGCGCAGGCATTGGGGATCCGGGAGGCAGGAAGGCAGTCACCGCTCGAAACACTCAAGAGGAATCTACAAGATTCATTGCGCGCACCAGTACTTCTGCTGCTGGACAATTTCGAGCACCTCGTTCAAGCCGTACCTACTGTGGCAGAGATCATAGCCGCGGAGCCTAATCTCAAAGTTCTGGTAACGAGCCGCGCGCCCTTGCACCTGTATGGCGAACATGAATTTCCACTGCCGCCGCTAACGCTGCCGGATTCACGGTGCGTGCCTTCAGTGGAAGCGCTGTTGCAGTGCCCCGCGGTTGCGCTGTTCGTGCAACGCGCCGTCGCTGCTAGGCCAGATTTTGAACTTAATCGAGAAAACGCTTCTGCCGTAGCCGAGATTTGCGCTCGACTGGACGGCCTGCCTCTAGCGATCGAGCTCGCCGCCGCCCGCGTCAAAGTTCTTTCGCCGTCTTCCATGTTGACGCGCCTTGCGAGCCGGTTGCGACTATTGACGGGGGGCTCACGGGATCTGCCACAGCGGCAGCAGACGCTTCGTGCGGCCATCGATTGGGGATATGATCTGCTGAACGCTGCCGAGCAGAAGCTTTTCCGACGATTGTCGGTGTTCGTGGGCGGATGCAATCTGGAAAGCGTGGAAGCCGTATGCGACACCAAAACCGATCTCGATCTGGACCTGCTTGATGGCATGGCATCCTTGGTCGACAAAAGCCTGGTGCAGCAAATCGAGCAAGGGAAGGGTGAATCTCGCTTCGTGATGCTGGAAACACTTCGCGAGTACGCTCTCGAAAAGCTGGAGGTAAGTGGGGAGACAGCCTTAACGAAGCGCGCCCACGCCGCTTACTACCTGGTGCTGGCAGAAGAAAATGCCACGGAGTCGAGCGAAGCGGAAGGGGCGGGATGGCTAGAACGGTTGGCGCTCGAAAACGACAATTTTCGCGCGGGCCTGGACTGGTTAACTGACACCGAGAATGCGGAGTGGGGGTTGCGTCTTGGCACTGCTCTGTTTCGCTTTTGGGAAGTTCGCGAATATCTAGCCGAAGGCCGAGACAGATTGGACAGGCTGCTGACGTTACCAGAAGCGGGAGGAAGTACTCCGAAGCTGCGCATGCGCGCCCTTTTTGCAGCGGGTGTGCTCGCTGGGGAACAGGGGGATTATGCCTCGGCGGCTGCACTTATCAACGAAAGTCAAGACATCGCACAAACGCTCGGCGACAAAACTGGTGTCGCCATTTCTCTAAATGCTTTGGCGGTCTTTGCTCGCGACCGCGGTGACGTCGAACTTGCGCATATCCTGTTCGATGCGAGTCTTGTGCTTTGGAGAGAATTGGGCGACCAGAAGGCCATTGCCCGTGCTCTCAGTAACTTGGCGAATGTCGTCAAGCTACAGGGAGAATATGGCCGAGCGCGCGCGCTATACGTGGAGGGCCTTTCGATCTTCCGGGGCCTAGGAGATCGGATGGGCGTCGCGTGGTCTCTAAACCACCAGGGGGATGTCGCACACGATCAGGGTGACTCCGAGGCCGCGCAGACACTGTACGAACAGGGCCTGGCAATCTTTCGGGAAGCCAATGACCGTTGGGGAATTGCTGGCACGCTTGCCGATCTGGGAAGCTTAGCCAGGGAAAAGGGCGATTATTGCACAGCGCGCTCCATGTATCGGGAAAGCATAAATTGTTTCCAGGAACTAAATCACAGACGTGGAATTGCCCGCCTGCTGGAATATTTCGCGTGCCTAGCGGCCTCCCAACTCGAAGGTGAGCGTTCGCTGCGACTGGCGGGAGCGGCCGCCGCGCTGCGCCATCATATCGGCGCTCCGCTCACGCCTGCGGAACACGCCAAACTGGAAATGAGTCTACACGCAGCACGCCAGGCATTGACCAACAAGGTCGGCGCGACAGCCTGGCTTGAAGGTTGGGCTTTGCCAGCCGAGCGAGCTATTGCAGAGGTGCTGATGCCAGAAGATCGCTCGCTCCTGTCTTAGCCCACGAGACCCCGAAGGAACGCCCTTGTGGGCGACGGATCCGGAAGGGTTCAGCCAGTACCTACTCCGCACTTGAGGGATCGAGAAGTCGGCGAACGGCGGAGATGCGATTGGCAGGAAGGCCTATGCGCTTGGCGTGTTCATGGATGGTTGCCTCGTCGGGGGCGAGGTAGACGCAGTATACCTTGTCGCCAGTGACGTAGCTATGAAGCCACTGGATCTCGGGGCCCATTCCCTTCAAGATGTTGACCGACTTTTGGGAGACTTCTCGCAATTGGGCGTCGGTTAGATTTCCGGCTCCCGGGATTTCCCGTTCGATGACGAATTTTGGCATGAGCGTCACTCCGAGGTGGAGAGATGCTAGCATGCAGATGGAGCAACTTCAAGGCACTTGGCCGAAGCTGCCTCGGTTACCGAAAATGCCAGGAACATAAGAAAGAGGTTGCCATGGATATTCGATCCCTTCAGAAGCCGTTGAAAGACCAATATCGTAGCGACCCAAATTCCTCAAGAATCACAATTCGGGCGAAGGGTGGACAGACGGATGTACCGGTGGCATGCTCTATCGACATCGGACGCGCCGTCTACAAGGCCGAGGCCCACAAGGGAGTTGGAGGCGCTGGTGCCGGCGCGTGTTCAGGTGACCTTTTGCTTGGGGCCTTGGCTGCTTGTGCGCAGATTACCTGCCAGATGGTGGCAGCCGCCATGGGCATACCGACTGACCGCATTGAGGTCACTGTCGAGGGAGACTTGGATCTCCGCGGTACCCTCGGCATAGCAAAAGACGTCTCGGTAGGTTTTGAAAGTATTCATCTCCATTTTGATGTTGCTGCGCCTAAGGCATCACCGGAACAACTGCGCGCATTGCAGGAGAAAACAGAACAGTATTGTGTGGTCATGCAGACATTAACGCGGCCGCCGAGTCTGGAGACCAAGTGGGCTGGTCACGATTGAAGAGCGGACGCGGTAAGACTTAAGGTGTCTCGACGAACGATACTCAGCATAATCAAGGCCTGACCCAAAGCCGCACGGAAACTAACCCGGTTGGAACAACATTCGGTCTTCTTGCTTCTCCGAAACGCTGAACGGGGATTGTCGGCAAGTCAGGGGTTCCGCTGCCTGAAAATTTGCTGGTGAAGTGGCGAAGTTCGCCCTAGCTGGATTCAACCTGTCAAGCATGTGTTTCCTCTAACACTTACGGGACGACAGAGCTTTTTCAAAGGGATTTGCATTCGACGAAGAAGCTCCTAAGTACCGAACCGCCAAGCACCCGAGTATGGGTGTAGAGAATCGCCGGCGACTCATTTGGCAGTGTGCGCGAGATTCTTAAAGGTTAGACGCCGGAAGCGCACGGAATCTTTAGGGACGATTTGAATCACGTTCGTCACGAACTCGCGAGAACGTTCGTAGGAAAACCATCCGGCATGGTCCCGACCGCAAACGGCACCAACATTGTTATTGGCGCTATCGCTTCAAAGCGCCCTTCGACTCAATTCCCCAGTCCCAGTTCGCGAGGTGAAGCGCCAAAGCGAACGCCCTGGATTTTTTCAGTCACGATGAACGAGACTCGGGAATTCCCGATGCCTGAATTGCTCAACATTGGGCCGGGACGAATGGTTGAACGGGCAGAGGCAAACGGCTTGTAGGTACCGTTGCCGCGATACAAGACATACGTTTACGGCGCATCGCCGCCGGACTCACGCCGCGCTCTTGGGGGACGGCAAAACGATTCTAGGAAATGTATTTCGCGGCGGCTGGTGCAGAACTGGTTACCTATCGGCCGAATGCGAGGTGGAACAGGGAGAAAAGACAGTTGTGTCTTTGCGCGAATTCATGAATCGGGATACGATGAAAAGAAGTTTCTCCTTAATAAACGCGGCCAAAAAAGACCGACCCACTACCACGAGATAGCCCCCTCGGTTTGAGCTTTCCTTGAGTTCCGAAGCGGCGCTTTTCTATTCCGGCAGATCCGGAGTCATCTTGGTGAAGCCGCTCTGTACCTCTTCAGTCGCGGGCCATAACCCGCAGGGCGACAACTTCATTTACCAAATAAGGACTGAATCATTGCGGCATGCGGATCGTCAGAGACACAGACGTCAAAATTGTGCGTCGCCAATCTGCCGGAGCCCCGAGAAACACGCAACAAAACTGTCTGTGAACTTGATCTCACCAGCTAACACATAGCAGTAACGGATTTTACGGATACTCATGACCTGTGATGTTGGTGGGAGTCGCCAAGAAATTCCCGTCCGATGCCTCGAGCCCTTTGGCACAATCGCACGTTTCGTTCGCTCCTTAAGAAGCCTCCCCCGCGGTTTGAAGCTGCGCGTACTTTCGGTTGCCGAGCCGTGCTTGCTAATACCAACAAATAGTTCAGCGGGCGAAGCTGCGCGGCGAGGTGCTAAGTCAGTCGAGGCGGCTACCAAGGCTAACTCCAATACCCCTCGCTCATGGGTTGGTCCCATACTTGCCTCCGCTGATTTGTGGCTCGTATAGTGCTGGCATGACTGTCCGTTGTGTTCTTGCTGGTTTCCTTGCCTTGATACTGTTTTGGAGCCTGCCCGGTTATTGCTCCGATCTGGCCTTGGTTCACGCAAAGATCTACCCTTCCCCAACTCAATCACCAATCGAAGATGGGGCAGTCCTTTTGCATGAGGGCCGGATTGTCGGCGTTGGGCCGAATGCCACCATCACAGTACCGCGCGGGGCGACGGTTGTTGACTGCAAGGGGCTAGTGGTGACTGCGGGTTTTTGGAACAGCCACGTACACATCCTTATTCCTGGCCTGCTCCATGCTGAAAAACTCTCATCGAAGCAGCTCACTTCACAACTCCAGGCGATGCTCACACATTGGGGTTTTACCACGGTCTTTGATATTGCCTCAGTGTTGGAGAACACGGCCCTCATCCGCCGCCGTATCGAAAGTGGCGAAGTGACAGGGCCAAGAATTCTGACGGTGGGAGAACCGTTCTGGATCAAGACGCCTGTTTATGTCAGGCAATTCCTCGAATCCAACCACATTGACATTCCCGCAGCAGGATCGCCCACACAAGCGACGGAGCGAGTACGACAGCAAATCCGTCTTGGCGCTGATGGCATCAAGATTTTTGCCAACTCTGTCGAACAGGATGGCATCTTGACAATGCCTTTGGACTTAGCGCGTGCGATCGTCGCAGAAGCACACCGTGCCGGCAAGCCTGTGTTTGCCCATGTTTCTAATGATCGGGGAATCGAGGTCGCGCTGCAGAGCGACGTGGATATTCTTGCGCACACGACTCCGGCCGATGATCTCTGGAGTCCAGCTTTCGCCGAGCGCATGGTGGCAGCCCATGTGGCCCTCACTCCCACACTTACCTTGTGGGAGGTGGAATACAAAGGCAGCGATCCGGCTGAACTCAAGGAGGGGATGGGCAAGGCAGCTCAGCAACTGAGGGCTTTTTCTGAAGCTGGAGGGCAGGTGCTGTTTGGAACTGACGTTGGCTATATCGAACGGTTCGATACCTCGGAGGAATTCGCTTGGATGTCGCGGGCTGGCATGAGTTTTAAGCAGATTCTTGCTTCGCTGACTACTAACCCTGCGCAGAGGTTCGGCGAGTCGGCCCACAGCGGGCGCATCGCCCAAGGGATGGACGGCGACCTTGTTGTTCTCGGAGCAGATCCGGCGCAGGATGCCGCTGCATTTTCCAAAGTCCGCTACACAATCCGAAATGGAAAGGTCATCTACTCAGAACAGTGACCGTCGTTATCACAGATATGAAATGCGGTGTTCATGGCACTGAACTGGTTGGGCTAGAGCAAAGGTTTCTCTTTAGTAGCTGCTCTCACGATGCGGGCGGTCATTTGTTGCGTTTCCTCGTGGCAATCGTGCCCGTCGAAATCAGCACGCATTCTTAGCAAAACATCATCCGTCCGCTCTCCAGTCTTAAATTCCCCGATGAACAGCCTGCCGCATGCGCTGCACATGCCCTTGATCGGGTTCCCTTGCTCCATCTTTTCAAAAAACTGAAATGTTCGGGATTCGATAGACGGCAGGTGTAGGTTGGGCGTTCATCTTTGCCGAACAGTCTTCAAGCGTTCACGCGAACTCGGATGGCTTCTGCCGTTGCGTCAATGCCAGAGGCACCTCCCGGCGTTGGTCTGTACTGTCGATCCGTCACATTCGCAGCTGCTAGAGTTCTATGTGCTTCCACCCTTTGAGGGCTCAGCGAAACAAAAGATAGTCCGCTCGGATACGCCTTGGGTCCGCTCAGGTAAGAAACTAAAGAACCTCGAAGACCTCTGCAGCATCGCAAACGAAATCGCGACTAGCTCCAATAGCAGCCGCGCTTGCATGGCTGTTGGAGATGTCCTGATCCGGGAGGACATCTGGACTTTCTCCGTCGGCCCTAGAGAAATCTCATTTGGGCCCATTACCGCAGCGCTCTTTCGTGTGTTGCTCATGGATGCCAACCGAGTCGTTTCCATGGAGAAACTACTGAGCGCCGCACCGGAAAGTTTTGATCCGTCCGACGTTAGCAAACATATCTACATCTTACGCGACAAGTTGGGCCGCGAGAATGACTAGAGGATTCGTACCGTACGAGTGAAGGTTATATGTACGTCACACCGGAACGCAATCCTCCCGAAACTGGCTGGTGCAACACAGGCAGGCTTTCTCTAGTGGCGGGTAGGCGGAATCTACTTCCATACGAATCGGTGGCATCTCAGTCAAACCACTGAATTACATTTACGACACTGCTCCGGTAATTCTGAAAGAATCCGGTTCTGTAGAGCACGCACATCTCTTGTCAGCTTTCGTAGGGTGCTCGGCTTAATGATATTTTCCCGTTCTTAAAGTTTCGTATTGCGCACTCGGCAACTCCAGGCTCCGCGCGAAAGAAGTTTGGTGGAAAAACTGTTTGGCTTGCGCACGGATAGATATTTAGGGTCGACGACTCCTCGTACTCGCGGAACGTTTCATGGGTCGGGTCCAAAGCTGCTGCTTCAGCCATCATCGACAAATCGGCACGCTTGCCCAGCGCGTAGATGCCTCTCTCCCGATGTAGTGAAACTCACTCCGGACTACATGCCTGCGCACAAGCAGGCACAATATCTCGCTGGGACTTGCTGCCGTTGGGTCTACAGAACTTGGATTCAGCGCGGGAGAGAATCCGATCGATTTCTTATCCCCTCGTCTTTAGAGAAAGCCAGCTCTTAGGCTTGGGCGAAAGTTGACAGTCCATCGCAACGATTTGTTTTTTGGCAAACGATAGGGGCAGAAATCGTCTTAGCTAAAGAAAGAATGAATTCTTGAATGCCTCGTGCCGTTGACGCGCTATATTCAAAATCTGAGCAAATTCCGATTGGCCATGCAGATCGTTTAGTAGGGGATCTTTGTCAATATACGGATAGCTGAAAAAGCCGGATTCAACGCTCGTGCGGAGTGCCCGACTAGCCGAAGTTTTGTCTCCCAATACCGCATACGCCTGCGCGATTTTGTAGGTGGCCTCTGGATCACCGACTCCACGCGCTCCGATTTGTCGCTCCAACCCGCGTAACAGCTCCAGGCCCTCGGCCCTATGATGATGAATTGAATCACTAAGAGCCTTACCGATTGCCGAATACAAGGTCGGGTCCAGTTCGTACGCACGGTCAAAGTCTTTTGACGCCTGGTTGAAATTCTTTTCGTGAAATTCCCCAAAGCCACGGTAAAAAAGAATGAATGACGAATCATCCGCCGGCAAGCTGGCAAGGAATTTTTGGTACTCTCCGAGATAAAGATAGGTGTTTAATACTGAGCCATTAGATTTGAGCGTAAACAGTGGATCCAGTTCACGCGCTCGCTCGCACTCCGCCACGGATTCATTCAACATTCCAGCGAACCGGTAGGCATATCCCAGTTCCCAATGAGCGGCGGCGTAATTGCCGTTCGTCTTCAAAGCATTCCGGAGTAAAGGCACCGCCTGCTCAACTCTCCCGGTATCGACCAACAGATTCGCGAGAAAGATTTCAGCGTCCAGCAAGTTGGGTCGAATTGCCAAGGCCTTTTCGTACGCGGCCTGGGCATGACGATATTGCTCGCGCCCGCCAAACTGGAATGCTGCATCCGAATTATACGAAGCTCCCAGGTAGGCCCATGCTGGGGCATAATTGGCGTCAATCTCAGTGGATTTTTCGAGCATTTTGATCGCCAGGGGGAAACTATGCTGCCCATAAAGGTCTACGCCGCGCAGATAGTATTCATAGGCTAGCGGATTCACCGGGGCGTCTGCCTTGATCCGTTCGGCCTCGGAAGGTGAGAGGCTGACCTGCAACTTTTGGATAACCTGCTGGGCTACGTCATCTTGTACCCGCAAGAGGTCGCCATACTTCAGGTCAATGCTCCCTTTGCCCAGAAGCCTGTCGCTTTTCACGTCGATCAATTGATAGGTGATTCGCAGGTTGTCGCGTTCACGGATAAAACTTCCGGTGAGAAGTGTATCGACGTTCAGGTCGGCAGCCGCTTTTTGGATATCGATTTCCTGGTTGCGATACTTCTCCACGGCGGTCGACGGGCGAATGGTCAAAGCGCTCACATAGTCGAGCCTCGTGATAATAGCGTCGGCCAGTGAGAATCCCAGGAAATCGTCTTCGGGAGTCTGGCGAAGATTCCTCAGAGGAAGTATGGCCAAGTTTCGCGGTACGACTTCCCGCGCAACCGTCCGGGGGCGCCAGGCATAGAACGACCGGGCGGTTATCAACAGGGCGGCTACAACCAAAGCGATCATCGCGAGCCGCCAAACACCGGGCCGAATCTTGCGCATCTGTCGAACAAGCGAAGGCGCGGCTTCCAAGGACGGGGGTAGAGCTGCGTTTTGCCAGTCGTTGGTCTGCCCGTCGCCGATCTGCCCGTCGCCAATATGCTCGGAAGTCCGGCTGGCGAGACCGATATTTTCAGCAGCGGGGTCACGAGGAAGATCGGATAACGACGGGGCTGACTTTTCTCCTTCGCAATTTCGAACATCAGCGATAAAGCGATAGCCAAGGCTCGGGACAGTCACGACGTACTTAGGATCACTGGCAGATTCACCGAGCGCCCTCCGGATCATGGAAATCTGCTGCGTCAGGTTCGATTCTTCCACGAAGCTGTCCGGCCAAAGTGACCCCATCAACTCCTCTTTTGAGAGCATTCGGCCGCTGTTGCGCACCAAAACCAGGAGCGCGTCATAGGTTTTTGGGGTGAGGGGCACTGGTTTCCCATCTTTGAGCAGAGCGTGCTGGAGGGTGTCCAGGACAAATGGACCGAACTCGTATGCGGAGGGACTATCTTGCCTTTCCCACGTTTGGCGAGACTGGTTGGGTGTGCTCATAGACCGGGTGCCCCCACCCACGGGCGTTCGATCGCTTGGCTGGTCAAATTGTGGCGCGATAGAGGTCGCCGCCGAGCAGCCGTAACCGCTGTCGCCTTGTCTCCGCGAGGCCGTCATCGGCTGTGGGCGATGCGGCGATCAGCAGACACGGTTCATTTTACGATAACCACATGGCAACTTGAGGTGGAAACATGTGACGGGGTGTCACACACGAGTCAGAGAAGCCCTACAAAGCCTTTTTCTTACAGTAAGATCCCGCCTTCCTAGAATTTTTAGAGTTCTTTTAGGCCGCCCGCAGGACAAATTTAACCAGTTGGATCCACTATGAGTCCGGTCCCCGCTAGCAGAGCCGACGGGATAGCGGTTTCCTTGGCTGATTGCCGGTGAGGCGGACCCAATCTAGATACAGAGGAGACAAATCTCATGCAGTCTGTTGTAACAAAAGTGGCAGGGAGCAGTCGCTTCGTCATTGCCGCCGTACTGGCGGTCGGGTTAGCCTCGGCCAGCAACCGAGCGACCGCCCAAGTCAACAAGATTACCTTCGACCTTACACCTCAACCTAAATTCGTGAGCTGTCTCGGCGTCCAGGGAGGCCCGACGCCTACGGCGACGGTTACTGTCACCCGAGGCAAACTGCACGACACCCTCACGCTAGAGGCTTCAAACATCAAGCCGAAGCTCGGTTTTGATCTCTTTACCATTCAGAACACGAATCTACTGTCTGATGGTGAGGCCGACCCGAATTTCCAGAATTTCGGCCTCGCGTGGTATCAGACCGACGTTCAGGCAAACTCTGAGGGAAAGGCAGAAGTCACCATCAACACGATTCTGCTCGACCAAATCTTCGGCTTTGATCCGGCGGCGAATCTATCCCCGACCCATGCGTTCCACGTGGGTTTCTGGTTCAACAACCCCGAGGATGCGGTTGCGTGCGGCTTTAACGCCAGCGCCCCCACTCCCTTCAATGGCGAGCAGGATGCGGGACCCAACGCCATGATCAGCCTTCCAGATGCAACCACAGATCTCGGGCCGCTGTGCACGGATCCGGTTCTGGAGAACGGTGCCTACGTCTGCAAGGAATAGGACTGCATGATTGCACCGAGGAAAAGAATAATTCTTCAGGATGGTGAGCAAGTGAAATTGGACCAGCCGGCGAGAGACGACGCAGGATTCTCGCCGGCTGCAAAAATTGAATCGCCCGAAAGGTCGCTGCGGAGGTTCTCTTGAGCCGGAAAACTGGGTCTCCGACCACATGAAACCGCCAACCAAGGTCCCCATTCTGGGCGTCATGGAAGGTGGGGGGTACCTACAATCTGCATGCTAGGATTTCGGCGGACGGCGGCAACCCTAGCGTTGTCATCCTTGGAGCATGCGGTTCTACCTATTGGGTACGTATCGCTCGCACCTTGCCAAATAACCATTGCGTCACGGATGTGGCATGACAAGCGCGCAAGAACTTGGAATCCGACTGGAGAATAATGCGAGCAGAAACTCAGTTCGCAAGCCTGAAAAGCAGAAAAACGCCTTGTCCGATTGTCTCTGCCACCGGTCAAGAGTGAAAAGAAAGACACTTGAACTACGTAGGAGAGAAAATATGAAACGCGTGATAGCGGCGGTGTTCGGGCTTGTTTGTTATGTGATTTTCCTGGGGACCTTTCTTTATGCGATTGGCTTCGTCGAGAACCTGTTTGTACCGAAGTCGATTGATAGTGGCGCGGGCGGACCGATGGGACCTGCTCTATTGGTGAACCTACTGCTCCTTGGGCTTTTTGCCGTCCAGCACAGCGGCACGGCGCGCAAGAGTTTTAAAACGTGGTGGACGCGGGTCATTCCTGGGCCCATCGAACGAAGTACCTACGTGCTGTTAGCTAGCCTGTCACTGCAGTTGCTGTATTGGCAGTGGCGGTCCATGCCGGATTTGGTTTGGCAAGTTCAGGGTTGGGCGGCGTTGTTGCTCAGGGGCGTGTCCATTGCCGGTTGGGTGATTGTCTTGGTATCGACCATGCTAGTCAGTCACTTGGATCTGTTCGGCCTTCGCCAGGTCTGGCTGTATTACAAAGAGCGACCATATACGGCAGTTGGGTTCAAGACTCCGATGCTTTACCAATTCGTACGTCACCCGATTTATCTAGGATTTCTACTGGCGTTCTGGGCCGCACCCACTATGACGGTTGGGCATTTGCTATTCTCACTTGCCACAACCGGCTATATATTTGTGGGAATTATGCTTGAGGAGAGAGATTTGCTTAACCTCCACGGCAAAGAGTACGCGCAGTACCGTCAGCAAGTATCGATGATCATTCCGACTCCAATGCGGAGGACGCATCTGGCCAATGACTAGGCATAGGCCTTAGAGATCTATGTTAACGTCAGTTTGGATCTTTTTTCCGGGGCTTGATGGTGCGTGCGAAGGACTCTGCGACCAGAATTTCGAGATCTGATCGTCCCTGTTGACCACGTTGAAGTCGCGCCATTAGCTAAATCACTCTGCCCAAACTCTGCCCATTAGCTTATAAAAAGACGGGATAGGAAAGCATAAAACGACTCGCACGCGAGCGGAAGAGTTTCGTCGGCAACTCTCTAAACGCCGCGTCGGGCTTGGATTCTAATGCGTTTGAAGAGGAAAAATGAATGGGCTGGGAGCGGGAGCCACAGTCCGATGCTCTACCAAGTTGAGCTACTCCCACCGCAGAAAATGATTATAACAATTGCGGAGGAAGCCGGCTCTAACCTCTGCGCTCACCAACTTTACAACTCGGGGCGCCCTATCGCCCCACACCCATATACTGAAATCCCATCGCCCGCAGCCGCGCCGAATCCAGCAGGTTCTTCGTGTCGATAATAATCGGCCGCTTCACCAGATGCCGGATCTTCGTGAAGTCCAGCGTCCGGAACTCCGACCAGCCCGTTGCCACCACGAGTGCGTCCACGCCTTCAGCCGCCCCGTAAGCGGACTCGCAATACTTCACCGTGCCGTTCAGTTGCAGCTTCGCCTCAGGAATCGCCACCGGATCGTAAGCCCGCACCCGCGCGCCCTTCGCGAGCAGGCTCTGCGCCAGTTGCACCGACGACGATCCCGCCACCGAATTCGTATTCGGCTTGAAGGCCAGCCCCAGAATCCCTACATCCTTGTTCTGCACCGTCGCCAGCGCGCCTGACACTTTCTCCATCAGCCGCTCCACCAGGTTCCGGTTCACCTCGCGCGCCGCATTCAGAATCTTCAGGTCCACGCGGTTACCCTGCGCCAGTTCCGTCAGCGAATCCATATCGCTCTGCGCAAAAATTCCGCCCATCCCCGCTCCCGGTTGCAGGCAGCGCGGCGCAATCTTCTTGTCGAGCCCCAGCGCCAGCGACAGGCTGACCGCATCCGCGTGCACATGCTCGCACAGGCTGGCAATTTCGTTGATGAACGAAATCTTCGTCGCCACAAAAGCCGTCGTCGCCTCGCGCGCCAGCTCCGCCGTTTCAAAATTCGTCACCAGCACTGGAACCCCGCGCATCACCAGCGGATGAAAAATCTGCTTCAGCGACGTCACCGCCTCGCTCGACGACGTCCCCAGAATGATCCGGTCCGGCCAGTTGAAATCTTCCACCGCGCAGCCGTTCGTGAAGAACATCGGCTGGCACACCAGCAGGCTCTTCAGCCCGCCCGCCCGCAGCGCCTTTTCAATCTGCGTGGTCGAACCCACCCGCACCGGCGTCACCACTGACAGCACTTGAAAACGTCCCGCCGCCCGCGCCAGCCGCACCGCAATGTCTTGCAGCCCTTCAGCGGAATCCTCCGCCAGAAAAATCACCTGCGCCTTGTGCGCCAGATCTTCCGGATCGGTCGAATACGCCAGACGCCCCGAGCGCACGTTTCGCCGGATCACTTCCTGAAGATTCTTTTCGTAGAAAGGAGTATTGCCCTTGGCAATTTCCATGATCTGCGTGCCGTCCGCGTGGCAGCAGCACACGGGCGTGCCGAAGTCGGCCAGACAGGCAGAAATGACGGTGGCTAGATAGCCGGATCCATAAACCCCAATTTGCATATGCACTCTTCCAAATCTTTTTCGGTCAACCTTCTATAATCGACCGTTTTCAGATCAACCCGCAGCCTGGGATCCGGCGCTGATTTCGAGCCCGTAAATCTATGGTAATCCGGCGATTCGTCTTGGCAACCACGGAGAAGTACATGCACTTCCGAGGCCGCAAAACGCCCGTCAATTCAGGGTTTTCAGGGGGTTTGCTGGTGGTTTGAAAAGAGGGTTCTAAGACTTCGATGACAATTGGCCGCGTCCCAAGGGCACAGGCGCCAAATCCTGCCAGTGTCCGTCGCTCTCCCGCACAAACATTAGCTCATCCAAATGTACCTCGCGCTTGCCGCGGAACTCCCTCCAGCGCTCCCGCGCCACCGTCAGCACCCGCTGCGCCTCTTCATCCAGTTCCGTTTTCACGATCGTCATGTGCGGAATATACGGCCAGCTCTCGTTGCAACACAGCATCTTCAATCCCAGCTGGTCGTGCAACTCGCGCATCCGGTAGGCCGCCCGCTTCACCTGAATGAAAACCGTCGGCGTCGTGGGCAGAAAGCTTTCAACGTCCCCCAGCGCCACGTCAAACGGAATCACATGGCTGCAAGCGTCCTCCAGAAATTCCCGCGCCGCCGTTTCCGTTCCCGATAGCTCGCGCGGCGGCAGAATCGTCAGGTGCGCGGGCATGTGGGCCATCGTCGGATGCAGCTCCTGGCGAAGCTTCTCCACGAATTCCCCCACTGGACTGCGTACATAGCTCACCAGCGCATAGCGTGCATTAGACATGACTTTCGCCTAAGAATTATATCCCCATCCCGCCGCCCACACCCACGGCACATTCGGGGAGTGCCGCCAAGGTCACGTTCTTCCTTCATTTATAATCAACCCAGTCGGGGCGTAGCGCAGCCTGGTAGCGCACCTGCCTTGGGCGCAGGGGGTCCGCGGTTCAAATCCGCGCGCCCCGACCAAAATCTCAACAGTTAACTGGATACAGTGCGCCGACAGGCGTAATTTGACTCACATGAAGTGCTTCTTCGTCTTGCTTGTGGGATTGTTGGCGATGCCGGGTCTCGCGCAGTCAGCCCAGGATATGCAGGCTCGCCTGGCAAAAGCGCAGAAATACGACTCGGACGGCTTCACACCCATTGATTGCTTTGCCGGACAAGCGAAGGTTCGCGGAAAGCGAATCATGCAGGAGTCGCTTTCCATTTTCGTGCCGGATGGCAACCAGAAGTGTTGTGGAGCATTAGTGAAGAGCACCCGGACCGACGTCCATGGACACTTTTTTGTAGAGCCTCTGCGGGAAGGCGAGTACTTCGCGCAGTTTCAGTTCAAGGGAGTCAAGCACGTCGCCGGCTTCGCCATCCTCGAAAGCTATGATCGTTGCGGTGAAAGCGACTATGTCGAAATCAATTTCTCGGATCCCGCCAAGGCCCACATTCAGGAGTCGGTCTGGATCAACGATTCCGGGGAGGAGTGCAGTGAGAACGAGCCCCAATGCTTTCGCAAGTAGGCTCGTCGTGGTCGAACCGCCCTCTCCCGCGTCCTCGCGACTACCGGACTCGGGGACCGGCAATTCAACAGGAAAAACCAGCCCACTCCTACAAATCGTACTTCTTCATCAAATGTCGAAACGATCGATACGAAATGCCCAGCAACTCCGCCGCCTTCACCTGCACGCCGCTCGTCTGGCCGAGCGCCGATTGCAATAGCGACCGCTCGATGTGCGCGACATAGTTCTCCATGTTCTGGCCCTCGGGCAGAACCGATCCCGTTGCAACCGGAAACGCCGTCTCCGCGCCCGCCGCTACCGCCCGCGCCTTGGGCCGCTCCGCCGGCACTTCGACGTGCAATTCGCCGCTCGTCTCCATGGCCACCGCGCGTTCCACGGTGTTTTCCAGCTGCCGCACGTTGCCCGGCCAGTCGTATCCGTTCAATGTTTCGAGCGACGCCGGAGCCATCGCATGAATGCTCTTGCCCGCGCCCGGCGCATATTTTTTCAGAAAATGATTCGCCAGCAGCGGAATGTCCTCGCGCCGCTCGCGCAGGCTCGGCACCCGGATCGGAATCACGTTCAGCCGGTAATAAAGGTCCTCGCGAAACGTGCCCTCGCTGACCTGCCGGTCAAGGTTGCGGTTAGTCGCCGCGATCACCCGCACATCCACCGCAATCTCGCTCGTGCCGCCCACCGGACGCACCGTCCGCTCCTGCAGCACGCGCAGCAGCTTCACCTGCATCGGCATCGTCATCTCGCCGATCTCGTCCAGAAAAATCGTCCCCTGATCCGCCACTTCGAACAACCCGCGCCGGTTCTGGCTCGCTCCCGTAAACGCGCCCTTGACGTAGCCGAACAGTTCGCTCTCAAGCAGCGTCTCCGGAAACGCGCCGCAGTTCACCGAAACAAACGTTTGCGCGTCGCGCGGCGAGCAGGTGTGCACCGCGCGCGCCACTAATTCCTTGCCCGTTCCGCTCTCGCCATACACCAGGATCGTGCTGCTCGTGGTCGCAACTGTGCGAATCGTCTGCTTCAGTTTCTCGATCGCCGGGCTGATCCCGATCATGTTGTCGAGCGAGTTGCGCGCCGCCGCATCCCGCCGCAGCGCAAAGTTCTGCCGGCTCAGTGAGACCTTCGTCAGCGAGCGCGCGATCGCGAGCTTCACTTCGTCCACCAGCCCCGGACTCTTGCGGATGTAATCCGTCGCTCCCCCCGCCTTCACCGCTTCCACCGCGGCTTCATAGTCGTCGACCGCCGTCATCAGAATCACCGCCGTCTCCGGCGAAACCTGGTGCGCATGTCTCAGCACTTCCACTCCGCCCACGCCCGGCATCTTGATGTCGGTCACGATCACGTCGAAGAGCGCGCTGTCGATCTTGCGACGTGCGGCCTCTCCGCCCGTCACCGTTTCCACCTTGTGGCCGTCGCGGCGCAGCGCAATATCCAGCAGTTCGCAGATCGAGCGTTCGTCGTCGCAGACGAGAATGCTACCCACGCTTCGCACCTCCCGCGCCCGCGCTTGCCGCCTCGGCCGAATTCAAATCCGCGCCAAATCCCGCGCCGAGAGTCATTGTCCCCTCTTGCGCCGGACCGGCTTCCGCCCGCTCCATGCGCCGCAGCCGCAGCACAAAGCTCGCGCCCTTGCCCGCTTCCGACCGCGCCCACACCTTCCCCTCGTGCGCCTGCACGATCTGGTAAACAATCGCGAGCCCAAGCCCCGTGCCCCCTTCAAAACTCGACTGGAAGGGCTCGAATATCTTTTCCGCCTGCTGCGCCTGAATGCCAGGTCCGGTATCGGCGAAGTTAATCTCCCAGTCCTGGTCCCGTCCCACCAGCGAGACCGAAAGTTTGCCGCCCGTTTTGTTCATCGCCCGCACCGCGTTCTCGGAGAAATTCCAGAACACCTGCTTGATCTTGTCGCCATCCGCCAGCGCCCAAGCCTCTGGCGTCTGAAAGCGCCGCTCCACGCGGATGTTCGCATCCTCCGCCAGCAGCCGGTGCTCGATCAAGGTCAGCGTGTCCTCAAGCAGCGGAATCAGGTTCACCCGCTCGAAGCGATACTGCTTGCCGCGCGAGTAGGCGAGAAAATCTGTAATGATGCTGTTCAGCCGCTCCGACTCGCGGATCACGATCTGCAGAAGATGGCGTTCTTCGGCGCTCAGCGCGGGCGCGTCCGACAGCATGCTCACCGAACCGGCAATCGACGTCAGCGGGTTCCGGATCTCGTGCGCGATGGCCGCAGCCAGCCGTCCCACCGCCGCCAGCCGGTCCTGCATGCGCACTTCCCTCTCCAGCCGCCGCACTTCCGTCAGGTCGTCAAAGGTATAAACAAATCCCGCGTCGCCCCGGTCGTTAAGCGCGGAGACCGACACCCGAAAAGTTTTGCGGAAGCCCTTGGCGGTCGTGTAGCGCACCTCCGCGCCGCCCCGCACTCCGAAACTCGGCAATGGATCCTGAAACAGTTCGCCCACCGAACGGCCGCGCAATTCCTCGTCCGAAATCTCCAGCAGATGCTGCGCCGCCCGGTTCACCAGCGTGATGCGCCCGTCCGGACCGGTCGTGATCACGCCCCCGCTCATCGACTGCACGATGTTCTCGTGCAGCGCCTGCAGGTTTTCGAGCGCGCCGCTCGCGTTCTTGAGCTGCACATCCACCTGCCGCAGCTTGGTCATCAGCAGGCCGGCCAGGTAGGCGATGGCAAAATACGCAAACAGGTTGACGAGGATCACCACCTGCAGCGCCTTCAGCTTCGGATGTCCGCTCGAATACGACGGGATCGCCCCGTAAAATCCAAGTTCCAGCACCGCCGCAAAAAAGATGAACGCCAGCGCCGCGCTCAGATATGCCCAGCCCCGCGGCAGCAGCATGGCCGCCACCACGATCACCAGCGGGTAAAGAAAATTGAGTGAGCTCTCGATCCCTCCGGTCAGCTGCACCACCAGCGTGACCATCGCGATGTCGGCCAGCACCTGCAGCTTCGCCTGCAGCCCGGTCTCGTTCCAGACCGTCACCAGAAAAAGAAAAAACAGCGACACCACGAACCACAGCACCATTCCCGTCAGGAACGGCACCACCGGCACCGGACTCGGCGTCAGCCGTATGACGGCCAGCTCGATGACGAGCAGCACCATCAAAATCAGCATGCGCACTTTGACCAGCCAGGTCAGCCAATTGCGGTCGTCGGTAGTGGAATGCATGGAATTAGTAGTCGGTCGTCACTCGCTGGTCGCCGGTCGTCAGTCGTTAGTCGTCAGTCGCCAGTCGTCGCTCGTTCGCGGGCGATCGCTGGCGTAGGCGCAAATACTCGAA
>JBAWAI010000317.1:0-5784 GCA_049589215.1 Terriglobales bacterium | reverse complement strand
CCTACGAAGCCTACGAAAGCATCTTCTTTTCCCCGCGCTGGAAAGCGTTAGCCGCAAAAGGCGCTCAAACCCAGCGCGTTCTCTGGGCCAGCACCAGCACTAAAAACAAAAATTATCGCGACGTAATTTACGTCGAAGAACTCATCGGGCCTGAAACGGTAGACACGCTTCCGCCCGCCACGCTCGAAGCGTTCCGCGATCATGGCAAGCCGCGACAGAGCCTCACCGAAGACGTCGATGGCGCCCGCAAAACCATGTCCGACCTCGCCGCTGCCGCCATCTCGATGAAAGAAGTCACTGACAAGCTCACCGCGGATGGCGTCAAACTCTTCGCCGACGCCTTCGACAAGCTCCTCGAAGCAGTCGAGAAAAATACTCATCGCCCGGCTACTCCGCCGGTCAACGCGCAATCGGCAAAGCTGCCCGCAACTCTGAACGACGCCGTAAAAAAAAACCTTGACGACTGGCGCGCGCAGGGAAAAGTAAGGCGCCTCTGGCAGCACGACGCCTCGCTCTGGACCAATACTGACGAGTGTTCATGGCTGGGCTGGCTGAATATCGTCGACGATCAACTGGCCAACGTTTCGAAGCTGAACGATCTGGCAGCCGATGTAAAGGCGGCTGGCTTCTCTGACATTCTTCTGCTCGGCATGGGAGGCTCCAGCCTCTGTCCCGAAGTCTTCGCGCTCACCTTCCCGCAGGCTGCCGGCTTTCCGCGCCTGCACATTCTTGACTCCACCGACCCGGCCGAGATCAAGCACACCGAAGAGAAGGTCGACCTCGCGAAGACTCTCTTCTTCGTCTCCAGTAAATCCGGTAGCACCCTTGAACCTAACATCTACAAGCAATATTTCTTCGAGCGCATGCAGCAGGTCGTCGGCGACAAAGCCGCGAGCCACTTCATCGCCATCACTGACCCCGGCTCCAAAATGCAAGGCGTCGCCGAGCGCGATCGCTTCCGCCGCATTTTTTACGGACTGCCCTCCATCGGTGGCCGCTACTCTGCGCTCTCCAATTTCGGCATGGCTCCCGCCGCAGCGATGGGCGTGGACGTCAAGAAATTTCTCGACCGCACAAAAGAGATGGTCGAGTCCTGCGTCGCCGCTGTTCCCGTTGCTGACAATCCGGGCGCGATGCTCGGCATTATCCTCGGTACTGCTGCGACCCAAGGCCGCGATAAGATCACGCTTATAACGTCGCCGGGCATTCACGACCTCGGCGCATGGCTCGAGCAATTGATCGCCGAATCCACTGGCAAGATCGGCAAGGGCATCATCCCGGTCGATCGTGAAACGGTCGGGTCGCCCGATGTCTACGGCAACGACCGCGTCTTCGCCTACATTCGTCTCGAATCTGAGGCCGACTCCGAGCAAGACGCCAAAGTCGTGGCGCTCGAAAAAGCCGGCCAGCCCGTAGTTCGCATTATCCTCCCCGACATCTACAATCTGGGCCAGGAATTTTTCCGCTGGGAGATTGCCACCGCCGTCGCGGGCTCCATCATTGGAATCAACGCCTTTAACCAGCCCGACGTTGAGGCCAGCAAAATCGAAACCAAAAAACTGACCTCCGAATACGAAGCCAAAGGCTCGCTGCCCGTAGAGCAGCCGATCATCGATGAGGCCGGCTTCAAACTTTTCACCGATCCGAAGAACGCAGCGGCCCTTGCTCAAGCCGCGGGATCCGATCGTTCTCTCAAAGGCTATCTACGCGCCCACCTCGCACGACTCGGCGCCAATGATTACTTTGCCGTTCTCGCCTACGTTGAGATGAACGCGGAGCACGAAGCGCTGCTGCAAGGTATCCGCTTGAATGTACGTAATCGGAAGCATGTGGCAACCTGTCTCGGCTTCGGACCGCGCTTCCTGCACTCCACCGGTCAGGCTTATAAAGGCGGCCCCAACAGTGGAGTCTTCCTGCAAATTACCTGCGACGACGCAATTGACTTGCCGGTCCCCCAGCAGAAATACACATTTGGAGTAGTAAAAGCGGCCCAGGCCCGAGGCGACTTCGCCGTACTCGCCGAGCGCAATCGCCGCGCCCTGCGCGTACATATTGGCAGCGACGTAAAAGCCGGATTGAAGCAGCTGGCGGAATTGATGCAGCCATAGCTACAGCCGGCAAACGCGGGTTTCGAGGCGCGAACCACAGCGGGGTCAGATTGCTCGCGGCGTAGGCTGGCGGGTTCCGGACCGAAGGCGGGATCCACGGTTCGGCACAGAGGTAGAAAGCAATGATCGGCATTTAAGGAGAGGCAATGCAACTCGCAATGGTAGGTCTCGGACGCATGGGCGCCAATATGACGCGCCGCCTCATGCGCGGCGGTCATCAACTGGTCGTATCCGACCTCAGCCCCGACGCCGTCAAAGAACTCGCCGGAGAAGGCGCCGTAGCTTCCACCTCGCTCGATGATCTCGTCACAAAACTCACAGCGCCGCGTGCCGCCTGGGTCATGGTTCCCTCTGGCGACGCGACCGAAAAAACCGTGCAAACACTCCTCGCCCGCATGGAGAAAGGCGACACCATCATCGACGGCGGCAACAGCTTCTTCAAAGACGACGTCCGCCGCGCTGAAATGTGCGCCTCAAAAGGCATTCACTACGTCGACGTCGGCACCAGCGGCGGCGTCTGGGGACTCGACCGTGGATATTGCATGATGATCGGCGGCCCGAAGGAGGCCGTCCAGCGCCTCGACCCGATCTTTAAGACGCTGGCTCCCGGCCACGGCGACATTTCGCGCACTCCCGGCTTCGACAAGCGCACGGCCGCCGGCTCGACCGCCGAAGATGGCTACATTCACTGCGGGCCTAGCGGTTCCGGGCACTTCGTCAAAATGGTCCACAACGGAATCGAATACGGAATCATGCAGGCCTATGCCGAGGGCTTCGACATTTTCAAAAATGCCATCAGCAAAGATCTTCCTGCCAATATTCGCTACGATCTCAACCTGCCTGACATCGCTGAGGTCTGGCGCCGTGGCAGCGTCATCAGTTCGTGGCTGCTCGATCTGACTGCAATGGCGCTGGTCGAAAATCCCGCGCTGACCGAATACAGCGGTTTCGTGCAGGATTCCGGCGAAGGCCGCTGGACCATCAATGCGGCGATCGAGGAGGCGGTTCCTGCAGAGGTGCTGACGGCCGCGCTTTACGCCCGTTTCCGCTCGCGCCAGGAGCACACTTTCGCCGATAAGATGCTCTCCGCCATGCGGCAGAAATTCGGCGGCCACATTGAATTGACGCCGCCATCGGGAAAAAATTGAATTGGATCGCGGCTGGCCTGCCTCAACGAGCCAGCCGCGCAACTCTTATAAGACTTCAGAGGAACTTATGATCTTCGCCGACGTACAGTCCGCTCCGACCAAGCCCCGCACCGCTCGCGTCGCCGATCCCTGCATCATGGTCATCTTCGGTTTCTCCGGCGACCTAACGCGCCGCAAGCTCATCCCGGCTCTTTACAATCTGGCCAGCCAGCAACTGCTGGCGCCCGATTTCGCCATCGTTGGCCTCGGCCGCAGCCCGATGAGCGACGAAGACGCGCGCAAGAAGGCGACCGAAGACTTCAAGAAATTCGCCGACGTCCCCATCGACGCCAAAATCTGGGATGACTTCGTCCAGCGAATCCACTACATCTCCGGCGATTTTGACGACCAAAACACCTACACACATCTCAAAGACGTACTCTCGAAGGTCGACGATGATCACGGCAAGCACGGCAACTATTTCTTCTATATGGCTACCGCCCCGAACTTTTTCGGCGACATCGTCGAGCGCCTCTCCAAGGTCGGCCTCATGCACGAAGAAAACGGCCACTGGCGCCGCGTAATCGTCGAAAAGCCTTTTGGCCACGATCTCGAGTCCGCCAAGGCTCTCAACCAGCAGCTGCTCAAAGTTGCCAGCGAACAGCAGATCTACCGCATCGATCATTATCTCGGCAAAGAGACTGTCCAGAACATTTTGGCGCTCCGCTTCGCCAACGGAATCTTCGAGCCGATTTGGAATCGCCGCTACATCGACCACGTGCAAATCTCCGTCGTCGAAACTGTCGGCGTCGAATCCCGCGGCGGCTACTACGACAATGCCGGTGCGCTCCGCGACATGGTGCCCAATCACATCATGCAGCTCATCACCCTCACTGCCATGGAGCCGCCCATTTCATTCGAGGCAAATGCGGTCCGCGACGAGCAGGCCAAAATCCTGCATGCTATCCAGCCTTTCAGCAATGAAGAAGTGCTCACCAGAACCGTGCGCGGACAATACGGCGAAGGCGTCATCGACAACCGGCATGTGCCCGCCTATCGCTCCGAGGAAGGCGTTCCGCCCGACTCGCGCACCGAAACTTTCGTCGCCATGCGACTCCTGATCGACAACTGGCGCTGGGCGGGAGTTCCCTTCTATCTTCGCACCGGCAAGCGTCTGGCCGGCCGCAATACGCACGTCGTCATTCAATTTCGCCGCGCGCCCTTTCAGCTCTTTCGCGAAACGCCGGTTGAAAACATGATGCCCAACCAGCTCGTGCTTCACATTCAGCCGGAAGAAGGCATCTCGCTTCGCTTCGCCGCTAAGACTCCCGGACCAGCCATGCAGCTCGGCGAGGTCAATATGGATTTCGCCTATGCCGACTATTTCGGCCAGACTCCCTCGACGGGCTACGAGCGCCTGTTGCACGATTGCATGATTGGCGACGCCACGCTGTTCCAGCGCGCCGACATGGTCGAAGCCGGCTGGAGCATCGTCAATCCCGTGCTCGATGTCTGGAAGGCTCTCCCGCCTAGAAATTTCCCCAACTACGCCTCGGGCACCTGGGGCCCGAAAGAATCAGAAGAATTAATGGAGCGCGACGGCCGCCGCTGGAGAGACTTTGAAAACTAGACGAAGAATTGGGTAATCGGGTATTTGAAGCTCGGTGTTCCAAAGAAAGCTTTCCCAATTACAAAATTACCCAGCTCCACAATTTAGAATTACCCCATGCCCCTGACTCGCACCATCGAGGTTGCCACCACCGCCGCCGACCTCTTCCACGCCGCCGCCGAAGAATTTGCCCGCGTCGGCCGGCAGGCAATCGGCGCACTGGGCCGCTTCGCGGTGGCGCTCTCAGGAGGCTCGACTCCCCGCAGTCTCTATTCCCTGCTCGCCTCGAGCTACGCCGATTTTCCCTGGGCCCGCACCTACTTCTTCTTCGGAGACGAGCGCCACGTTCCGCCCACAGATCCTGAGAGCAACTATCGGATGGTCAACGAGTCTCTGTTCTCAAAAGTGGCGATCCCGGCGCAAAATGTCTTCAGAGTCAAAGCCGAGAATCCTGACGTCGCAGCCGCAGCCGCAGACTATGAAGCGCAGCTAAGGAAATTCTTCGAACTCAAGCCGAACCAATTCCCCCGCTTCGACCTCATCTTCCTCGGCCTCGGCCCCGACGGACACACCGCTTCGCTCTTTCCCGACTCAGAAGGCCTCAAAGAAGCCTCAAAGCTGGTCATCGCCAACCGGGTAGAAAAATTCAAAACCGACCGCATCAGCTTCACATTTCCTGTCTTGAATAATGCAGGCGAGGTAATTTTCCTGGCTAGCGGATCAGACAAAGCGGAGATGGTCCGCGAAGTTCTCGAAGGCAAACCGACGCCGCCGCTGCCCGCCCAGCAAGTCCAACCCACAAACGGTCGACTGCTGTGGATGCTCGACGAATCCGCCGCCGCAAAGTTAAAAAGCTGATCGCTCAGGGATTGCCGCTCCTAAAGCAGAAAAAGATGAGGCCCGCGGCGACGCGAGCCCCCCTATTAGCCCACTGTAGCCC
>JBAWAI010000316.1:0-2023 GCA_049589215.1 Terriglobales bacterium | reverse complement strand
TCTACGAAGGTTCGAATCCTTCCCCCTCCACCAACGGTTCGCGCGCGGGATTGGCTCTGTTTGAAGGTTGCGGGTGTAGCTCAATGGTAGAGCAGAAGCCTTCCAAGCTTACGACGAGGGTTCGATTCCCTTCACCCGCTCCAGTAACGAAGATGTAGCGCCCATGTGGCTCAGTGGTAGAGCACTCCCTTGGTAAGGGAGAGGTCGGCAGTTCGATCCTGCCCATGGGCACCAGAAGTACTCGGTGATTGTTTGCGCGCGGCGCAACGTACGGATAAATCCTCTTAGGAGTCGAAAATGGCCAAGGGTAAGTTTGAGCGGACCAAGCCGCACGTGAACGTCGGCACGATCGGTCACGTTGACCACGGCAAGACCACGCTGACGGCAGCGATCACGACGGTGCTGACCGCGAAGTTCGGCGGCGAAGCGAAGGCGTATGACCAGATCGACGCGGCGCCGGAAGAAAAGGCGCGCGGCATCACGATCAACACGGCGCACGTCGAGTACGAAACGGCTAACCGCCACTACGCGCACGTTGACTGCCCGGGCCACGCTGACTATGTGAAGAACATGATCACGGGCGCAGCGCAGATGGACGGCGCAATCCTGGTGTGCTCGGCCGCTGACGGCCCGATGCCGCAAACGCGTGAGCACATCCTGCTGGCGCGTCAGGTTGGCGTTCCGTACATCATCGTGTTCCTGAACAAGTGCGACATGGTGGACGACGCTGAGCTGCTGGAACTCGTCGAGATGGAAGTTCGCGAACTTCTGTCGAAGTACGACTTCCCGGGCGACGACACGCCGATCATCAAGGGTTCGGCCAAGCTGGCGCTGGAAGGCGACAAGGGCGAGCTGGGTGAAGTGGCGATCATGAACCTGGCCGACGCGCTGGACACGTACATCCCGACGCCGGAGCGCGCAGTTGACGGTGCGTTCCTGATGCCGGTGGAAGACGTATTCTCGATCTCGGGTCGTGGCACGGTGGTGACGGGCCGCGTTGAGCGCGGTGTCGTGAAGGTCGGCGAGGAAATCGAGATTGTCGGTATCAAGCCGACGGTGAAGACGACCTGCACGGGCGTGGAAATGTTCCGCAAGCTGCTGGACCAGGGTCAGGCAGGCGACAACGTGGGTATCCTGCTGCGCGGCACGAAGCGTGAAGACGTGGAGCGTGGCCAGGTTCTGGCGAAGCCGGGTTCGATCAACCCGCACACGCACTTCACGGCAGAAGTGTACGTGCTGAGCAAGGACGAAGGCGGCCGCCACACGCCGTTCTTCAACAACTATCGTCCGCAGTTCTACTTCCGTACGACGGACGTGACGGGCTCGATCGAGCTGCCGAAGGACAAGGAAATGGTCATGCCGGGCGACAACGTGTCGATCACGGTGAAGCTGATCAACCCGATCGCGATGGAAGAAGGTCTGCGCTTCGCTATCCGTGAAGGTGGCCGTACCGTCGGTGCAGGTGTCGTTGCCAAGATTCTCGAGTAAAATCGAGGGTTCGCGGTTGCAGTAATTTGCAGTAGATGGTGCCCGGGGTCGGGCGCCCGCCCTCAGCGCGTGTCCGACCCTACGCTCTTTTTATATTTGGCGATGCAATATCGCCTCGCTCTTTCCAAGGAATCGTCATGCAGAACCAGAAAATCCGCATTCGTCTGAAAGCTTTCGACTATCGCCTGATCGATCAATCGGCAGCTGAGATCGTCGACACGGCGAAGCGGACTGGCGCAATCGTTCGTGGTCCGGTGCCCCTGCCGACCCGCATTCAGCGTTTCGACATCCTGCGTTCGCCGCACGTCAACAAGACGTCGCGCGACCAGCTCGAAATCCGTACCCACCAACGCCTGATGGACATCGTTGACCCGACGGACAAGACCGTCGACGCACTGATGAAGCTCGATCTGCCGGCTGGTGTGGACGTCGAAATCAAGCTGCAGTAAGGCTTTGCGGCGATGTTCGGTCCGCTAGACATCGCTAAGTCATTGATTGCTTGCGGAAAACGAAAAGCCTCGCTATAATGCAAGGC
>JBAWAI010000315.1:0-5586 GCA_049589215.1 Terriglobales bacterium | reverse complement strand
GATCAATGATCCGCGTTCGTGCGAATTGGCGGAGAAGAAGTCGAGTTTCCCGGCGCCCAGGGGTTACGGCTGTTTGTAGACGACTCCGCCCTTCATCACGAAATCGACGTGTTCAAGCACCGTAATGTCCTTCAGCGGATCGCCCGTCACGGCCACGATATCGGCGAGCTTGCCGGGCTCGATGGTTCCAACTCTATCCCGCATATCGAGAAGCTCGGCGGCTGACGATGTTGCGGTGTGGATTGCCTGTGCGGGTGTCATGCCCCATTTCACGAGATAAGCGAATTCCTTGGCCGGATCGACCTTCCAGTCAAACCCTCCGGCGTCGGTGCCGAAAGCGATCTTCACTCCCGCCTTTAACGCGCGTCGAAACGTGTCCTCGTGGATCGAGAGCATCTGCACCCAGACGGGGGCGCCCGCTGCCGCGCGTCCGCGCGCAACGTAATCGCCGACATAGATCGTCGGCACGTACCAGATGCCCCGGCTCGCCATGGTTTTCAAGTCATCGTCGGCAATGTAGTAGCCATGTTCGACCGTGTCGACTCCAGCTTCCACTGAGTTGTGCACGCCGTGAATTGCCATGGCATGCGACGCAACTTTGTGACGTTCGCGGTGGGCCTCGTCGACGATGGCCTTTAGTTCATCCATGGTGAACGTGGGGATATCGTCGAGCACGCCGTCGGGCCTGACGAAATAACTGCGATCCGAATAGATCTTTATCCAGTCGGCGCCGTGGCTGATCTGCTCGCGCACAGCCTTGCGTCCGTCCTCGACTCCGTCGACGATCTGTACACCATGCGGCACGACCACATTGGGCGCGTAGCCCAGCAATGGGTACGCCCCGGTGACATCCATCGCGCGCGTCGCGACCTGCATTCGGGGGCCGGGGATGATCCCGTTGTTGATGGCCTTCTTCACATCAACATCGGCGTAGCCAGCGCCTTCAGTTTCGAGGTCGCGAATGGTGGTGAAACCATACATCAGCGCGCGTCGCGCGTTCACAGTCGCAATAATGGTGCGATACTCCGGCGATTCCTTCAGAAGTTGTTCGTCATAGTCCGCCGCGGTGATGTCGCCCTGCAAAAGAACATGGGTGTGCGTATCGATCAGGCCCGGGAGGCAGGTTTCACGAGAAAGATCGATGACCTGCCCGGAGGCTGAGGCACTCCCAACTTCGTGAATAGTCTCGCCATCAACCGCAATAATGACATTCTGCCGCGCCTGGTCGGACTTGCCGTCGAACAGCGCGCCGCACTTCAGATAGACGGGTGCAGGAGCAGCCGCGGGCGCCTGTGCCAAGGCAAATCCAGTTAAAGTGCCGAGTGCCATTACAGCGATTGTCAGTCGCATCGGGATCGTCTTCATTCTTCGCCTCCGAGTCGGCAATTCTTTAACATTATGCATTTCCCAGCGCTCCGCGAATCCGAGTCCAGGTCACTGCAAGCGACTCCGGCAGCACGCGCGTCTCACCGACGACGCTCATAAAGTTTGCGTCTGCCACCCAGCGCGGCAGCACATGCATGTGAATGTGGCCCGCGACGCCGGCGCCTGCGGCCTTGCCAATATTCATGCCGAGGTTCAAGCCATCGGGTCGATAGAGCGACCGCAGCACGCCTTCCATGTGCTGAGTCAGAGCCATCATCTCGTTCGCCGCTTCAACAGGAAGCTTCTGCAGTTCGTCGAGGTGCGCGTAAGGCACGACCATCACGTGCCCGTTCGTGTAAGGATACGTATTGAGAATGATGAAGCAATGCTTCCCGCGGTGGACAATGCGCGCCTTCTCATCACTTTGCTTCGGAGCCTCGCAGAAGATGCAGCCTGTCGCCGGCTCAGCGCCGCTCACATAGGCATAGCGCCACGGAGTCCAAAGATAATCCATGCGTGGGAGGGTAGCAGAAATCGGCTCACAACCGCGAGGTCGAGGGTCCTCGACGGGTTTGCCAGGAGCGAGTCCGTCGACCAGCAACCCGCGGGTCAATACACGCGGTCTGTGACTCCCCGGTTAAATTTCCGGACATGTCCGGAATCACGTTTGACACCCTTCCAAAGCGATTGCTATAGTCGAAGAGTCCCCATTGGACGCGGGTTCGATTCGACGTTCCGGCAGCTGGGATTGTACTAGGGTCGTCCGCCAGGGCGGCCTCAACGCAACCTGAAGACCACGCCAGCAGTCCGCTACACACCGTCCCGCAATCGTCGCGCACATGCGTGCACGGCATAGAGGCTATGACTTTGTACGACGACAAGACCATTCGCAACAGTGATTCCACCCTCGAAACCATGACTCCTGAACATGAATCGCACAACGGCGGATCGGCCGTCCTCGACGCGCCCGAGACCGTACAACCTTCTTCCGCGGAAACGCAAGCTTCCGCCTCAGACGCTGTGACAAACGCAGCCCCAGCCCATACGCCCGACCCTCCAGCCCAGGCCGCCAGCGACGACTTCGCCGCGGCCCTCGAAAATTACACGAGCGAGACGGAAGAGTCGGTCGGCGACGACCACGTGATCAAGGGAACGGTGGTCAAGTTGACCGGCACCCATGTCGTCGTGGATATCGGCGCCAAATCTGAGGGGATGCTGCCTCTCGCGGAGGTCCTCGATCACGAAGGCCAGCCGAGGTTCAAGCCCGGCGACGAGATCGACGTGATGCGGGAGAAGGGCGAGACCGAAGACGGTTATCCCAAGCTCTCGCACCAGAAGGCGCAACGGCTGCGCGCATGGGATGACATCGAGCGCGCTCACAATGAGAAGAAGCCGATCAAGGGCGTCGTGGTCGAGCGTATCAAGGGCGGCCTGACAATTGACATCAACGGCGCCCACGCCTTCCTGCCCGGTTCGCAGGTCGACCTGCGGCCCATCCGCAATCTCGACGGCATGAAGGGCCAGACGATCGAAGTCGCCGTTATCAAGCTCAACAAGAAGCGCGGCAACATCGTCGTTTCCCGCAAGCAACTTCTCGAAGAAGAACAGACCGAAAAGCGCGGCAAAACCCTCGAGCACCTGGAAGAAGGCGCGGTGCTGACCGGCATCGTCAAGAACCTCACCGAGTACGGCGCGTTCGTGGATATGGGCGGCATCGACGGCTTGCTCCACATCACTGACATGTCGTGGGGCCGCCTCACTCACCCGCGTGACCTCGTCAACGTCGGCGACCAGATTCAGGTGAAGGTCCTCAAGTACGACAAAGATAAGCAGCGCGTGTCGCTTGGCTTCAAACAGCTCACACCCGATCCATGGCTCGATGCCGAGCACCGTTACCCGGTCGGAGCGCACGTTCATGGACGCGTCATCAGCGTCACCGATTACGGCGCATTCGTCGAACTTGAGCAGGGCATCGAAGGCCTTGTCCATGTCTCCGAGATGACGTGGTCAAAGCGCATGAAGCATCCGTCGAAGCTCGTTAATGTCGGCGATGAAGTGGACTGCGTTGTCATCAGCGTGAACCCGACCGAGCGACGCATTTCGCTCGGCATGCGGCAGCTCGCCTCGAATCCCTGGGACACGCTCCACGACAAGTATCCAGTCGGCGCAACAGTCGAAGGACGTGTTCGCAATCTGACCGAATTTGGCGCCTTCATCGAAATCGAAGACGGCATCGACGGTTTGGTGCACGTCAGCAATCTGAGCTGGACCACACGCGTCAAACATCCTTCCGAAGTTCTGAAGAAAGGTGACCGCGTTAAAGCGGTGATCTTGGCCATCGAGCCTGACAAGCGCCGGCTCTCGCTCGGCGTTAAGCAGATGCAGCCCGACGTTTGGGAGTCGTTCTTCGCCCAGCATCGCGTAGGTGACATCGTCCACGGCAAGGTTCTGCGCGTAGCTACCTTTGGCGCCTTCGTGGAAATTGCCCAGGGCATCGAAGGCCTCTGCCACAACTCCGAAGCCGTCGACGCCAACGGACAGCCGATGCACCTTGAGCCCGGCGCTGAATTCGACTTCAAGATCATCAAGATGAATCAGGAAGAGAAAAAAGTCGGCCTGAGCATCAAGGCGGTCGGTGAAGAAGCCTCACGCCAGGAAGTGGAGCACTACAAGCATCCGGCATCGTCCTCGTCAACCAGTTCGACGATCGGCGACCTGATCTCATGGAAACGGGCGGGCGGCGATAGCAACTAGCTGACGACCGTTTTTCGCGGAAAAGTTAAGGCCACCGGCAAGGGTGGCCTTTTTCTTGTTTTCAGCATCCGAAGCTGACAGCCAGTCGTACCGCGGTATGTACCTGCCTCGATAAGTAGAGTCTGTAATGGTCCGGAGGAAAACTATGAAAACAGTCCGAACGGAGCTCCTGGAGATTGCCTACGAAGAGGGAGGCCCTCAAAGCGGTCCCTTGGTACTTTTGCTTCACGGATGGCCGGATGCGCCGCGTGGCTGGAGAGCAATAGCTCAGCGGTTACATGCCGAGGGCTGGCATACTATTGCTCCGTATCTTCGTGGTACTGGTCCTACGAAGTTTCTGCATGATGAAACGCCTCGCGTCGGCGCCGGCGTTGCCCTCGCGCAGGATGCAATCGATCTCGTTGACAGCCTCGGGATCGATCGTTTCGCCGTCGTCGGGCACGACTGGGGAGCCAGAGTCGCCTACACTCTTGCAGCCTTGTTCCCCGAACGGATCACGACCGTGAGCGCTTTAGCACTCGCGTACCAGCCAAGAGCCCTCTTCAAGATTCCTTCGTTTGAACAGTCAAGACGGTTTTGGTACCAGTGGTTCCTATGTGTCGATGGCGGACTGAAAAAGGTCCATGACGACCGGATCGGGTTCGCGCGAATACAGTGGGAGACTTGGAGCCCAACGGGTTGGATGGACGAAACCGAGTTCCGCGAGACCGCCGAGAGCTTTTCCAATCCAGATTGGGTCAACATTACGGCAAACGCGTACCGGTCTCGTTGGCTCAAAGGTGAAGCTTGGGATTCCCGCTACGACTCGCTTCAGCGGAAGCTTCAGGAGCTTGAAGCGCTGTCGACTCCTACGCTCATGATCCAGGGAGGCTCGGATTTCTGCGATCCACCAAGTGAATCGGAGGGCCTTGAGGCGTATTTCACGAGCAGCTACCGGCGTGTGCTTTTGGATGGCATCGGCCACTTTCCGCATCGGGAGGCGCCTGATGCAGTTGCCACAGAGGTGCTCCGGCACCTGTCAAACAAACACCTTGCAGAAGAAAAATAGCTGTTCAGCCACTCCCCGAAATCTAAGGACTCATCAAGATGAGTCAGGAAAAGAAGAAGGTCGGCCTGAGCATCAAGGCGGTCGGCGAAGAAGCCTCGCGCCAGGAAGTGGAGTCCTACAAGCACCCGGCGTCGTCTTCTTCGAAGAGTACGACGATCGGCGACTTGATTTCGTGGAAGCGGGCGGGCGGCGATAGTAACTAGCTAACAACCGTTCTTCGAGAAAAGTTAGGGGCACCGGCGACGGTGGCCTTTTTCTTGTCTTCAGCAACTCCGAGGCCGCCGGGTGAGTAGTACCCGGACGTTCTTGTCCATTAAGAATTCGCCGATCCGGATCAATGCGATTTCGCCAACTGAGAACTGCTGTGGTTCTTGGTGTAATAGCGTTGCAACAACTACAGCTGAACCGCGGGTTTGGGG
>JBAWAI010000314.1:0-16934 GCA_049589215.1 Terriglobales bacterium | reverse complement strand
GCCATTGAATGGTGCCGAATTCATTTCCTTGGGTCAGGGGTTTCGCCTTCGGCGTGGCGCCTGATTCTGGCGCCGACTCTCGCCGGGCTACTGGTTGCGGTTTTGGTCATTCACGTCTTCCCGCTGGCAAGGGGGAGTGGCGTCAACCAAACCAAAGCCGCGCTATACATCTACAACGGCTATATTCCTTTTCGGACGGCGATCGGCAAGTTCATCACAGCGGCTTTGGCAATCGGATCGGGGCACTCTTTAGGCCCGGAAGATCCATCGCTGCAAATCGGCGCCGGACTTGCGTCTGCACTCGGACGGCGAATGCGACTGTCGCGAGACCGCATGCGGCTGATTGCTCCGGTCGGCGCGGCGGCGGGACTCGCGGCGGCCTTCAACGCGCCGATCTCGGCCGTGCTGTTCGTGATCGAAGAGGTCATTGGCCGTTGGACCGCGGGCATCCTCGGGTCGGTGGTGCTCTCGGCGGTGTCGAGCGTTGTGGTGATGCGCTGGTTCCTAGGGTCGGAACCGCTGTTTCGGATTCCGGCCGTGGAGCTTAAGCGGCCTTCGGAGTTGATTGCGTATTGCATCCTGGGTGTGATCGGAGGATTGGCCTCGGTCGCATTTGCGAGCGGCATCGCGAATCTTCGACTTCGTTCGAGAGCGTTGCCGGCGTGGACGCAATACTTTCAGCCGGCGGTCGCGGGCTTGCTGATAGGGCTTATTGCCGTGATGGGCTATCCCCAGGTGATGGGAGCTGGCTACGAGTACATGGATCAGGCGATGCATGGCCAATTTACGTGGCAAATGCTTGCCATTCTCGCGGGCCTCAAAATCATTGCTACCCTGGTGTCGTTTTCGAGCGGAACGCCGGGAGGCATGTTCGCGCCCACTTTGTTCATCGGCGCGATGCTGGGCGCGTCGGTCGGTGGCGCGGAGCACGTTTTGTTTCCCCACCTCACGGTCTCGCCCGGGACTTACGCGCTGGTTGGAATGGGTGTGCTCTTCGCAGGATTTCTGCGCGCTCCGATGACGTCAGTTTTCATGGTGCTTGAAGTCAGCGGGAACTACTCGATCATTGTGCCGGTGATGGTCGCGAATACATTTGCCTATTTCATCTCGCGGACGTTGCAACCGGTCGCAATCTTTGACGCGTTGACGCGCCAGGATGGCCTCGACTTGCCTTCCATGGAGGAACAAAGAGAAGAGAACATCCTGCATGTTGAGGATGCTATGCAGTCGCCCGGCAATATTCTGAGCGCGTCGGAGAGTCTTGATCGCATCCTGCAACAAGTGGACGGGAAGTCGGCGGGTCCGATGTTGGTTCGGCTGGATCCGACCGGCTGGAGCAGCATTACGGCGCGAGAACTCGAAACGATGGTGAAGGAGGGCAAGGGGAGTTTGACGCTTGGTTCGGTGCTAGCCAGCCGCCAAATTCCTTACCTGCATCCTGACCATCCGTTGGAAATGGCGCTTCGTCATGTAGACCGGTGGCCGCTCGTGCCGGTGGTGAGCCGGGCCGACTTTCGCAAATTGGAAGGCGTTATCTCGCAAAGTGATGTCTTCGGCAGCTATCGCGGAATGGGCGGCACGTAAGAGTCGCGCTGGCGGCAAGCAACAGGCGCACAAATTGTTGAGTGTTGTCAGTTGCGCGATGGGCTTCGGTTCGAGCGCGTGAGCCGTGCAAAGCACGCAAATCTCGACGAATTTCGCTCGCGGGCGTACCCGACGCCGGATTCTGCTGCTATGATGCTCTGCGACTTTTCCTGGAGAATGGCATGAAGATTTTGACAGTCCTTCTTTTTGCAGTTTTGACAATTTCACTGGCCGTGGCCCAGCAAAACCAATCGTCGGACACGCCCGATAGCGCGAAACAAGCCGCCGCACATAAGAATCAAGACAAAGCAAAAAAAGAACCGGCGGCGGCCAATACTGAAAAGCCTTCGGAGAGCGGCAAGGCGGCGGAGCCGGCGAAATCCGAAGAGGCCACCGACAAAGAAGAACATTTTGATGTGAGCGAGGTCCCGCCGGTCGTCACGCATCACACGATGACCGTGAACGGCAAGGCGCTCGCCTATACTGCGACCACCGGACGGCTTCCGCTGAAGAGGGCCGATGGCAAGATCGAGGCGGAGATGTTCTTCGTCGCCTACACGCTTGACGGCCAAGATGCGGCCAAGCGCCCGCTGACGTTCGCCTTCAATGGCGGTCCAGGATCGGCCTCGGTGTGGCTGCACATGGGAGCACTCGGTCCCAAGCGCGTGGTTCTGCAAGCGAACGGCTTCATGCCCGCGGCACCTTATCGCGTGGAAGACAACCCCGACACGCTGCTCGACCGCAGCGACATCGTGCTGGTCGACGCAATGGCGACCGGCTACTCGCGCGCCGCCAATGCGGAACTTACCAAGAAGTTTCTCGGATTAAAAGGCGACGTGCAAGCGTTCGGAGAATTCATCCGGCTCTATCTTTCGCGATATGAGCGCTGGGGCTCTCCGTTGTTTTTGTTCGGCGAGAGCTATGGAACTACGCGCGCGGCCGGACTCTCCGGCTATCTTGCCGATCACGGAATCGCGTTCAACGGCGTCACTCTGCTGTCAACGGCGGTCGACTTCGCGACGTTGCAATGGAATGGGTCGAACGATCTGCCGTACTTCCTGCTGGTTCCATCGTTCAGCATGATCGCGGCGTATCATCACAAGCTTTCGGCTGACCTCACTTCGAACATCGACAAGACGCGCGACGAAGTGGTGCGCTGGTCGCTGAACGACTATGCGGTTGCACTCGGCAGAGGCGATGCGTTGAGCGCTGACGACCACCGAAAGATTGTCGAGCAATTGTCGCGCTACATCGGCCTGCGTCCGGAAGTTATTGAGGCGAACGATATGCGCATCGACGTGCCCACGTTCATGCGCGAATTACTGCTTGATCAAAAGCGGATCACCGGCCGCCTCGACGGCCGCTTCACCAGCCCCAATCCGGGCGACCGCTTTTTCGATCCGACGAGCGCGGCGATCCTGCCACCGTATACCCAGGCCTTCAATAATTACCTGCGCACCGAACTCAATTACAAAGTCGACACGCCCTATCGCGTGTTCGCTTACGATCAGCCCGCGTTTCAACAATGGGACTGGGGCAATCCGGGGCAGGGTTTTCCGAGTACAGCCGATGACCTGCGCTCGGCCATTATCAAAAATCCATACATGAAGGTGCTGGTGATGGAGGGCTACTACGATTTGGCCACGCCCTTCGCTGCGGCCAACTGGACGGTTGACCACTTGAACCTGGACGCGAAGAGTCGTGAAAGCATCTCGTTCTCAACTTACAATTCCGGCCACATGGTGTACGTTGACCGCGCCGAACATGACAAGATGAAGAATGACGAGGTGCAATTCATGGACAAGTGCCTGAAGTAAGCTGGCTGCCTGCGCCGGGTCTCCGAGAGCAGGCGACGCCCGGCGCGCCAAGCGTGACGCCGTGATCATGCGCGCAGCCGCGATCTTTGGATTGGGAACTTCGCCGTCCGACCTTGACCGATTGCAGGCCGGCTCCGCAACGACATGGACCGAGGGGCTGCCGGCGTCAGCAGGCGATGCTGACGCGGTAGTCATCTTCGGCGGCGACGGGACTATCCATCGGCATCTTCCGGCGCTGGTGCGGCTGCAGCTTCCCATGCTGGTTGTTCCGTCCGGGAGCGGCAACGATTTTGCCCGCGCTCTGAACTTGCTTTCGATTCGCGATTCGCTGCGCGTTTGGCGCGCGTTCGAATTGGGGAAGCTTCAGCCTCGAGCCATCGACTTGGGCGTCATCCGCTCCGTCGCGTCTCCGGAAATCGCGAATTACTTTTGTTGCGTGGCTGGCTGCGGACTCGACTCTATCGCGGCGCGGCGCGCCAACCAGATGCCGCGCTGGCTGCGCGGTCACGGCGGATACGCGCTCGCGCTGGTGCCTGCGCTACTTAAATTGCCGGCGTATCCGATGCGAATTACATCCTGGAATCGCCGCGGTGAGCAGCATGACACTGAGTCACGACTCAGCTTATTGGCCGCGTTTGCCAACACGCAGTTTTACGGCGACGGCATGCGCATTGCGCCGCAGGCTGATATGGCCGATGGCCTGCTCGACATTTGCCGCATCTCGACCATGAATCCCTTCAAACTATTTTGTATGTTTCCAACGGTTTATTTTGGCCGGCATCTGGTCTCGCCCAACGTTCGATACTCGAAGGCGGAGCGGGCGCGCGTGGAGACGGAGACCCCGCTGGAGATTTATGCCGATGGAGAGTTTGTGTGCGAGACGCCCGCCGATATTTCGATTGCCGCTGGCGCGCTGCGGGTGATTGCCGGGACGCGCTAGATCGGGCTGGATCAATGAGTCGTCGACGGTTTCGCCGCCAGCGGGAAACGCTCATCCAGCGCCAGATTCAGTTCGAGCACGTTTACGCGAGCTTCGCCCAGGAATCCCCATTGCCGATTCGCGGTGTGCTCCGACACCAGTTTTTCAATCTCGGCCGCGGAGACTTTGCGTTCGAGCGCCACGCGCCGGATTTGAAACTTGGCGGCCGCGGGAGTGATATCGGGATCGAGTCCGGATGCCGACGTTGTCACCAGATCAACCGGGACGGGAACGCCGGGATTCTCCGCTTGCACGCGGGCGACATCGCCATCGACGCGCGTGATCAACTGGGCATTCGTGGGGCCGAGGTTCGAGCCCGAAGAGGCTGTGGCATCGTAGCCGGCCGCGCCGGCCGCCGACGGCCTTGAATGAAAGTATCGGGGCCCGGTAAATGGCTGACCGATTAATCGGGAGCCAACGAGGACTCCGTTTCGCCTGATCAATTCGCCGTTGGCCTGGGAGGGAAACAACACGCGCGCCAGTCCGGTCACGAGCAGAGGATATAAAATCCCCAGCAGGACGGTTGTCGTAACGGTCATCAGGACAGCGTTGAGCAGATGCTTCTTCATGTCTTTTGTTCTTAACTTTCCTTGTGACCGTTTTTGTAACTCTCTTCGTGATTTTCTTCCGCCGATCCCGATTCGCTAAACGAGTTTGATACCGGTGATCAGCATGTCAATCAACTTGATGCCAATGAACGGAACGATCAGGCCGCCAAAACCATAGACGAACAGGTTCTTCCGCAGCAGGGCCTCGGCGCTCATGGGATGGTATTTCACTCCCCGCAGCGCCAGTGGAATGAGCGCAACAATAATCAGCGCGTTGAAGATAACCGCCGAAAGCACCGCCGATTGCGGGGTTCCGAGGTGCATGATGTTGAGCGCGTTCAGCACGGGGAACGTTCCGGCGAACATGGCCGGTATGATCGCAAAATATTTGGCGACATCGTTCGCGATTGAGAAAGTTGTTAACGCGCCGCGCGTCATGAGGAGTTGTTTGCCGATCGCCACCACTTCAATGAGCTTGGTTGGATTCGAATCGAGGTCCACCATGTTGCCGGCCTCTTTCGCGGCTTGCGTGCCGGTGTTCATGGCCACCCCGACGTCGGCCTGCGCGAGCGCGGGGGCGTCGTTGGTGCCGTCGCCCGTCATCGCCACCAGCTTTCCCTGAGATTGCTCGCGCCGGATCAGGTCCATCTTATCTTTCGGAGTCGCCTCGGCCAGGAAGTCGTCGACGCCCGCCTCGCGCGCGATGGCCGCGGCAGTCAGTGGATTATCGCCCGTGATCATGACCGTCTTGATTCCCATGGCGCGCAGTTGATTGAAGCGGTCGCTCATTCCACCTTTGACGATGTCTTTGAGATAAATGACGCCGAGGGCGCGCTGATTTTCGGCGACGATCAGCGGCGTTCCGCCGGAACCTGCAATCTGCTCGACGCTGGCTTGAATTTCGCGGGGCAGCGAAGTGCCAAACTGATTCAGATATTTCGAAATCGAATCGACCGCGCCTTTGCGAATCTCGCGGCCGTCCAAGTTCACACCCGACATACGCGTCTGCGCCGTAAAAGGCACGAAAACGGCTTCATGAGCGGCGAGTTCGCGCCCGCGGAGTCCATAGCGCTCTTTCGCCAGGACGACGATCGAGCGACCCTCGGGAGTTTCGTCGGCGAGCGAGGAAAGCTGCGCGGCATCGGCCATCTCGGCCTCGGTGATTCCGGGCGCGGGAATAAATTCGGCTGCCTGCCGATTGCCGAGCGTGATGGTGCCCGTCTTGTCGAGCAGCAGCGTGTTGACATCTCCGGCTGCCTCCACCGCGCGTCCTGACATGGCGAGGACGTTGTGCTGCACCAATCGGTCCATGCCGGCGATGCCAATCGCGGAAAGCAGGCCGCCGATGGTCGTCGGGATCAGGCACACGAGCAACGAGACGAGGACAAACACGGTTTGCGGCGATCCCGAGTAGATGGCAAAGGGCTGCAGCGTAACCACTGCCAGAAGAAAAATGATGGTCAGACCCGCGAGCAAAATATTGAGGGCGATTTCATTCGGAGTCTTCTGCCGCTCAGCGCCTTCGACGAGCGCGATCATGCGGTCGAGGAATGTTTCGCCGGGATTTGAAGTAATGCGCACCTTGATCTGATCGGAGAGGACGCGCGTGCCGCCGGTGACGGCCGAACGGTCGCCTCCGGACTCGCGAATTACGGGCGCCGACTCGCCGGTGATCGCAGACTCGTCGACCGACGCGACGCCCTCGATGACTTCGCCATCGCCGGGAATGAATTCGCCCGCGGTGACCATGACTACGTCGCATGAGCGCAGCTTCGCGCTCGGCACCGACTCGATCGTGCCATCCGCGCGCAGACGCCGTGCCACGGTTTCCGAGCGCGCCTTGCGCAGAGTGTCAGCCTGCGCCTTGCCGCGCCCCTCGGCCATGGCTTCGGCAAAATTCGCAAACAGCACCGTAAACCAGAGCCAGAGCGTGATCTGGAGGTTGAAGGCAAAGTTTCTCTTGTCGCCAATCAGTAGCAGGGACGTGACCACGCTGCCGACCTCGACGACGAACATCACAGGATTCTTCATCATGGTGCGCGGATCGAGCTTGACCAACGCGTCGACGAGCGCGCGGCGAATGATCTTCGCGTCCCACAAACTCTTGCTTTTCTGCTCTGCCATAAGTCCTTTAGAAAGTCTTGCCCGCCATCATCAATAAGTGTTCAAGCACCGGCCCAAGGCTAAGAGCCGGGAAAAACGTAAGCGCGCCCACGATCACGATCACAGAAACCAGCAGGACAGAAAACAATGGCGTCGTCAGTGGAAATGTTCCAGCCGATGGAGGCACGGCTTTCTTTTTCGCCAGGTTGCCGGCAATGGCCAGCATGGGAATGATCATGAAGAAGCGCCCGATCAGCATTGTTATTGCGCCTGAGGTGTTGTACCAGAGCGTGTTTCCGTTCAATCCGCCGAATGCCGACCCGTTGTTGCCCGCCATGGAGGTAAAGGCATACAGGATCTGGGTAAGTCCGTGCGGCCCCGCATTACTAATGCTAGAGGTGCCAAATCCTTCGACCGCTGAGATGCCTGTTAATGCCAGTATGATGAGCGGAAAGACAAGCGTCACGAGCATTGCCATTTTCACGTCGTACGCTTCAACCTTCTTTCCGAGATACTCTGGGGTTCGGCCAACCATAAGTCCGGCAATGAACACGGATAAGATGACATATATGAGAATGCCGTAGAGGCCGGCGCCCACTCCGCCGAAAACGGTTTCGCTGAGCATAATATTAACGAGCGGGACCATGCCGCCGAGCGGTGTGAAGGAATCGTGCTGCGCGTTGATGGCCCCGCAGCTTGCATCGGTAGTTACCGTGGCGAACAGTGCGGAGTCGGCGATTCCAAAGCGCACATCTTTGCCTTCCATGTTGCCGCCGGGCTGCGAAGCGCTGATTTTCTGATCGACGCCGTGCAATAGCGGATTGCCGTTGGCTTCGGCCCAATAGGCGGTCGCGACCCCGCCGGCAAACAGGATTGCCATGGCAGCCCATACAGCCCAGCCGTGACGCGGCGAGCCTGTCATTTTGCCAAGCGTGTAAGTAAGTCCTGCCGGAATCGCAAAGATTGAAATGATCTGCAAGTAGTTACTAAGTGGCGTCGGATTCTCGAATGGATGCGCGCTATTAGCTCCAAAAAAGCCGCCACCGTTCGTGCCCAGCATCTTTATGGCTTCCTGCGATGCCACCGGGCCCTGCGCGATGACCTGGTCGGTTACGGTATCCATAAGTGGCTTGCCGTCCTCGCCTATCACAGGCTTGCCGTCCGGGCCAAGTCTTTGAACCTGTTGCGGCTCGACTAACTTTGCCCTGTCGTACTGCTTAAGGTTCTGTATGGTCCCTTGCGAAACTAAAACAAGGGCATAAACGATGCAAAGGGGCAATAGTATCCAGAGATTTGCTCGAGTCATGTCGACCCAGAAGTTGCCGATCGTTTCTTTTTCTTTGCGCGCAATGCCACGAACAAAGGCGATCGCCAATGCTATGCCGACCGCTGCCGATGCAAAGTTGTGATAAGCGAGACCGGCCATTTGCGTGAAGTAGCTCATGGTGCTCTCGCCCGAGTAGTTCTGCCAGTTCGTATTCGTTGTGAACGACGCTGCCGTATTGAAGGCCAGGACAGGCAGCACAGCTGGAAACTGACGCGGATTCCAGGGTAGAAAATATTGCAGGCGCTGGATGAGATAGAGCAGCAGCATCGAAGCGCCGCTGAAGAGGAGCATTGTGATTGCGTATTCAGTCCAGCGCATCTCGTGCGTTTCATCGACTCCGGTGACCCGGTAGAGCAGGCGCTCGACCGGGCGGAGGACCGGATCGAGAAACGTGCGCTCGCCGCCGAACACCTTGGCCATGAACAGCCCCAGCGGCTTGGTGATGGCAAGTATCACCGCCAGAAACAACACGATCTGTAGCCAGCCATTAGCCGTCATTTCAGAATTTCTCCGGCTTCAACAACGCGTAGAGCAGGTAGACCATCAAGCCTGCGCAGATGACCAGCATGACGGCCGATTGAGTGTTCATAGCATCATCCTCAATTCTGTATCCTCAATTCTGTCTCTTCAATGAATGCGATCGCAAAAGTGCACATAGCCCAGCGACAACACAAAGAATGCGATTGTGACGACGACAAAGATCAGGTCTGACAACTCTCTACCTCCAAATGCACAGTGGCGTCGTATGACAGACGCTTGTAACTTAAAGCGCACATGACTTAGAACTTGACCATGATATCGATATCGATCATCGATTGATCGCGGCGCAAGTCGGGGAACCACACGCTGCTACCCTGCGCTCCACATGCGGTTTGGGCCGCGCTGAGCGACAGTGCCATCGATGAATTCCCATCGTTGCAGGCATAGTACTGAGGATATCCATTATTGGTGTAGGGCACTCCTCCAGCGCCGGGGGGAGTAATTCCGCCACGGCCGGTCCAATAGGGTACATTCGCATGGCGGTAGTCATACTCCCACCGGAAGGTAAGCCATTGCCTGGGCATGTAATCGTAAGTGAGCGACATATCCCAGGCCTTGAAAGGATCGGAAGGATTACCAGCGAAATAAGGTGCATTAATGGCAGCCGACGCGGCAGTCTCTCCGTTGATAGGTGGATCGAGGACCAGATAGCGGCCGGGATTATTGATGATGCCACCACCAATCGTCAGGCCATAAGTATCTTTCTTGAACCATGTACGGTCATAGAGCATGAAGCCGATGAAGCTCTGCTTAGGATTGATTCCCGGCCCAAAATGGTCTCCGCCGACGGACTTCGGGTCTCGAGTGTCACCGTGGCAGCCCACGCCCTGCAAATATGTTCCACCCGAGGTAACTGTACTTGGACCAAATTCGCAGCCCATATCGCCGGTGAAGGAGAAGGCCATTTTGTCGATGGTCTGGCCCGGCTTGTCAAAATACTTGATCTCGATGCTGTCATCGGTGTGGACGCGGCCGCGGTTCGGGATGTAGAGGTCGTCATGACCGAGGCCGTAATTGTTGGAGATGATGTTCACCCAGGGCCGCGGCGTCCACTTGATCTGGCCGCCAAGCCCCTTCCTCGAATTGGCCGAGCCATATGATTGCCAGCCATTGATGAACCACGGCTCGATCTTCAAGTGGGGATTGGGGAAAATCTGAACTCGCAGCCCCTCGAAAAACCACGGCGTGTTGGAGGAGACATAAGATGGCTGGTAAGCCCAGTTATCGAAGTTGTAATAACTGAACAGGCCGATGTAGGACAGGAAGATTCCGGCGTCAACATTGATTCCGTTTAATGCGTCAATGTGGTAGCCGCCGTATGCTTCGGCGAGGTAGCGATCCGCGGTATAGAGGTCCCATTGGCCCTTGGCGGGACTCGGATCGTTGCGCGGCGTGGTTGCGGAGTACATTCCATACTGGGTCATGAACCTCGCGCGGACGTTGTCGTAGTGGAAATCGCCGCCCAGTCCGAGTTGCTCGAGCTGAATCTCATTAGCGCGGAATATTTCGCTTGACCCGCCGATCGAATTGTCGATTGGCTTATTGAAGTCATAGTTATAAGTAACGTCGGCACGAATCTCAGGCGTAAAGAATTTCGAGTCAAACGCCGTGTCTTTGTTGCGCGGGTTGCCATTCAGCCAGGTCCAATCCCAGTCGGAAAACGGGACAATCTTTGCGGCTTTGTCAGGCGGCGCGGCGGAAGGTTGATCCTGCGCGGCGACGGCAATCGGCGCGGCGGGTTGGACGAGCATCTGCACCGGTGTGATCGCTTTTGCCGACTGTACTACCGTGGACGGCTGTTCCGCGGCCTCGTGTTGCTTCAGTTGCTGTTCGAGTTGTTCGACCCGCTGGGTCAGGGCCTCGACTTGTTTTGCGAGCTCGGTAGAAATCGTTTGCGCCGAGTTATTACCGGGTGCCGAGGGAGCGGCTGCCTCCTGCGCAGACAACGGATATGCGGCTGCAATCGAAAACAGCATAGCGGCGGCCAGAACGACCGCGGCGCTCTGTATTTGTTTTTCCGTCTTTGTGACCCGTTGATTTGGGCTGAATTTCTCGCTGCGTGGTTGCAAAGTCATAGAAAATAGTTCTGCACTTTCTTTCGCGGATTTCGAGGGGCTTGGCCCTTAAGCTCGTTCGCATTTTTCGTTGCGGCCATCCGTCACAGGGCGGAAACAACCTGAGAAGAAAAGCTCGCCGGCGCACACGCGAACAGGCGCACATACGCCGTGGCGCTGTGTTCGCCGGATCAGTGTTTACCGGAAGTGATTAGACAGGCGCGCCCGTAAAGGAGCGGTAAGGAATTCCTAAAGAAGTTGTAAAGAATCCAACCGCCGGTGCCGCGGCCTTGAAGGCGGCGATCAGCAGCCCCACTCAGCCTCGCCGGGCTTCGCGAAATATCGTCTGGACTCGCTATCGCTCGGAACGACCTCGACTTCGAGAAGCGCGAGCCGGCACGCCGCAATCAATCGATTCTTTTCGGAAGGCGGAACATTCGCCCACTCATCTCGCGTGCGCAGGCGCGCTGCGCTTCTGGAGTCGTCGCCCAGTACCTGATGATAGTGATGAAATAATTGCGCAAACCGTTCCGCGGATACTTCTTCAATCGACATAACCTTGTCCCTTTCAGCCAGCCGTTTCTACTGGCCTATAGGGCATTTGAATTGAGGGACCGTAAAGTGGGCGTAAATTCAAAATAAAGAAACCGTAAACGATCGTGAAGGAAATTGAGGTTATCAGCCAGCGCAGGTCGGAGTCTCCCTTGGCAGGAAGTTTGCGCGGGTCTATTCGCCCGGGTCGAAGCGATAACCTACCCAGGGGTCAGTGACAATGTACTTTGGAGAATCCGGCGTCGCTTCCAGTTTTTTCCGCAGTTGTCCGACGAAGACGCGGAGATACTCCACCTGCTCGGTACTCTCTCCACCCCAGACTGCGCCGAGCAGAGCTCGATGGGTGACCACCTTACCTGGGTGGCGAGCAAGGTAAAGGAGCAGGTCAAACTCTTTCGGGGTGAGGCGAACCGCACGATCCTTGACGAGAACACTGCGCGCTCCCGGGTCGATGCGAAAATCGCCGACTTCGATCAGCGCCGGTTCTGAGGTCTCTTCCCGCCGCCGCCGCAGGTTGGCGCGCACGCGAGCCAGCAGTTCCTCCATTCCAAAGGGTTTCGTAACATAGTCGTCCGCGCCCGCGTCAAGCGCCTTGACCTTCGTTCGCTCTTCGCCGCGCACGGAAAGAACAATGATCGGGACCTGCGTGGTCATGCGCAGCCGCCGGCACAATTCCAGCCCATCCATGTTCGGCATCGCCAGATCGGTGATGACGAGATCGGGTGTCCAGTCTTTCATGATTTCGAGCGCGGTTTCGCCATCATTGGCCGCGCGAATGTCGTAACCGTGGCTCGAAAGCGAAGTCCGCAGCACGCGCGTGATCTGCGACTCGTCATCGACCACCAGAATGTGTTTGTGTTCCGTCGGCAACGGCATCAGCCTTTATCCTGGGTGACGATATGCACATCGACCGACGGAGCATCGCGCAAGAACTGGTGAATCGCAGTGAGATAAAAATACCGTTTCCAGCCCCGCGTCGCGGAGCGGCCAAATACAACCTGCGTGATGTGCTTCTCGTTGACGAATTCGGCTACAGCCTCGGCGACACTTTTCCCCTTCAGACGAACGATGGCCGCGCCCACGTTCTCGGCAAAGCGAAGGTTCGCGCTCAGGGTCCGTTGATTTTCATCACTCTCGTCCTGACCGAGGTCGGTATAGACCACAAACAGTTCAGCGTTCATCGCCTGCGACATGCGGGCGCCGCGAGCAATCAGATACTGCGCCGCCGGGTTCGAGCTGATGCAGACCGCGATGCGCTCGCGGATGGAGACGGCGGTCCGATTTTTTTCGAGGACCTCGCGACGCTGCTCGAGACTCAAGTCAACGGCCTGGGCCACCTGCCGCAAGGCTAGTTCGCGCAAGGCAATCAGGTTGGTCTCGCGAAAGAAATTCTCCAGCGCCCGCCCAACCCGCTCCTGCGGATAGACGTCGCCGCGCCGCATCCGGTTCTGCAGCGCCTCCGGCGTCAGATCGATCATCACCACTTCGTTGACGCGCTGGAGCACCCAGTCCGGCACGGTCTCGCGCACCTGGATTCCGGTCACGCCCTGCACGGTCGGCGTCACGCTCTCGAGGTGTTGAATATTCATCGTCGATAGCACATCGATTCCCGCATCGAGCAGTTCGAACACGTCCTCGTAGCGCTTGCGGTGTTTGCTGCCTTCGATATTGGTGTGCGCCAGCTCGTCTATCAGGGCAACCCTCGGATGCCTGGCAAGGATCGCGTCCACATCCATCTCTTCAAACTGCGCGCCCTTGTACTCGATGGCTTTTCGCGGGACGATCTCAAGCTGGCTGACCAACTCTCCGACGGCCTTCCGCCCGTGCGTTTCAATCACCCCAATTACAACGTCCTCGCCGCGGCTTTTCCGGCGGATTGCCTCGGTCAGCATGGTATGCGTCTTGCCGACTCCGGGAGCGTAGCCGAGGAAGAGCTTGAACACTCCTCGCTTCTTTGCCACCGGCGCTGTTTCTTCAAGCCACTGTTCGGGAGTTTTAGTCATCGGGATTGCAATTGCGATTATTGTCGTCGAGAGTTCGATCTTTGTCGATTGGCAGGCCGAGTGAGCGTTGCTGCCGCGGTCATACGGGATCGCAGTTGATGGCCCGCTGTTACAATCTCCTCGTGAAATCTGCCGCTCGACCCGTCATCGGATATCTGATAGCGGCATTCTGGATCGGCGCGGTCACGCTGGTCGGCTACCGCTGGCTTCATCTCAATGCCACCACGGTCGCGCTGTCGTTCCTGTTAGGTGTCCTCGGCATATCCGCTTTTTTTGGTATTCGGCATGCGGTTTTCATGTCGATCATCGGGACGCTTGCGTTCAACTACTTTTTTCTGCCGCCCATTGGGACGCTCACCATCGCCGACCCGCAGAACTGGATTGCGCTTTTCGCCTTCCTTGTCACTGCGGTTGCCGCCAGCGAACTCTCGGCGCGGGCGCAGCGGGGACAGCGCACGGCCGTTCAACGACGCCAGGAACTCGAGCGCCTTTACGATTTCAGCCAGTCGCTGCTATCGAGCGAGAAAGCGGCTGAGCTGCTCAACCTGATTCCGCGCTTCATTGTCGAATCGTTTGGCGTCCGCTCGGCCGCCATCGCGCTCTCCAGCCGCGCCGATGTGTACCGCTCTGGTCCGGCCATCGATGGCCTCGAATCCAATGATCTGCAACTCGTGACTCTGCGCGGCGAGCCTCGCTTCGATGCCGCCGGGCAGCTTGCCTTCATGCCGCTGCGCGTCGGAGTACGCGTCGTTGGCAGCATGGGCGTCTCCGGGTCTTATCTTTCACGCGAAACACTGGAAGCGATCGGCAGCCTGGTCGCCATTGCGGTGGAACGCGCGAACGCGTTTGAACGGCTGAGCCGCGCGGAGGCCTCGCGCGAGAGCGAACAGCTTCGCTCGGTGCTGCTCGATTCGGTCACGCACGAATTTCGCACTCCGCTCACGGCGATTAAAGCGTCGGCAACTTCATTGCTTGGCTCCGGGGCGCATTCGCCCGCCGAGACGCGCGAACTCCTCTCCATCATCAACGAGGAGAGCGACCGGCTCAATCGACTGATCGGCGAGGCTGCGGAAATGGCGCAGCTCGACGCCAATAAAGTGGAGTTTACCTTCACCGCCGCGCCGGTTCGCCCTGTTCTCGATGAGGCGCTCGACGAACTCAAGCAACTGCTCGCGTCGCATCCGGTCGATGTTCGTATCCCGCCCGACCTGCCCGCGGCGCGTATGGATTCGGCGCACATCAGGGAAGTTCTGGTACACCTTCTGGAAAATGCCGCCAAGTACTCTCCTGCGGGCGCTCCAATTCGAATCACGGCCGAAGCCCGCGACTCCATCACCAACAAACCGGGCATGCTAACCATCAGCATTGCCGATCGAGGGCCCGGTATTGACGACTTCGAGCAATCGCTTGTCTTCGAAAAGTTCTATCGCGGGCGCAACCAGCGTGTGCAAGTGCACGGCACCGGGATGGGCCTGGCGATTTGCAAAGCGATTGTCGAAGCGCACGGTGGACGACTGGGGCTAACCAGCCAATTAGGGCACGGCTCGGTTTTCTATTTCACATTGTCGGTGGCGTGACCGGCACATCGAGTTCTTTTGCGCTAGAATCATCAAGCGCGTCTTCGTTTCAGAGCCCAACTTCCGAAGCCCATAGCGGCTTCCAGACCATGAGGTGCCTTATGAAGCGAACCTTCCCTGCGCTGCTCACTCTTGCCGTTTTCTTTCTTGCCGCTTTGGCAACGTACATGATCCGCTACCAGACTGTTGCAAGTGCAGCGCCAGCATTCAAAGGCGTCCTCACCTGGCACAATGACAATGACCGGACAGGCAGGAACACCAACGAGAGCACGCTCACTCTCAAGAATGTTAATGCGGGCGCATTCGGAAAGCTGTTTATTCTCTCGACCGACGGGCTGGTCGACGCCGAACCTTTGTACACACCCAATCTGACGGTTGGCGGCGGCGCGCACAACGTGGTCTTCGTGGTCAGCGAGAACGATACGGTTTATGCGTTCGACGCCGACAGCGGTTCTTCGCTTTGGCAAGTGACAGCCTTGGGATCCGGTGAATCGCCGTCCGACAATCGCGGCTGCGGCCAGGTGACGCCCGAGATCGGCATTACCTCGACGCCGGTGATTGATTTGGCGTCGGGCCCGCACGGCACCATCTATCTGGTCGCGATGAGCAAGGATTCCAGCGGCAACTATCACCAGCGGCTGCACGCGCTTGACGTGACTACTGGAGCCGAGCAATTCGGCGGTCCGGTCGATGTCGCGGCGCAGTATCCCGGCACCGGCGATAACAGCCAGGGCGGCTACGTCGTCTTCGACCCCAAGCAATACAAGGAGCGAGCGGCGCTGCTGCTGGTCGATCACACGATCTATACGGCGTGGGCGTCGCACTGCGATGCTCGCCCCTACACCGGCTGGATCATCGGCTACAACGAGGCTACACTCGCGCAGCAGTGGGTGCTGAACGTAACGCCAAACGGTAATGAAGGCGCAATCTGGGCAGCCGGCGCCGGACCCGCCGCCGACTCCAGTGGAAATATTTATTTCCTCGATGCGAATGGCACATTCGATACGACGTTAACCGGCAGCGGGTTTCCGACCAACGGCGATTACGGCAATGCGATCGTGAAAGTCTCCATCAAGAAGAAGCAACTCGTCGTCGCCGACTACTTCAATATGTACAACACGGTCTCCGAGTCGAATGCGGATGAGGACCTCGGTTCGGGCGGCGCCATGGTTATTCCGAATGTTAAGGATTCCAGCGGCGGGGTGCATCAACTGGTGGTGGGCGCGGGCAAGGATTCGAATATCTATCTGGCGAATCGCGACAACATGGGGAAGTTCAACCCAGATAACAACAGCCAGATTTATCAGGAATTATCGGGCGCGCTGGCGGGGTCCGTTTTTTCGTCGCCGGCATTCAGCGGAAATGCGATCTACTATGGCGCGGTCGGCGACAACATCAAAGCCTTCTCATTCAATTCGATGGCGCAGTTGAATTCGACTCCGCAATCGAAAACCGGCAACACGTTCGGTTATCCGGGCACTACACCCAGCATTTCAGGAAGCACGAAGAAGGATCTGATTCTTTGGGCGGCCGAGAATGTTTCTCCGGCGGTGTTGCACGCTTACAACGCAGATGATCTATCGGTTGAGCTTTACAACTCGAACCAGGCGTCCGGTGGTCGCGACCACTTCGGCAACGGCAATAAATACATCACACCCATGATCGCCAACGGGAAAGTGTATGTAGGGACGCAGACGGGCGTGGGCGTGTTTGGACTCTTGCCGTGATGCTGGGTGCTCTGCCAAGGATCAGACGCGTGAGGGTCTTTTCTACGGACTGCGGAAAGGGGCCGGCTCCAGTTCGGAGCCGGTCTTTAACTTTTGGTTTACTCTTTCGCGGCCGCTTTATAG
>JBAWAI010000313.1:0-19319 GCA_049589215.1 Terriglobales bacterium | reverse complement strand
GTGCCAGGCACCAGCCTCATTATTGCGGATCGCGACCGTGATACCGATGTGCGGGGACGAGCCCACTCGACTAACTGATCATTTTGCGTTGATCGTCCTAATTTGATCCCCAATGCGGCGCTCGTGTTCGTTTGCGAATCGCTCGACGCCCGCGAAAATCGAATCGGGATCCAGATGCGCCTCCGCGATCACTTCCCCTTCGAGGCCGCCGCTTCTCCATGAATTATCGAAGTCGGACGTAAGTGAGTACTCATCCGTCAACGGACCGAGGTTGTGCAGCGGCCACATGCGGCGCGTGCCCGTGGATACCACCATCAGATCGTAGCGAGCCTCAGGCGGCAACACAGAGTCGCGATATGCCTGCGGTTGGCGGTCGAACAAGTCCTCGCTGATCGCCGCGATCACCTTCACGTTCACGCCCGCCGCTTCGAGTTTCGGCAGTACTTTCACAAGATTCACGGTGGAACTCGATCCTTGCGCGACGACGTAACCGTGGCGAGGCTTGCCGGGCGCGAAGTCGCGGATCACGTACAGGCCTTTTGCCGCAGCCCGCAGATCGGTGTCTGCGAAATGGGTGCGATCGGCGACCGGGAAGTCAGGACGCGCCACCTCCAGCGTGATGATCCCGACGTGCGGATCGCGCGCTGCGATCTCTGCCGCGGCGAAATAGCCGGGCGCGACATCGTTATAGTCCCAAAAGCTCAAATTGATCACTTGGCCGCGAGGAAACAGCTTCCACACCTGCGGCGCGAAGATGCCGAAGTGGGTGCGGGCATCGGCCGCGGTTTCAGGACCGGAGTGTGCGGTGAGAATGTGGAGCACACCGACGCGGAATTTGCTGTCCTGATTTTGTTGGCTCCAGACCCGCGCCGGAGTGTACATCAGCGGCGTGAACGCTCCATAGGTACCGCTTAAAGCCCAAACGCCGGCGAACTTTTCTGGATCGACAGAAGCGCTCTGACTCACGAGGCCGATCGCGGTGGAAACATTGCCCGCTTCCTGTATCGGTGCTTTCAAGCGCGTGCCCAGCGGATTTTCCGTCGGACTATAGTGTCCCCACAAACTGCCGTGCTCCACGTTGATCGACTCCGAAAGGTCGGCGGCCACTGTGAAGAACCGTCCTTCGGTGACGTAATTCATCCACTTGATGATTTCCGAAATCCCGCGCCGCGCCCCCGCCACCTCGCCCGGTTTCTTGAACAGCGAGATGCTAACCTGCTTTTCCGCGCCGGAAATCGCATTGTGAATTGAGATTTTCTGCGGCTCCTCCGGCAGCGCTGCAACCCGCAGGCGGTCGTCGAGGAAAGGATCGCTCGAGGCCGAGATGCGCAGCTTCACGTCGTCGCGCACGGTGTCGCCGATTTCGACGAGACGCTCGACGAGGCGATCGCCCAATCCATTGCGGTCGAGCAGCGACATTACGATGTCGATGTTTGTCTTGAATTGAATCAATCGCTCGCGATTGTCGGTGACCGGACCCTTGCGGATTCCTTCGAACTCCACGCCGAATTGCTTCTCGAAGGTCGAGGCCAGCGCGAGAAAATATTCCGAGTTCATCTTTAGAGCGTAGGGATGGCTTGCGTAACTCACCAATTGATCGCCGCCATAGCCGGGGATTTTTCCGTCAACCGCGGTGGGCCAGTAGCCCTTGATCGTTTTGCCGATTGCGGCGATGGGGCGGCGGTCGTGCGGGTCCACTGCGTCCATCGCTTTCAGCACCGCCGCCACTTGACCGTAATCGTTGCCGTTCGTCAGCGTAAACACGTTCCATCCGTATGACGTCCACTGGCTCACGATGTCGTAGCCATCGAAGCACGAGGCGATCACACCGCCAATCTTGCCGCCAATCAGGCAATCGTCGATGCCCGCATTGTTGTCGGAAATCATGACGCGCAAGCGCTTGCCCACTTGCAGCGCGAGCGCCTGCGTCTTGAACTCCTGCGCATGACCTTCGGTGAGCGCGAATTCGCCCTCCAGCGCAATCACTTTCGGCGAGGCCGGCGCGCCCATCACATCCCAGAACGCCGCTTTGCCCGCGGCCGTCGCGATGCCGATACCCGATGGTCCGCCATTCACGTCGTTGGTGCAGTCAGTGCTTTCGGCGTGTCCCGATAGCGCACGAATGCCGCGCCCCTTCGCCTGCGCGAACAGCGGATTGTCTTCTAACCCCGTATCGTGCAGCAGCGTCTTCAGCGCACCCGCGCCGCGCCGGAATCCGAGCGCGTCGATCGGCAGCATCGCGACCAGCGGGTCCATGTGATAACGCGGATCGCCGGTCTGCTGGTGTTTGCGATACAACGCCTGGCCCATGATCATCCACAGCGCATAGCATGTGGGGATCGAGTGGCCGGCGGCGAGCATGAATTTGTCACAGTAAGGATGCTTCGGGCGACGGTAATCGTAACGGAGCCCGCCGTTCTCAGGCCCGACCAGATGCGCCGCCACATTGTACGGTGTGTATCCGAGCGGCCCGCCGAGATGCCCGGTCTGCGCGTAATTTCCCAGCAGCACCAGGGTCATGCACGTCATGTATCCAATGTCGTCCAGCAGCGGGTCATGCGCCAGAGCTTGTTGGGAGGGAGAAGGAACTACTTGAGTGAGCGATGTCATAAATGGTCCTGAAAATCATAACATTCATGAAGGGAATGCTTCGTGGTCCAGGGTTATTGAGGAAGCTCAACGAGAAGACGCTCCAATCCTGGCGACAAAACGTCCAACAGGTAGAAATCTCTATTCCCGCTGTAATCCCTCTCGGGGAAGGTACTCGTCCATTTTTGTGCTACGCTTTGCGCGAAAGCGGAAGATCGGAACGAATAAAGCATAACGATTCCAACAATCAATCTGCGCTCCGGTCAGCTAGGCCAGTCTGTCGAACACGGGTGAGCGCGGCTCGCCCGCGAAAGCATTAATCTCAAGCCCACTTTCCAACCTCCATCTTTGGTATAGATCGATACCTTGGTCCAATAGATTCCCGCTGCGGTCTGGGGTATTCCTTGACCGTCGTCAGTTCAAGCAAATCCGATGAACGAGCCTGATTTTTTTTCCGATGAGATTTACGAAGAGCAGACGCAACTGGCCGAGCGCGAACTGTCGTCTTTCATGGCCGCGGTGAAAGCCACGTACGGGCCTGAGCAGGCAAAGCTCTCGGCAGAGGATTGGCTCGAGGAGTCTGAGCTTATGGACGGCCCGCCCCGATCTGAGGCTCGAAACTGGCGTGCGGTCACGATTTCCGCGGCGGCTCGATTGGCGGATCGAGTAAATGCGAATCGTGCATCCGATAAGATCGCTTAAAGGCGAATCGTGCATCCGATAAGATCGCTTGATGGAAAAAAATTAATACCAGAGACGGTCGATACTATCGTCTAATTGCATTTTGGCCCAGGCTAATGGCTTAATTAGTACGGTCAGGAGACGAGAGGAGGTCAGCGTGAAGTACACCGAAAAGCCGGCGAGAAGACTGCTGTTGGCATAAAGGGCGTTGGTAAGGACACCGCGAAAGCCGTTCAGTAGACTAACCAACAATTCTGAAACCTTCAGAGCGTTTACGGAATCACAATGGATATGAAATCGTTTTCGATTACAGGTGAGAGTTCCTTGAAGCGGATCGCAGTCCTTCTGGGGTTAGTCATCGCTCTCGTGGCAACGTTGGGAACTGGTCGCATGCTGGCTCAGGACACCGGATCGCAGGACGACGCATTACAAGCGCCGGATCAGAGTCAGAACGCCCCTCCTTCCTCGGACGATTCCGCCGAAGCGGCATACGCCAATCTCTCAAAGGCGCAGTTGGAGCGGCTCGTAGCGCCAATCGCACTGTATCCTGACGCGCTCGTGGCGCAGGTTCTCGCTGCATCCACGTTTCCCACCCAATTGACTGACGCCGAGACATGGCTTCAATCCCATCCCGGACTGAGCAGCGCCGATTTGGGTAAGCAGGTCGATCAGCAAGACTGGGATCCGAGTGTGAAAGCGTTGGTTCAATATCCGTCCGTCCTGGCCAACCTCAGCAAGAACCTGGGGTGGACGTCGGAACTGGGCGACGCTTATTACAACCAGCAGGAAGATGTGATGAAGGCCGTACAGGAAATGCGGAAGAAGGCGAAGAAAGCCGGCAACCTCAATTCGACCTCCCAGTTGAATGTTGAGGACGATGACGGACGGATCGACGTGGCGCCAGTCGATCCCGGCGTGGTCTACGTTCCAGCCTACGATCCGTGGATTGTTTACGGCTATCCCATCGCACCCTGGCCTTACTGGGTTGAGGTCCCTGGTATCTGGTGGGGTGGACCAGGAATTTATTTTGGAATCGGATTTCCGATTGCTCCGTTCTTCGGATTCGGTTGGGGATGGGGGGCGTGGGGAGTTGACTGGCACCACTACGGAGTCTTCTACAATCACTCTCCTTATTATGCCCATGGGCCCGCATTTTTCGATCGCGGCGGCTACTACGGTGGCCGATCCGGCTTCGGCCGTCCAGATCGCGGATCGATGGGTGATCGCGGCGGCTACCGTGGATACGAAGCTCCCCGTGAGGGCACCGGAATAAGGTCTGGGCCATTCAGCGGCATCAATCACGGCGGCGTATCCCGAGGGTTTTCAGCGCGTGGGCAGGGCAGCGCCGGCGGCGGATTCCATGGCGGCGGATTCGGTGGCGGCGGCTTCCACGGCGGTGGCGGCGGACGACGGTAGCCAGCTGTGGGTGTCGGTCTACATTTTGAGACGAAAGGGCACAAGCATGTCACGTGGCTTGATAAGAAATCTCGCGCAGCGAAGTGAGAGGGCTGCTCACCTGTCTACGATTGCGATGATCGTTATTGCGTTCGCATGTGTGGCTGCCGGGGCACAGCAGTCAGCACCGGCCGGTGTGTACGTTCCCAGTGAGCAACCAAAAGCGCGGGCTTTCTCGAAACCCGAGGAGGCTGCCTCCGCGATCTACGCCGCCGCCAAGCGGAACGACGAGGCTGACTTGCTGCTGATTCTCGGACCTGATGCCAAAGAGGTCGTCCACTGGAGCGACGATCCGGCCGAACGGCAAAAACACAGGGAGATGTTCGCGCAAAAATATGAGCAGATGCATCGCCTGGTGAAAGAGCCGGATAACACGATCGCGCTATACGTTGGGTCTGAGAACTGGCCGATGCCGATTCCGCTGGTCAAGTATCACGGAGCCTGGTATTTCGACGCAGACCTGGGGCGACAGGAGATCCGCTACCGGCGTATCGGTGGTAACGAAATGAGGGCAGTAGAAGTCTGCCGGACATTAGTCGACGCGGAAAAGGAATACCACGCGACTGCAAATCGATATACCGCGAAATTCATGAGCGGCGATAGCTCTCACGATGGCCTCTACTGGAAAACTGTAACCGATGCGGCAAAAAGTCCGATCGGCCCTTATTTGGCTCAGGCGGGCGTCGGTGCACCGGCCGCGAGCCACTCCCAGCCGTTTCACGGTTACTACTATCGAATCCTGCTGCAGGGGTCGGATGGTTTCGCAATCGTTGCGTTCCCTGCGGAATACCGGTCCTCCGGCGTAATGACGTTCTTCGTCAGCCAGGACGGCAAAGCGTACGAAAAAGACCTCGGAGAGCGGACCGCTGCCTTGTCAAACGAAGTTTCTTCCTCCGACGATTCGTGGAAGGCAGTGCAGTAGAACTGGAGCCTTTGCCGTCGCTGGTAGCCATCCAGGTTCTTAGGCACCGTCCGCGCCTGGGATTGAGCGATTCTAGATGCATCTGGAAACCCGATAGCGCCGGCAGTGGCTCGCAAGCCCTTCGCGGCCCAAAAATCATCCCACCAGCCCAGAAGTGAATCTAAGTTGCGCTACGCTGGAATCCCTGCGCGATTCGTAAGCATCCAGACTCGATATGAAGCAGCCATGTGATGATGCGCTAATCCGCGCCGGAGCTTCAGGTGTGGCATGTGCGGAGAAATCGCGCCCGTGGGTGCTAGCCGCCACAATTCTCGGTTCGGGCATGGCGTTCATCGATAGCACGGTTGTTAACGTGGCTTTGCCTGCGCTCCAATCCAACCTTCATGCGAATGTGGCGCAAGTGCAGTGGGTCATTGAATCCTACGGGTTATTCCTTTCTGCTTTAATTCTGATTGGTGGCGCTCTGGGGGATTCCCTTGGCCGCCGGACTATCTTTTTGTGGGGTGTAGTTGGTTTCGCAATTGCTTCCGCCGGCTGCGGCCTATCGTCCGGCATCACGAGTTTGTTAGTCTGGCGCTCGGTTCAGGGCATCGCTGCCGCTTGTATGGTCCCAGGCAGTCTCGCGATCATCAGCTCATCCTTCGACGAGAAGTCTCGCGGAAGAGCGATCGGGACATGGGCCGGATTCACAACCATTACCACTGCTCTCGGTCCGGTTCTGGGAGGATGGTTGATCGATCATGCTTCCTGGCATTGGGTGTTCTTTATCAATATTCCGCTGGCTGCTTTTGTTGTTGTGATTTCATTGTGGCAGGTGCCGGAATCTCGCAGCCCTGATCCTGGCAGAATCGATTGGTTGGGTTCCACGGCCGTGACCCTCGGTCTGGCGGCACTGGTCTACGGATTTCTTGAATCAGCCACGCTCGGTTGGAGGGATCCTCGCGTAATTGGCACCCTGATCTTGGGCCTCGCAGCGCTGACCGCTTTTATATTCGTCGAAAAGAGTGCGAGCAACCCGATGGTTCCGCTACAACTGTTCCGGTCAGCGAGCTTTAGCGGTGCAAATCTGCTGACACTATTCCTTTATGCCGCTACGGGCATTTTCTTTTTTGTAGTCCCTTTGAACTTTATACAAATCCAGAAGTACTCGGCGACCGCGACCGGTGCGGCTGCCCTACCGATGATTTTGCTGATGTTCTTGCTGTCGCGCTGGTCCGGCGGGCTGATGACGCGGTACGGTCCAAAGATCCCGCTGGTTGTAGGCCCCCTGTTTGCGGCCGCGGGATTTCTCCTTTTCATGCTGCCGGATGTAGGCGCCCGGTACTGGGTCGCGTTTTTTCCCGCTTTTATGATTCTGGGACTGGGCATGGCCGTCACGATCGCGCCATTGACAACCGTGGTCATGGACTCCGTGGAGCAGGAGCGGGTTGGCACAGCGTCCGGGATAAACAACGCTGTGGCTCGAGTCGCCAGCGTGTTGGCGGTAGCGGTGTTAGGCGCGGTCATGACAGCCGCCTTCGCTCATTCCCTGCAACGGTCGCTTGCTGCTTCGAACTTGAACCCCGCCGTTGTTCACCAGCTTGAATCAAATTCCGCCAGGCTCGGCGGCCTCGATGCGCCTCCCAATGTCGACCTTCAAAGCGCTGCAATAATTAATTCCGCCGTTTCACACGCATTCGTATTTGGATTTCGCATGATCATGGTCTTCTGTGCCTGCCTCGCGCTGGCAAGCGCGCTCGTCGCGTGGCGAAAGATAGCGCGATCGCCCCTGAAGGCTCATTGACGCGCGGCCTTGCCGCGAGCGTCGACGCCCGAATCGGCGCTGGAGGTTTCCAGATTATTCCAGCGTGACAGCCTTTACAAGATTCCTGGGGCGGTCCACATCAAGCCCGCGCTTCGTCGCCACATAATAGGCAAAGAGCTGCAACGGGACAATCTCAAGAATAGGAGAAAGCAATTCCGGCGCTTCCGGAACAAAAATAGTGTTGTTCGCGAGTTGAGGAACGGTCCTATCGCCAGCCGTAGCAAGGGCGATTATCGTGCCACCCTGTTTTTTGAAGCCTTCCATGTTGCCTATGGTTTTTTCATATCGCATCACCGATGCGGGATCGTTTGAATCGCAGGTCGCGATGATGACCAGCGGCAAGCGGTAGTCAATCAACGCATTGGGCCCGTGCTTGGCTTCTCCTGTGGGATAGCCTTCGGCGTGAATCAAAGAGACCTCTTTAAGCTTGAGCGCGCCGTCCATGGCAATCGGATAGTGAATGGCACGGCCAAGAAACATGAAGTCATCGAGGCGGTAGTAAAGCTCGGCTAACTGCTCGATCTGATCGGAACTGGCCAGAACAGTTTCCGTTTTCTGAGGCAGCGCAAGAAGTTCGCCTATATAGCTCCGCGCTGACTCTTGAGGAACGTTCTGCTTGATTTCGCCGAGGTAAAGGGCGAGCAGAAAAAGACAGGCCATTTGCGCGGTGAAGGCTTTCGTCGAGGCGATGCTGATCTCAGGGCCGGCGTCGGTATAGATAAAACCATCGGCCTCGCGCGCAATGGTCGAGCCCGCGACATTGGAAATGGCAATGGTTCGCGAGCCTTTGACTCGAGCCTCACGCTGCGAGGCGGTCGTGTCGGCAGTTTCACCGGACTGAGTGATAAAGATACTGAGTTCGTCACGGCTGATCATCGGATTGCGATATTCGAACTCGCTGGCGTAGTCGACGTCGACCGGTATGCCGGCAAATTCCTGCATCATGAACTGGCCCGTCATGCCTGCATGGCGGCTGGTGCCGGAAGCGACGATGTGAATGCGGCGGAGGGCATGCAGTTCTTCACGCGAGATATGGATTTCTTCCAGGCAAACCAGGCCCGTGGCGGGCGAGATGCGATGTTCAATCGTTCGCCGCAAGGCTTCAGGCTGCTCAAAAATTTCCCGGATCATATGATGCGGAAATTTACGCTCTTCCACGATTTGGGCTCCTTGACATCAGGCTCGGCACTCTATTCCTCCGATGAAAGTTCGAAGCACGTTGCCTTGCGCGTCGAGCACGGTAAAGTCGGCATCGGCCCCGGCGCTGAGAGCGCCTTTGTCGGTGCAGCGCGCGACCCGCGCAGGATTTCGACTGGCCGCAGCGACCGCCTGCGGCAGGTCCCATTCCGCAAAGCCCGCAAGGTTGCGCACGGCGCGGTCCATGGTCAAGACGCTTCCGGCCAGTTTGCCGTCGTGAGTGCACTTGCCATCTTTGACATCAACCTCGAATGACCCGAGATGATAGCGGCCGTCCGGCATTCCAGTCGCGGCAATGGCGTCCGTGATGAGCACGGTTTGCTCGGGACCTTTGGCGCGGGCAAACAGTTTGATGATGGAGGGATCGACGTGAATGCCGTCGGCGATGATGTCGGCGGTCATCCGCTCGTCGGTCAGGACGGCGCCGATGATTCCGGGATGGCGATGATGAAGGGGGCGCATGGCGTTGAAGGTGTGAGTCGCGTGGCGCGCTCCGGCGGCCACTGCATTTTCGGTGGCAGAAAAATCGGCGTCGGAATGTCCGAGGCTCACGCACACGCCGCGCGCCGCTGCCGCTGCGATCAGTTCGATGGCACCATCCAGTTCGGGAGCGATGGTAAGAATGCGAATGCGCCCGCGAGCCGCTTGCCAGAAACGCTCGAAAGTTCCGAGCCTCGGCGGCAGCAGTTGATCGGGAGGATGGACGCCGCGGCACGGATGGCTGAGAAACGGTCCTTCGAGATGAATTCCGAGGGGTTGGGCTCGACCCGCGCGATGCGGCTCTTTCTCCATGGAAGCGACTTCACAATCGCGTCCACACTTTTCAATCGCATCGGCCAGCCGCTCAAGCGCGCGCAACATGTTGTCGATCGGCGCGGTGACCGTAGTTGGGAAATAACTGGTCACCCCATGTCGCGTGAGCAGGCCTTCGATTGCGGGCAGTGCTTCCGGCGCATCGTCCATGACGTCATATCCGGCACTACCGTGGATGTGCAAATCAACATATCCCGGCGCGATGATGCTATCCCCGAAGTCGGTTACGGAAACAGCGGCTGGAAGCTGGCGATCGGCGCGATCGGCGATTTCGACGACATGCCCCTGATCGACGAGCAGCAGCGGGTGCTCGATCGTTTCGCTCGACGTTAATAGTCTTGCAGCAGTAAATGCCAGCATAAAACTTAGAGCCTCACTCCGGCAAGTCTTACTTTTGCGATCTCGGCCGGTCGATCCCCTGTCCTCGCGGCGCAATGTTCGGAATCGTGACCGGCAAGCGACCGTGAATCGGAATTTCTCCAAAGAGCGCTTTGACCGCGCTCATTTCTGAGACGCTGGCCGCCGAAAATGTGCAAAGGTAATTCCCGATGCCGGGAAAATCCTGCGCCAGATATGGATTGCCAACCGCGACGACCATTGTTTTTGGCGCAGCGCGATCCAGAATCTGCTGCAGCAAAATACCTGTCGGGTCCGCTGAAATTGCCCCGACGCTTCGAAGCCCCGGAACTGGAACGGCGTACACGGCAACCACGACTTGCTCGGCTTCCTGCGCGGCTTTTAGTATCTCCGGGGAGTTCGCCGCCGCGACTCGCGAGTCAACATAGAAGACGTGGGCATCGGGCACGCGAGCGTGAAGCTCGTCCTCGAAAATGTTCCCCGAAGGGAGACGGACATCGTCCGAAACAATCACAATGACGATTCGATTGTGCACCGCTTCCGACGCCTGGTAGGGAAGTGCTGAAGGATTGGCTTTGCTGCCTCGTAGCGGAAGCACTTTGCCGTTTTCGCGAACGAGCGTGATGGCGTCATCAGCGACGCGCTGACCCAAGGCGACATTCTCGGGCGTAGCGACCAGGTCGCCGATTGCGGCGATGTCGACCAATCGCGATTTCGGCAATCCGAGAGCAGCCTTGGCCTCGAGGATCTTGCGAACAGAATCGTCAAGGCGCGCTCGTGAAATCTCCCCGGTCTTTACGGCATCGATCATGGCGCGATACGAGGCATCGAGGTCAGGCGGAATGAGCAGAACGTCGTTGCCGGCTTTGAAGGCATCAACCGAAGCTCGACCAATGTTCGAGGCATAGAGGCGCGTGATCCCGGCCATATCGAGCGCGTCGGTGACGACGATTCCATGAAAGCCGAGTTGTGCCTGCAAGAGCTGTGTGACGACCGCTGGCGAGGTCGTCGCAACGCGATTCGGATCGGGTTCGAGAGCAGGCACACTGACGTGAGCAACCATCACGGCGTCGACGCCAGCAGCGATTGCTTTCTGAAATGGAGGCAGCTCGACGGAACCAAGCCTTTGGCGGTTGCCGCTGACCTTGGCCACGCCGAGGTGCGAATCCATGGCGGTGTCGCCGTGTCCTGGGAAATGCTTGGCGGTGGCAAGCATTCCGCTGGAATGAGCTCCGCGAATATAGGCCGCGACCATGTCCGCCACCTGCTCCGGGTCTTCGCCAAACGAGCGCGTATTGATGATCGGGTTCGCCGGGTTGGAATTCACGTCGGCAACGGGAAAGAAATTCCAGTGCACGCCGATCGCACGCGCCTCCTGGCCTGTGATCTTGCCGAAGGCCTCCGCGTATTCGGGTTTGCCCGCTGCGCCAAAAGCCATGGCGGGAGGAAAAACGGTAGGCCCGTCAAGATCGGCGGACAGGCCGCTTTCGAAATCGGCCGCGATCAGCAACGGCAGTTTGGACTGCTGCTGCAATTTGTTCAGCAGAATCGCTGCGTCATAGGGCTGGCTCCTGATCAGGAACGGGCCTTCGATCGGTATCGACATGGCCAAAGATCCGAGGTGATAGCGATTGATCTGCTCAACCAGATCGCGATATTCGGAGCTGTTCACGTTCAGAAACTGGGCGCGCACCCAAACCATGAAGAGCTGTCCGACTTTCTCTTCGTCCGACATCTTGTGCAGCGTCTTCTCCACCCATTGGTTGTCGACTTTGTGGAGTGTACCGGCATGGGTGGATCGGTCCGCCGCCCGAAGGGGCAAGGCAAGTGCGAGCAGGCAGAACGCGGTGAGGAGATAGTTGGCGATTCGCATAGGCTACGATTCAATCGGCTCAGCTTCAATCGGCTCGGCGCGCCAGCTTTTTTGAAGATTCGCGCGCAAAAGAAATGCGCAGACGACCGAGCCGAGCGCGAGGCCCAATCCCTCGGCGTAGCCTCCAAGCACAAATCGCCCGATGCCGAACAGAGCAAGATAGACCATAGCGCACCCGAGCACCCAGGCGGCGAGGTTCCGTCCAAGATCAATAGTAGGCGTGACTGCCGGAACTAACTTGGCCACCGGGCGCCAGCCGCGCACGTCGGGCCGAACTTTCTTGTAGAACTCGATCAATTTTGGTTCCGGTTCAGGGCCGGTAATCAGCGTGACCATGACCCAAACCAACGTCGTGATCACGGTCGTTGTAACCGCTGTCTTCGCGAACAAAACCGGACCGCTGCCGCTAAATGGCACTACCCACCGAAGGAGGAATGAACTCACGAGCGCGGTAGCCATAGCCGAGATCTCACTCCATGCATTGATGCGCCACCAGTACCAGCGCAGCAGATAAACGCCGCCCGTGCCGGCTCCGGCTTCCAGGACGAATTCCCAGCCCGAGCGAATGGAAGACAGTTGCATGGAAACGAACGCCGATAAGATGACCAGCAGAACGGTTGCGACCCGAGACATCATCACGTAGTGCTGGTCGCTCGCTCCGGTCTTCAAAAAACGGCGGTAGAAGTCAGAGACCAAATACGATGCTCCCCAATTCAATTGCGTCGCGTAAGTGGACATGAACGCCGCCATAAATCCGGCAACGACTACTCCGCGCAAAGCGGCAGGAACGTGATGGCTGACGACCAGCATATAGCCGGTTTCCGGGTGCTGAAGGTTGGGATAGAGCACCACCGCGGCGAGAGCTGTGAGTATCCAGGGCCACGGACGCATCGCGTAATGCGCGATGTTGAACCATAGCACCGAAAGCAAGCCATGCCGTTCGTCTCGAGCGCTGAAGATGCGCTGCGCGATGTAGCCGCCGCCGCCCGGCTCAGCGCCGGGATACCAGAAGGCCCACCACTGCAAACCGAGATAGACAACAAAGGTCAGCGCCGGAAGCGTCCAGATCGTTTCGCTGGTCCAGGGGCGCGAGAAGTCGGGGAAGAATGCGGTTGCGTCGGCGGAACCGGGATGTGCAAGACGCGCTGCGGCGAGCTTGTCGAGCATGGCGTGCATTCCTCCGCAGGCCGCAACCGCGTACCACGCCACGCCAATGACGATCGACATCTTCAGCGCAAATTGAAATAGATCGGTCCACAAAACTCCCCAGAGCCCGCCGAGAGCAACATAGAGACCGGTGAAGGGAATCAGGAAGAATACGCATATGGCGAGCGCCTTCTGGTCAGTGACGCCCAGTGTCGAGGCGACAATCGACGTCATCGCCTTCGTGACCCAGCCGAGAATCAGGCAGTTCATCAGCAGCCCGAGGTATAGCGCGCGGAAGCCACGCAAAAAGGCGGCCGGTTTTCCAGAGTAGCGCATCTCGGCAAACTGCACATCGGTCAGCAATCCGGATCGCCGCCACAGGCGGGCGAACAAAAACACCGTCATCATGCCGGAGAGCAGAAAACTCCACCAGATCCAGTTGCCGGCGACACCTTGCGCGTAAACGAGGCCGGTCACCACCAGCGGAGTATCGGCTGCGAACGTGGTCGCAACCATCGATGTTCCGGCCAGCCACCAGGAGACGTTGCGCCCCGAAACAAAGTAGTCGTCAACGCTGCGGCCCGAACGAGAGCGGAAATAAAGACCGAGCAACAGCGTGATCAGCAGATATGCAATTACGGCGGACCAATCGAGCAGGGTAAAGTTCATGGTGTTTTTGAGACGTGAGACGTCATTATTCCCGCGATCTTATTACATCACTTCGCACGACAACGCGGCGTCGACCCTTCTCGGCAGATTCAGAGAATCTAGCGCATGCGACGGATAAACAGCGAGTGCCGCTCCGACCGGTAGAAACCAATGACGTAGATTACGGGCTTCGTTTTCGTCGAGTAAATCACCTGGCGGATTCGCAATAGCGGCGCATCGGGCCGCAGATTTAAGAGCTGCGCAACCCGGCCCTCAGCGACGGTCGCGTCCACTTCCTCGTCGGCATAGGCCAATTCAACGTTGCAATCGTGTTCCAGCGTCGCGAACAATGAAGTGCGCGCCAGCGGAGCATCAACCAGACTCGCAAACTCGGCGGCGGGCAAAAAACAGGTTTCGAGAGCAAACGGCTCGTCGGCCGTGTGCCGGACGCGCTCGATCTTCACGATTCGGCTGTTCGCGGGCAGTCCGAGGCGAGCGGCAACCTCAGGCTCATCTTCGATAATCTTTGCGACGATGATCTTCGAGTTGGGCGTCAGCCCGCGGCTCCCCATCTGCTCGGTGTAACTCATGAGTTTGTTGAAGTGAATGCGCGGGGGCGCGACAAATGTCCCCGACCCGCGGCGGCGCTCCACGATTCCTTCGCGTTCCAGACCGGCTAGGGCGTGCCGCGCAGTCATCAGGCTTACGCCATGAATTCTCGCCAGTTCGCGTTCAGAACTGACGGCGTCGCCGGATTTCAACTGACTCGATTCGATCCGCTGGCGAATCGCCCGCTGGATCTTCTGGTAAGCCGGCATCGCATTGCGTCGGTTCTGAGCCATAAATAGTAAATAAGGCGCTGGTCGGCTGGATCTGGTTCAACAAAGTTCGTTCGAGAGAATGAACCCAACAATCTGCTATGTGCTATATAGCGTAAGACTCGACGGAAGTAAAGCACTGTTCTCGAATGGGGACCCAGTACGCACGATTTTCCGTGACGACTCGCTATATAGCTGTCACATGTGAAGGTGTCAGGCGTGAGTCCGGAGAAGACTGCCCCGGGACCGCTGCTGTGCGTATTCCTGTGGAAATCCAATTTATTGTAACTTCCCGCATTTTCCTCCGTTTCTTTGTAACCGGCGCGTATTTGCTGACCGCACGCCGAGATGTATATAGCACCTAACCTATAGCACTTCGCCTGTTTTTTCACTGGCTGTTCATTTTTTGCTTGACGTGGCAAATTTGTCTGCTATATAGCATATGCATCATTTGTTACGAAGTAAAAGTGTTCACTGGAGGTTCTGTGATGAGAACAACAAAATCTTTGACCCTGATGCTGACGTTCGTCCTGGCGCTCGGACTGCTCGTGGCGACCCCCGCCGCGTGGGCCCAGGAAGTTACCGCGGCAATTGTCGGTACCGTGTCCGATCCAAGTGGCGCGCCGATTAAAGGCGCAACCGTTACCGCGCAGGACGTCGAGCGCGGCACTGCGTGGACGGCCGAGACCAATGACTCGGGCGACTTCATCATATTGCGCCTCCCAATCGGCACTTACAGGGCGGAGGCCACGGCCGCCGGTTTTGAAAAGGCTGTTTACCGGCAGTTCACCCTGGTGTTGAATCAAACGGCTCGCGTCGATTTCAAGATGAAGGTGGGACAGATTTCACAGACGGTGGAAGTGACGGGCGCCGCGCCAATCCTGCAAACGCAGGATGCCCAGGTCGGCACTGTCATTAATAGCGTGGTAACGGAAAACGTCCCGCTGCTCACCAGGAACTACGGCGAGCTCACGCTGCTGACTCCGGGCGCGGTGAGCACCAACCCGGGAGCTTTCACATCAGGCCAGAATACCTTCCAGGTCGGGCGTCCTTATATCAACGGCAATCGCGAACAGACCAGCAACTACATTCTCGATGGCATCGACAATAATCAGCACGACAACAACGAAGTCGCCTACTCGCCCAGCCCCGACGCCATTCAGGAATTCAACCTCATCACGCAGAATCCATCGGCGGAGTTCGGAAACTTTCTGGGTGGCATCCTGAACGTGAGCTTTAAGTCGGGCACAAACGCCTGGCACGGTAGCGCCTTCGAATTCCTCCGCAATGACGCCTTGAACGCCAACACGTGGTACAACCCGGCAGGCAACAAGAAAGAGAGCCTCCATTTCAATCAATTCGGAGCCACCTTCGGCGGTCCAATCATTAAGAACCGGTTGTTCTTCTTCCTCGACTACGAGGGAACCCGGTATCCCGTTGGTTCCAACATTACAGTTCAGGTTATGGACGCGAACGAACGCGCCGGAAATTTTGGGGAACTATGCACGAACGCCGGCGGAACATTTGACGGCAGCGGTTTATGCTCAGCTACCGCCGGTCAACTCTACGCTCCGCAGGCTGGCGTTGCTCCCGGGAGCCGCGCCTTTGCTCCCAATAACAACCTGACGACTGCTGGTCTTACTTTGAGCACAATCGCTACCTCGATCGTCAATTCGCCGCTCTATCCGTCGCCGAATGTTCCCGGGACAAATTTGTTCACCTATTCGCAGCGCCAATTAAACAGTGCCGATCAGGGCGACGCAAAACTCGACTGGACGCCCAACGACAAGGATCATTTATTTGGACGCTACACGCAACAGTCCGTTCGCAATCCAACTACAGAAACATTTCTGTTGGCGGACAACGGATTTACCGATTTCAATTATCCGTTGAAAAACGGCGTGGTCGATTGGGCTCACACCCTTAGTCCCTCGATGATCAATGATTTCCGGGTTGGCTTCAGTCATTTTCCTGTCAGCCAGGGTTATACGAATCCACCGGGCGTAAATTTCCAGATTCCGGGCGCGACGACTTCGTTCCTCCCCTCCATCCAAGGCCTGTTTGGCGGTGTCACCAACCTGGGCAACAATCTTTCGCAGTTTAGTGTTTTTGCCGATACGGTAATACAAGTGGGTGATACGTTTCTGAAAACGCACGGAAATCATGATTTTCGCGCGGGCTTCCAGTTCAACCGATACCGTGACAACTTCCTCTACCCGGGCAACGAAGGACTGGCCGGCTTCTTCAACTTCAACGGTCAATACACAGCGCTGGGGGGAATTCCAGGGGCGACGGGCGGAGGGTCGGGTCTTGCCGATTTTATGCTGGGTGATACCAACAACTACGGCATCGGCGCTGGCACCGGCGACAGGCATTTGGAGAACAGCCTTTATTCCGTATACGGCTTGGACAACTGGCGCATCCGGAACAACGTAACGTTGAATCTCGGCCTGCGCTGGGAGGTGAACACGCCGCGCGCCGCCATCGATGGCAACGAGGTTAATTACGGATTGTATGGCGGGCAGATTATCACCCCGAGCGTCAATAACGGCGGTTTGGGCAGTGCTCTCTACAAACAATACAACGGGATTACAAACTTCCAGCCGCGCATAGGAATTGCATGGCAGCCTGAGTTCCTGAAAAATACGGTTGTGCGCGCCGCTTATGGCATCTCCAACTTCCTGGAGAGCAACGGCGTGAATAACTTACTCACACAAAACCCGCCGTTTGAAACGGCCCACAACGTTACCTACGCGCCCACCACAAACGTTCCGGGCAGTACGCTGGATCAAGGCTTCACGGGTTTTCCAACGGGTTGCACGCTCGCCTTGGCGGAAGCGTACAGTCCACTGTGTTTCCAGGGAGTGAATATTCACGCTTTTGATGTGAATCTGCGACCTGCCGTTCACTACCAGTGGAACTTCAGCGTTGAACGTCAATTCGGCAATGCTACGACGCTGCAAGTCGGTTATGTTGGGCAGGAGAATCAGCACCTTTCGAACATCACCATGTTGCAACAGAACGAGCTGAACGCAAATGGCACAATCACACCGTCCCCGTACCTCAATTCAACCTTGCTGAGTGAAGTTGGTCAGGCAAGATACACGTTGTCAGACGGCGTCTCGAACTACAACGCCCTGCAAGTCGTACTTCAGGAGCGTCTGCGGAACGGTTTGCAGGCACAGTTTGATTACACATGGGCTAAATGCATGAGCGATACGCCGGGATTCTACGGACAATACGGCGACGCTGTACAGACCGAAGCACAGACTATTGCGGGATGGGCCTTCCCACAGAATCCTTATGACCAACAGGGAGACTACGGCCGTTGCGCGCAAAATACCGCGCAACTCTTTAACGGGTATCTCGTTTACGAATTGCCTTTCGGCCACGGCAGGCAGTATGCCTCCGGAATCAGCAGCCTTGCGAATCTGGCGGTCGGAGGATGGCGGGTAAGCACCGACTTCATCTTCCATACTGGGTTCGCGCAAACTATGTTCGCTGCCGCCGACACATCCGGCACAGGTGGATTTTCCACCCGAGCAAATTGCGTCCCCGGCGTTGCGAAAAGAGTTCCGATTACGTACGACCCCTCGACCAGTGGATACACCTTCTTGAATCCAGCCGAAGTCGCGGAGCCCGCCACCGGCACTTTCGGTAATTGCCAGGTGGGCGCATTCGACGGTCCCGGCTACCAGTCAGTGGATCTGAGCATCGGCAAGGATTTTGCGATCACTGAAAAGCAGCAGTTCGAGTTCCGCATGGATGCCGCGAATATCTTCAATACCGCGATCTTCAGCTTTGGCCAGGAGTATAGCGGTCAGCACACGGCTGGCGCGGCGAACTACGGCCAGATCGATAATTCGCAGGGTGCGCGTCAAATCCAGTTCGTTCTCAAATATCATTTCTGAGAACGGGTTGAGCGATTTCCTCTAGCAACTCGAGCGGAGCCGTCATGGTTTTTCATGATGGCTCCTTATTTCTTGTTGGATGAGTTCTGGTGGACAGCGAACGGTAATAAGTCGAGACCGAACGGCTGATGAGACCAGTTATGCCGCCCCAGATGCCAGTGCCTCATAAGCCGCACCCAGCACGGGAGCATCTTCGTTCAAGACTACATAGATGGGAATACGGGCTAGCTCGCGGCTTAGCTGCGACTTATCGCTGAAGGTGCGAACAAAAGTACCGTCCTTCATTTTTGACAGGATCTTGAGCGCAATCCCTCCCGCCACATAAACTCCGCCGAAGGGCAGAACGCGCAGCGCCATATTTCCAGCTTCCGCCGCATAAGCCTCCGTCCATATCTGGAGAGTCTCCACGCATGCGGGACACGTTTCGTCCAACGCGTTGTGGGTGATCTGCACCGCCGCATCCACAGCGGGATCGTCAAACCAGGCGTGCTGCACGCCCGGAAAGATAATTTGATGGATGGCACGAAAGCCGCGTCCAGAGACAATCTCCTCGCAGCTGACGCGCGGCATCCTGTGCCGCAACGAATGCACAAGCAGCATCTCCCGGTCGTTGCGCGGCGCAAAGTCCGTCAGGCTCGCCTCGGAAGGAAAAATTCGGTAGTGTGTCCCGTCCCAGAACAGAAGCGCCTCGCCGAGGCCGGTCCCAGCCGCAATAAGTGCCTTCGGGGCCCGCGGTTTGGGTTGGGCGTCGTTCAGCGGCAGCAAATCGTCGGGCAACAAGTGAGGCAAGCTGCCTGCCGCAGCCACCAAATCATTAATAAGGAGCGTACGACCAAGGTCGAGATTCAAAGCCTTCGCCAGCGATGCTGAGTCAACCACCCAGGGAAGGTTATTCGTCACCACGCGATCGTCGATGACCGTGCCGGCGCAGGCGAATGATGCTATCTTGAGGTTGTCGGTCGTGATTCCTTGTTCGCGTGCGCGAGTAAGAACGTGCTCGACAAGTTCAGCCGGACTCGAGAAGTCGCGCGTCGCGACGCGCAATCGGAATATCGGCTTGGGAAGGCAATCCTCAATCGAAAAGAGAATCAGAGTGGTCTTCGTG
>JBAWAI010000312.1:0-6821 GCA_049589215.1 Terriglobales bacterium | reverse complement strand
TGAGGAAGGCATACTACGCAGAAATGGAGAGCGCTTGCATCTTGACTTTGGTTTGCGGAGGTTCCGGGGCTTCCGGCACCCGATCTTCCCGCATTTGGCCTTCCGGCACTCGGGCTTCGGGCGCAACCAACTCTTCCAACTCACGCCGCGTCAGCCACTGCTCGTTCGTGTCGCTCGAATATCGGAACCCTTCCGGCAGCGGCCGAGCGTCGACCCAGTTCTCGCGCTTCCACCACGGGTGTGCCGGTTGAATCACAAACATCTCTTCGGTCGCGAGTGCCTGCCGCGACTCGTCGTCTGAAACGAGAACTTCATGCAGCTTTTCGCCGGGACGAATGCCGATGTACTCGACCGCGCATCCCGGCGCAATCGTCTCCGCCAGATCGACCAGCCGCATGCTCGGAATCCGCGGTACAAAAATTTCTCCGCCGTGCATCTGCTCCAGGCAGCGGATCACAAAATTCACGCCGTGTTCCAGCGTGAGCCAGAAGCGCGTCATGCGCGGATCGGTAATGGTGATCTTTCCGCGCCGCCGCTGCTCCATGAACATCGGAATCACGCTGCCGCGGCTCCCGACCACGTTGCCGTACCGAGCGCAACTGAAGCTGGTATCCTGCGCGCCCGCATAGGCATTGGCCTGCACAAACATTTTTTCGGCGCACAGCTTGGTCGCCCCGTAAAGATTGATCGGATTGACGGCCTTGTCGGTGCTGAGCGCAAGAATGCGCCGCACGCCCTGGTCAATGGCTGCGTCAATCACATTGCGGCCGCCCATGATGTTGGTCTGGATCGCTTCGAAGGGATTGTATTCGCACGCCGGAACCTGCTTGAGCGCGGCCGCATGCACAACCACGGTAATCCCCGAGAAGGCACGCTTCAGGCGATCCACATCGCGCACGTCACCGATGAAATACCGCAGGCTGGGATGCTCAAAGCCGCTCGTTCGCATCTCGTGCTGCTTCAACTCATCGCGGCTGAAAACCACCAGACGTTGCGGATGGTAGTCGCGCAACATGGTTTCAATGAACTTTTTCCCAAACGATCCCGTGCCACCGGTTACCAATATCGATTCCTGCGACCAGTCGACCATGCTTGTTCCTTTGAAATTAGCCGAGAAAGACATTCGAGTGTAACGGCTAAGCTATGCGCTCGCTAGTATAGACGCGGATTCGTCGCACCAAGGTGGGGGAGGAATCAAGAGAGAACAATCCTTAGTGCAATTTGTGGATCGTCGCGATGAAATCGAATGCTAGAATCAGGCAAAATTTCTCGAACAACATTCCGTTCTTGCGCGCGATTCGTTCGCGGTCATGCGCCGGAGCGGAAATTAGTGTTTGTCAGCAGAAAGCCTCCGCAGGATTCGAGGCGGCCGGAGCGTACGCACGATGGCATTGGGTCCCCTAATCCCACGAAGTGGCGACGGATTGCGCGAGTTGCAGCCGGCCGAACCAGCCGAACTCATCAAACCGATCACCTCCGCGCTTTATAACGTCCTGCCCGCGCAGGAATCCACACTGCGTGAATATCTTCGCGTCCTCATCAAAAGAAAATGGCTGGTCATCGGATGCGTGGCCGGCATTTTTGCGATTGTCGCCATCTCTAGTCTCCGTCAAACGCCGGTCTACGAGGCTGTCGGCCAGATCGTCGTCAACAAGGCCGACTCCAATCTCATCACTTTCAAAGATTCCATGCCGGTCGTCGACTATTACGACCAGAGCGATCTCGACACGGAAGTTCGCATTTTGCAAAGCGATCTGCTCGCTCTCCAGGTCGTGCGCCAGCTCAATCTCGACAAGCGGCCCGAGTTCGGCGGCCACCCCGAGCAGAAACAACCTAACCTCGTCGCCGACCCCATGCAGAACGACTCCAGCCGCACTTCGGCTCTGCTCAGCTCTTTTCGCGGCAACCTGCACGTGGCCCTAATCCCCAACACGCGCATCATCGAGATTCACTACAACAGCACCGATCCGCAGCTCGCCGCCAGCACCGTCAATACGCTGGCCGCCACTTATGTTGAGCAGAACTTCAAAACCAAGTTCGAGTCCACCATGCAGGCCTCCGACTGGCTCTCAAAACAGCTCGTCGACCTCCAGATGAAGGTGGAGACTTCGCAGGAAAAGCTGGTTCGCTACCAGAAAGAGCATGAGATTCTCGGCATCGACGAGAAGCAGAACATCACCACCGAAAAGCTCGACGAACTCAACAAGGAAATGACGACGGCCGAATTCGACCGCATGCAGAAAGAGGCGGTCTATCGTCAGACACAATCGGGCGATCCCGAAGTTGTGGCGGCCGCGATCATTGCCGATGCGGCCGGCTCCGGAAACGGCTCTAGCCTCCTCGATAAGATGCGCGAGCAGCAAGCCAACCTTCGCATCGAGATCGCGGAACTCAGCACTCAGTTTGGACCGTCCTATCCGAAACTCGCTCAACTCAACGGTCAACTCAAGGAAATCGACAAGCAGGTGCAGTCGGAGGTCAACAAATCTGTCGATCACCTGCGCGGCGAATACCAGGCCGCCCTGCAGCGTGAAACCATGCTGCGCGCGTCATTTGACAAGCAGAAGCAAGAGGCCAATAAGCTTAACGAGAGCGCGATCGAATACAGCCTGCTCAAGCGCGACGTCGAATCCAATCGTACCCTCTACGAAGGATTGCTCGAGAAGCTGAAAGAAGCCGGCGTGACCGCCGGGCTGCGTTCCAATAATTTCCGCATCATCAATGCCGCGCGCGTCCCCACGGCTCCAAGCGAGCCGAACATTCCCCGCAACCTGGCCTTCGCGCTCGTGCTCGGCGTAATCTCCGGTGTCGGTCTCGCGTTCTTACTCGAGAATATGGACAATACTGTCCGTACGCCCGAGCAGGCGCAAGCTATCTCCGCGCTGCCATCGCTCGGCATGATTCCTCTTGGCTCCAAGTCCGGCAACCGCGGGCCAAACGGGACGCGGCTCTCGTTGACGTCCTCAAAAGAAGCCGTGGAAATGGTTACGCAGGTCCGCCCGCAATCGCAGATGGCCGAGTCTTATCGCGCGTTGCGCACCTCGCTCCTGCTCTCCAACCTCGGTGCGCCGCCCAAAGTCGTTCTCGTGACCAGCGCCCGCCCGCAAGAGGGCAAGACGACCACCAGCATCAATACAGCCATCGTGCTCGCGCAAAAAGGAGTCCGCGTCCTTCTAATCGATGCTGACTTGCGGCGCCCGAGCGTTCATAAAACTCTCGGCATGGGTCCGCGCAGCGGCCTCAGCAACGTGCTCACTGGCAGCGCCACTCTTCAGCAGACCGTGGTCGCCTCCCCGGTGCTGCCCAATCTTTTTATTCTCCCGGCCGGCAGTCCGCCGCCGAATCCGGCTGAGTTGCTCGCCTCGGCGCACATGCGCGACCTGCTCATCGAACTGCGCGAGCAGTATGACCACATCGTCATCGATACTCCGCCGACGCTCTCTGTCACGGACGCGGTCGTGCTCTCGCCCCGCGCCGACGCGACCATCCTGGTGATTCGCTCCGGCCAGACGACCAAGCAGGCGCTGCGCCGCTCGCGCGACATTCTGATGCAGGTGAACGCGCACGTCGCCGGTGTGCTCCTCAATGCCGTCGATCTGACCTCGCCGGACTATTACTACTACTACGAGTACCAGGGCAAATACGGTCATTATTATCAGGAAGAACTACCCGAGGCCGGCGAAGAAAAGCAGTCAAAAGCGGCAGCTGGCACGGCGTAGAGAGCACGGCGTAAAGCGGCGGAGTGAAGACGCGGCAAAGAAGTTGAGCCCGCGCGCTTTGAGCGCCAGGACGTCCGAGATTTAGTCCGGAGCTTTAGCGCCGGCAACGATTTCATTTTTCGCCAGCCGTTATAGCTGGCAACAAACGAATGGCCATTTCTCTTTCAGAACGGCAGCGCACGCAATTGCTTGCCGGTCTCGCGCTTCTGGCAGTTGTCTATCTTGTGCTGGCCGCCAAGGAATTTGCGGCCAGCGCCTTGGCGGCGCATTCCGAATTGCCCAAACTCGAACTCGCCGTCCGCCTGTCTCCCGGCAACGCTGACTATCGGCACCGGCTCGGCCGTTACTACGCGTTTGTCGCCAACGATCCGCAGTCCGCCATCCAGAGCTTTCAGTCGGCCGTCAAACTCAACCCCTATGACGCGCACTACTGGTTCGACCTCGCCGCGCAGTACCAGGTCGCGGGCAATCTTGCTGGTCAGCGCGCCGCGCTCGAGCGTGCTTTAAAGGCCGAGCCCACCGCTCCCGATGTCGCCTGGGAGGCAGCCAACTTTTTCCTCATTGACGGTGACATCGACCGCGCTCTGCGCGAATTTCACGTCGTTATCGGCAACGATAATTCGCTCGTCGACGCCGCTCTGCAATCCTGCTGGCGCATCCGTCCCGACCCGAGCGCCTTGCTTCGCGATGTGGTTCCGGCGCGCACCGATTCTCTGCTTTCATTTCTCGCGCTGCTCGTCAGCAAACAAGAGACGGCCGGCGCCATGCAGACCTGGGAGCGCCTTACCCAGTTGCACGAGAAATTCGAAAACTCGCATCTCTTCGAATATGTGCGCTATCTGATCAACGTTCGACGTCCAGACGCGGCCATGGCAGCCTGGGAACAAGCCGCTGGCAGTCTCGGACTCACTTCGTACCTGCCCACCGACGACAACCTCGTCGTGAATGGCGACTTCAGCCTCGACATACTGAACGGTGGCTTCGACTGGACCTACGTCAACCGTCTGGGCGTTCGTCCTCTGCTCGATTCGAGTGATTTCCGCGAGGGTCACCGCTCGCTTTCACTGACCTTCGAGGGCCCTGGCATTACTGACGCCGGCGTTCAGCAACTGATCCCCGTGCGTGGCGCGACCTCCTACGATTTCTCCGCTTATTACAAGTCCGCGGAGTTCGAGGGCGCAGGCGGGCCAGAGATCGTGTTGCGCGACGCTTACACCGGAGCCCCGCTCTTCGCCAGCGATCCGCTCAACGACGCCGATTTCTGGAAAGAAGTTCATACGAAGATTACAACGCCCAAAGCCACCACCTTGCTCAGCCTCGCAATCGAGCGCTTCCCCTCCGGCAGCCCGATTCGCGGCAAACTGTGGCTCAACGATTTCCAGCTTTCACCGGAAGACTCTTCGGACGCGGCCGACGATGAAGCCCCGCCCGCCGATCCTCATTCCGCTGATTTGCGCGCCAGCAATCCGCATCCCACCGATTCTCATTCCAATGATTCTCACTCGAAGGACAAGCCGTGAGTTCAGCCGCCGCCGCTGCCGCCATTCAATCCGAGCCCGCGCCCGTCGTAAAGCACGCTAAGCCTATATTCACGAACTCCGTGGTCCTCGGTGCCGCTGGCGCGGTGCTGCTGCTCGCCCCGCTCGCCTTCGGAGCCGTCGAACCCTGGTCCATCTTCGCCCTCGAAGCCTGCGCCGTCGCACTTCTCGTCACCTGGGCGGCCCGCCAGTGGATCAACCACCAACTCGACCTCGTCCCGAACGTTCTCTACCTCCCGATGGCTGCGTTCCTCGGGCTCGCCATTTTGCAGTGGATCACCGGCGCGTCCTCATATCGCCACGTCACCTACACGCACATACTGCGCTATGCCGCCTACGGCATGATCGCCTTCGTCGTCACGCAATCGCTGCGCCGCTCCGCTCAGTTTGACTGGGTCGTCAAGGTCATCACCGGCTACGGAGCGCTCGTGGCGGCGCTCGCCGTCGTTCAGGGGATTGCACCCAACGGAAAAATCCTCTGGATCTGGTCTTCCGCGCAGGGTGGATGGATCTACGGCTCTTACGTCAATCACAATCACTACGCCGGTCTCATGGAGTTGCTGGCTCCGTTCCCGATCGTGCTTTCCGTGAGCCGCTTTTCTGACGGCCATCGCCGCACCATCATCGCCGGCATCGCAGCCCTGATGGCGGGCAGCATCTTCCTCTCAGGCTCCCGCGCAGGCATGCTGGCCTTCTGCGTTCAAATGATCGTGCTCGGCGTGCTGGTCTTGCGCTCGCGCGAGGGCAACTGGAAAAACGCCCTCATGCTGGGCGGCGTGCTTCTTCTTGTCATCGGCTTTCTGATTTGGCTTGGCGGCAACGACCTCACCCATCGCCTCGTCAGCATTCACTCCGAAGCCCGCTCCGAGATCACCGGCGGAACCCGCATGGCCATCGATCGCGACGGCCTGCGCATGTTCATCAAACGGCCAGTCATCGGTTGGGGCCTCGGCACGTTTCCGGTCGTCTATCCGCAATTCCGCAGCTTCTACACAACTTTCTTCGTGAACGAAGCGCATAACGACTATCTTCAATTGCTGGTCGAGACCGGCCTCGCCGGATTCCTGATCGCCGCCTGGTTCCTGGTGCAGGTCTTCCGCAACGCCGTCGCCAAGCTCAAGAATTGGACTGAGACCACCTCTGGCGCTTTGACCGCCGCCGCGCTGCTCGGCTGCATCGGCATCCTCGTGCACAGCGCGCTCGACTTCAATCTCCAAATCCCGGCCAATGCCGCCCTCTTCTATGTGTTCTGCGCCATCGCCGCCGCCGAACCCATGCAGGAGTCAAATCGCAAACGCGTACTGCGTCGCCGTCATCTCATCGTCGAACCAATGCTCCCTACTCAACGGGAAACCACTTCGCCCGTATAGCGTCAAGTAGAAGCACCGCTCCTTCTGAATCGGCCTAACACGCCTCGAATCACGGGGCTTTAGCCCTTGAGAACCGCCCTGTCAATCGAAAACAAATCTGCGAAACCAACAAAGATAGGACACCTCCCTTTTAATTTCTCTCCGGTTTTCGTCCCTGTTTCACCCGGAGGTATCTAGTTGCTACCTCATTACTT
>JBAWAI010000311.1:0-3007 GCA_049589215.1 Terriglobales bacterium | reverse complement strand
AAAATCGACGTCCTCGGCCTCTCGCTCGTCACCATCGGCGCCCGCGCCTCGGTCGAAACCCAGCGCCTCTTCGAAGCGGGAGAGTACACGCGCTACCTCTATCTCCACGGCCTGAGCGTTGAAACCGCCGAAGCCCTCGCCGAATTCCACCACAAAAAAATGCGCGAAGAGCTCGGCATCGCCGCCGAAGACTCCCCGCACATTCGCGACCTCTTCCACCAGAAGTATCGCGGGTCGCGCTATTCCTTCGGCTATCCAGCCTGCCCGAATCTCGAGGACCAGACCAAACTCTTCAAACTCCTCGACCCCGAGAAAAACGTAGGCGTTCGCCTAACGTCAGGCTTCCTCCTCGAACCCGAGCAATCCACCTCCGCAATCGTCGTCCACCATCCCGCGGCCAAGTATTTCGTGGTCTAAGAAAAATTCACATCCAGTATTAGCTGCTGATGCCGCCGATCAAGTTTCGGCCCACAATTGTCTGTGCGCACTCAAATAACTATAATGACCATAATGACTATCATAGTCATAATAAGGAGAGAACCATGACCGATCAAGCCTGGACCGTAGCCCAAGCGAAAGCTAAATTCAGTGAGGTAATCGAGAAAGCGGCCTCCCAGGGTCCCCAGACCATCACCCGCAACGGCCGTCGCGCGGCCGTACTGGTAGCGGCGCATGAATGGGACCGAAAAACGAAGCGCAAAGGCACGCTGGCGGATTTCTTCGCCGCTTCGCCCTTGCGCGGCTCCGGCCTTAATCTGGAGCGCCTCCCCATCCGCCTTCGCCCCATCCGTCTGGGCAAGGTCAAGCCGTGAGCTTTCTGCTCGATACAAACGTCGTCTCTGAGTGGCTCAAGCCGCGTCCCAACCAGGGCGTGGTCTTATGGCTCCAAACCGTGGACGAGGACGAGACTTTCCTCAGCGTCGTCACCATCACCGAACTGCGTTACGGAATTGAGCGAATGATGGCCGGCGCTCGAAAGAGGCGAATCGCCGACTGGCTTCAGAAGGAATTGCTGCCACGCTTCGAAGATCGGATTTTGCCCGTCGACCTCCCAATCGCGGACGAATGCGGGCGCCTGGTAGCCCGCAGCGAAGCACGAGGCCGTCCGATTGAGCCGCGCGATGCGTTCATCGCAGCAACCTCCGAAGTCTACGGAATGACTCTCGTGACCCGAAATGTTTCTCACTTTCAGCCGGTGGTGAAGATTCTATTCACACCCTGGGCACAATGAGCTTGTCCGCACTCATCGCTTCCCTTCCCGCTACTTCATTTGGTTCCTTCCACGCAATTCCAGTTGTCCTCAGTAACCTAAGCCCGCTATCCTAGTCGCCAAGCAATCTCAGGACGATCCCGCCAAAAGGCGCGACTCGGGCCGCTTCCCACGGATAACCTATGAACCTCACCCCGCGAAGTCTTCTTGCCGCTCTATGGTCGCGCCCCGACCCGATCCTCGCCGAAGCCGGCATTGCCGGCGAGTTCCTGATCGCCAAAGTCCGCATCGCCATTGCATCCATTCTCTTGCTCATTCCGGCCATCGACTCCATCTTCTTCAGCTCCGACCGCAAAGAAAGTATCGTCGGACTCAGCCTCATCTCCTCCACGCTTCTTCTTTCCTTCACGATCTTGTTTCTGATTTCGCGCGAATATAACCCCACTTGGATGCACTTCATCACCAGCGCCTTCGATGTCACGCTGGTCAGCGGAGCGCTCACCGTATTCCTTCTCCTGAACCGGCCTCATACCGCCGTCAACAGCAAAGTCGTGTTCGAAGGCTATTTCCTCGCCATCGCCGGAACCAGCCTGCGCTATGACCGCCGCGTCTGCGTCACCGCCGGACTTCTCGCCTTCGCCCAATATCTGGCAATCGTCTATTACGCAGCCACGCACTGGGATCTCAACAATGCCGTGTACTCACCCTTCCCTTACGGCGAGTTCGATTGGTCGAATGAAGTTTCGCGCCTCGTGCTCATGCTCTCCGCCTCGGCGCTCAGCCTCGCTGTCGTCGCTCGCAGCCAGCGCCTTCTCCAGGCCGCAACCACCGATCCGCTCACCGGCCTCCACAATCGCGGATACATTGACGATCGCCTCGCCAACGAACTCAGCCGCGCCCACCGCTATAACAAGCCGCTCACCATCGCCGTCATCGACGCCGACCATTTCAAACTGCTCAATGACACGCACGGCCACCCCGCCGGCGATCGCGTCCTGCAACAAATCGGCGCCACTCTGCGCAACTCATTCCGTCAAAGCGACACTGCCGGACGCTATGGCGGTGAAGAGTTCGTCGTCATCCTCCCCGAGACCGACATCGACACCGCCCTCGCCAAAATTGAATCGCTAAGAGAGTCAATCGCCAGCACGCCAACCGTCATAGGCGCACGCGGCGAACGAGCGCATGTGACCGTCAGCGCCGGCCTCTCCAGCTTTCCGCAAGATGCAGAAGACGCCTCCGAGTTGTTCGCTTTAGCCGACGAAAGAATGTTTCAGGCAAAGAAGGAAGGGCGCAATCGGGTGGTGGCCGGCAGTTTGTCGGAGGCGATGAAGTAAGCGCGTCTCATATCGCGCAAGAATTCGTTCACAATTTAATCTTGCGAATAACGAAATCCAACTTCCGCTCAAGGTCGATGCCAGAGCCAACCAGCGGAGACTCGGCAAAGAACCGCACGAGGCTTGTTTTTTGCTTCCTTGGTTTGAGCCGTTCGAATTCCTCCGCCGCAAGCACCACTACCGCTTCCTTTCCCCGACGCGTGACATACTGCGGCCCCTCGCTGCGAGCCCGCCGGAAGAGCTCGCTAAATCGCGACTTCGCCATTTGTAGCTGCCAATGATTGTTTTCTGATTTCATAAGAAGAATTCGATTACTCCTATTGACCCACTCCACTTCAGCTTATTCGGAGACGCGGCCTTAAGAGTCCATCGGCCCGCCCGCCGCCAACTACACCCCATCGTTTAGGTTTACTATTGTCAGTTGCAATTTTGACCGTCACGATTTCGGAGGCACTTCCCC
>JBAWAI010000310.1:0-24422 GCA_049589215.1 Terriglobales bacterium | reverse complement strand
CCCCTCAAGCGAGCGCTCCCGCCGCATTGTTTGCGGTGCTTGGCGAGAAACGATCGTCTTGCTTCAAGACTCAGGTCGAAGTTGCCTATGCCATCAGCGACATCGGCAGATCCGAAACTGACTCGACCATGGAGGCTTGTAACCCTGTTCCCAGTCCGCTGATCTCTCCGCTCGTTCCGAGCAATTGCGCGGGTGTGGCATATGCCTGTTGCGCCGCGGTCAGATTGCCGGACAGAGCCGACGATGACGACAATTCCTGTCCGAGTTGGTTCAAATCCTGAAGCAGGCTATTCTGTCCGCCACTGGTGCGTGCGATAGGGTGCTGAAAGTGGTTGTGCCCCAATCCGGGCCGATTGCTGAGGTCGTTTTGAATCGTCGAATAATCCTGCTTGGCGCCGGACAAGTTGCCTGAACTCAGATCGCTCGATAACTGCTGAAAAGCTTGGGCCACGGGGTTCGACGAGGTAGGTGCCGTGGAGCCCGTCGGCGCCTGTGTGAAGGCCTGCTGCAAGGTGGCGAAGTCGGACTGCGCCGCAGCGAGATTGCCAGAAGTAAGATCCTGGCCGAGTTGCTGCAACGGCGAACTCTGGAACGGACTAGTCAGGTTGCTGACGGGATTGTTGATGAAACTGTTGCTGATTGCCGAGACGGACATGGTGATCCCTCGATTCTTAGAAAATTGACGTGAATTCCGCCTGAGTCGGCAGCTGTCTCGCCTCGCAGTGAATCTCGCCGAGGATCGCGGCTGCAACTTTCGGCAGAACACTGCAATGAAGCATGTTCATCTCCGTTGCGCGCCTGCGGCGCCCTGCGTATTTTCTGGAGTTTGCAGACTTCTGGCGAGTTGCCCCCCTGAACAACCGGCAAATCGTGCCCCGAAGAAGCGGGCAAGACTTGCCGGAGTCGGCGAATCAAAGGTGCGATTCTGGCTAAGTTCCCGTACCAGAAAGTGCGATCGTCTGCGGCGTGCTCAGGGCCTTGTCTTTGATCGTCAAGGATCCGCTGCGCGCCCCGCTCGCTGTCGGAGAGAAAGACACATTGATCGTGCAATTCTCGCCCGTTGCGATCGATTTCGGGCAGTCGTTGGTTTCGATGAAGTCCTTCGGATCGGCTCCGCCAATGGTGAAACCGGTGATCTTGAGCGGCGTAGCGCCGGGGTTGCTCAAGGTCACCGTCTTCGAGGGACTGGTCGTCCCCGTTTTTTGCGAACCGAAAGCGAGGCTGCCCGGATACAGGCCAATCACCGGCTCATTCAGGAGCACGGAGGCGGAGCCGATGTCGCCGATCGTCGATCCATTCGCCGTGGCCAGATCCAGGCCGCCGTCCTTGTTGAAGTCGGCAACCACCAGTCCGGAGGGTAGTGAGCCAGTCGTCAGCGTTATGCCAGTTCCGAAAGTCCCATCGCCGTTGCCGGGCACTATCGTGATAAGGCCAGGATTGCCGGGATTGACGATCGTCAGCGCCACATCCAGGTTGCCGTCATTGTTGAAGTCACCGGCAACAATCGAATAGGCATTGTTCAGCGTGTCATAAGTCACCGCTTTCTGAAAGGTGCCATCGTTGTTCCCGAGCAGAATGGCGAGTCCGCCAAAGGCTTGGTCGGTGGCCACAGCAAGATCGAGAATGCCATTGCCGCGGAAGCTGCCGACAGCGACCGATATCGGATTTCCCCCCGTGTTGTAAGTGACCTGCGGCAAGAATGTCCCGTCCCCCTTGTTGATGAAGACGGAAACGCTACTTCCGCCGTAGTTGGCAACCACGAGATCGGGGAAGCCGTCGTGATTGAAATCTCCGACAGATACGCCCATAGGAAGGCTGCCGGTCGCGTAAGTGGCGAAGGAAGGGAATGCCCCGGTCCCATTGCCGAGTAAGACAGAAATGTCATTGCTTTCCTCGCCGGTGACGACGATGTCGAGGTTGCCATCATTATTAAAGTCGCTGGTCGCGATGGCGTAACCCGATCCGCCCGTGTTGTATTGAGTATTGGTGGGGAATGTTCCCGCGCCCGAGTTCAGCAGGATCGAGATGGTATCGCCGCCGCCAAAGTTGACGAGGGCGATATCGTTTTTGTGGTCGTTATTAAAATCGCCAATCGCTACGGCATTCGCGTTCGTGGGCAGCGTGATGGTGGTAAAAGGCTTAAAGGTCCCGCTGCCGGTGCCGAACAGCAACGAAAGCTGGCTGGCGTATGTTACCGGAACGGCCAGGTCGATCTTGCCATCGCCGGTGAGATCGCCGGCGGCAAGCCCGTTATAAGCGCCGCTGGTGCTTGCGCTGCTCACGTTGTAGTCCGTGCGCCCGGCGAACAACGACTTACCGTTACTCAACAACACAGAGATATCGCCGATGGCCACTCCGAAAGGACTGCCGGCATCGGCAGTTACTAAGTCGAGCTTGCCATCTCCGTTAAAGTCAGCTGCCGCCAAGCCCATCGGCCCAAAGTTAGTGCCGAAGGCGACCGCCGTTTTCTTCAGCGTTCCGCTTCCGGTGCCGGTCAACACAGAAACCATGCCAGTGGTTGCGTAGTTGGTTACCGCCACGTCGAGTTTGCCGTCGCCGCTGAAGTCTCCGAGCAGAACCGTATCTACGCCGGCCGGAACGGAATAATCTTTCGGCGCCTTCAATGTTCCATTGCCATTGCCGAGCATCACCACCACCTGACCGAGCGTCTGGCAGCCCACGACCAGGTCGATCAATCCTTTATTGCGAAGGTCGCCGGCCGCGATGCTGACGCAGCCTTGTTGCTTCGTGGCGAAATCGGTGTGTGTGCCGAATGTTCCCGTGCCGGTGCCGAGCAATATCGAAACTGTCTGGTCTCCATAATTAACCGTTGCCAGGTCAAGTTTGCCGTCACCGTTGTAGTCGGCGATCGCTACCATACGCGGAGAATTTCCCGTAGCATAACTCGCCGGAGGATTGAAGGTGCCATCACCCTTGCCGATCATCACGTCGACATTACTCGTTAGATAGTCGGCGATCGCTATATCGAGCTTGCCGTCGCCGTTGAAGTCGCCGATCGCCATGCCATAGCCGCCTTCGCCAGCGGTAGTAGTAATGACCGGCTTGAAAGTGCCATCGCCGTTTCCGATAAGAATGCCGACCATGGTGTTACTCGACCCCAAGAGGACGGCGATATCAAGTTTGCCATCGCCGTTGAAATCGCCCACCGCCACTGCCACGGGCGCTGCGCCCACCGAATAATCGACATGCGGCGCAAAGGTTCCGTCAGCCTTGCCGAGTAATACGGAGATGGAGTTGGCATTCGACAACCCATTTCCGGTGACTACATCCATGCGACCGTCGCCATTGAAGTCGCCGACCGCAACCGCTTCGGAGCCCGATCCCGTGAGATAGTCGGCGCGGTTAAACATGTAGGTTTGAGCCTGCGCCGGCGTTATGGCTACGATGGCCAACATCAATATGGCTACCGCAACCAGGTTCACTCGCCCCGGAACCTTACCCGTCGAGATTTCTTCAAACAAAAAATGTGTCATAGACTACTCCTGACATTTGCAACTTAGTGGTGTGCCGTACGGCGTTGAGCGATGCGCTTGCGCCGTGTTTGCTGTTGCTGCTCCATCTTCTGATATTGTTCGGTGACGTCCGTGAGGCGAACGTTTTCGAATCCCTGGCGCCTGGCGACAATGCGGTAATCGAAATTAACGTTTGACTCGCCAGCCGCCAGTTCCCGCACTTCAAAGGAACCTGCGGATTTCTTGCTTATGTACAACCCCTTGCAATCGCCATTGGGCGTTACGAAAACGTGATACTCCATCGCAGTGTTGACCGTCTGGGCGAATGTGGGATCGAGTGCGACAGTGGCCATGCCATTCGCCAGCGTTGCCGAGCCAAAATCCTCAAACCAGTTCTCCGCGGATTGCATGGCAAAGAGAGAGACCTCGCGCGCCCCGCCGTCCACCTTGGCCACACTGCTGACTTTGCCGGTGCAGGCTAGATCTCCTTTGACGTCGATGTCGCACGCGCCGCCGAAGTTTGATCCATTCGTTTGGAAGACGAATGCCGTGCCGGTCGTCCCGTTGTTCTCCACGTATAGCGAGGGAGTAAACGTGCTGTTGTTTATAAACAGTCCGGCGATGTTGTCGTCAGCCGTGCCTAAGACGCCAGACTCGCCGGCACTTCCTGTGTCCCCCCAAACGCCGGAGAGGGTGGCAAAGTCCGAGCCTGTGTTGCTCGCCCCATCCGCGGCTCCGTAGACGCCCACATTCGGGCTCGCCCCCTTCACTCCGAAGCCCCCCTCGCTGGAGTTCGTTCCATACACCCCGTTGCTTGTTCCGCTCGTCGCCGATGCAATTCCTTTCAGACCGGAGGCGTTGGTGCTATTAGTCGTGCCCACTACTGCCGGAGCGCTCCCGGACGAGAGCGTGTTCGTGACTTCCAGCACACCCGAGCTGTTCGCCCCCGTTATCAAGGTGGTGTTGTTGATGGTCTGCACGCCGCTGAACGTATTGGCCGTCGCCAACTGCGCATACAACGCGTTGGTCGCCGACGTGTTCAAGTTGAGCGTGACGTTGCCGCTTGTGCCACCACCGGTAAGGTCCGTTCCGGCAATCACGCCGGTGATCGTGCCTGTGCCGACCGACGCGCAAAGCCATGATGTGCCATTCCACTGCAGCACCTGACTCATTGCGCAGGTATTCGTCAGTGAAAGATTCAGTGTGCCGCTCGTTCCGCCGCCGATAAGTCCACTGCCGCTGGCCGTGTCGATCCCGGTAATTCCATTGCCACTGCCTGCAAACACAACATCCAGTTCCGGCGGATGGCTCGTCGTCTTGCTCTCCTTGCTGTCAAAGCTGGCATTGAACGTGCCGTTCGCCACGAGCGCCAGACCGTCATTCGCCTCGCTTCCGCTCAGCCACGCTTGCAGTGCGGACGTAACGTTGATCAGGATGTACTGATTCTTATCGGCCGTCGTGATCGAGACGCTCGATGCGATGCTGGCTCCAAGCGGCGGCGCGTCGTTTGCGTCCAGGGCGCTCTCTTCCCATGGGCCGGTGACGTAATCCACGTTGAAGCTGCCCGCGGTCGTAACCGCGTTGACGTAGAGCTTCAACGTAGCTTGACTTACACTCGCGCCGGACGGGATGGACGCAAGGTTGAATTGAATGTATGTAATCTCTTTGGCGCCATCGACGTCGAGCAGCACGTTGGCGCCATAGTTAGTGGTCGCGTCCGCGCTGTTGGTGAATGAATCCTGGCTCGGCGTGACTTGCGCTTGAGCCGCAGTCCATATCAGAAGGATCAAAGACAGAAGTGAAAGCAATCGCAGTCTAGTTACTAGGTTTTTCATAAGGTCCTCAAAATATGTGTTTCGGTGCTTGATGCCAGGTTCACTTCGCAGCCACCACCGTTGTCTGTGACGCGGCTAGTTGCGCTTTCACCTTCTGTAGAGACTGGCGAGTCGCCCGAAGCTCAGACTTGAGATTGCGAAGGGCGGCTGCCTGGGAGCGTAGTTCAGCCCATTGCTGCTCGAACTGCCGCTGCTGTTCCTTGGTCGCTTCGATCAGCAAGGCAGTAAGGCGGTCGTAGTCGACGCCCCGCGCGTCCTTGCCGTTGTTTTCCCAGGTGACGATTTCCGGAACTACCGCGCCCACCTCCTCGGCAATCACTCCCACTTCGTGCTTGCCGTTCGCTCTTAAGTCGTAGGAGACACCACGCAGTTGCTCGACTTTGGCCAGCGCACCTTGCAGCGTTTGGATGTTTGTCTTCCAGCGGCGGGAACTATAAGTAGACCAGCCGTCGGCGATAGCCTTGCCTGCGCCTGAGGCGATGGTGAAGACGTTCGACGGAGTGGTGGTGCCGATGCCGACCTTGACCGTCGCTGTTTGTCCGTTTACCCCGTTGATGCTGCCCAGCACTAGTGAATTGCTGGCGTCGACTTCAGCGTTTGCGCCAAGCGCCGTCGCATTAGTCAGAGTGCCGGCGCCCAGCACCGTCCCTGTTCCTAGCAAGGTATTGTTGTTTCCGCTAATGTTGCTACCGTCGGCGGTATTACCGGTGTTGTAACCCACACCAGTATTGGCTTGACCCGTGGTGACGTATTGCAGAGCCTGGTACCCCACCGCCACGTTGCAGCAGCTCGAACTGGATGCCAGCGCGAAATAGCCAGTGGCCGTGTTGCCGCTGCCAGTGGTGTTGGCTCCGAGCGCCTCTGCGCCCTCGCCTGTGTTGGAATTGCCCGTAGTGTTGACGTCGAGCGCCGCATAGCCGGCAGCGGAGTTAAACAAGCCGGTCGTGTTGGCGTAGAGCGCCTCATAGCCGGTGGCCGTGTTCGCGAAGCCTGTGGAGTTGATGGCGAGAGCCTGGTAGCCGGTGGCGGTGTTGTACTCACCCGTGGTGTTCAAATAGAGGGCGCGCACCCCAACGGCCGTGTTCTCAGAGCCAGTGGTGTTATTGAGCAGCGCGTGTTTGCCGTCGGCGACGTTGGAGGAGCCGGTTGTGTTGTTGGCCAGCGCCTGCCAGCCACTGGCGGTGTTGGCTCCGCCCGTCATGGTCGCGTTTCCAGAAAATCCGAGCAATGCGCTTTGGATCGCAACCGAGCCTATGTCAAACACCGTGCCCCCGATGTCGTAGTTGGTCGCGGCGTTGACTATTCCCCCGGAAACCGACCCGGTAGCCGTGAGGTTCCCGTTCACCCTCTGATTGCTGGTGAAAGTGTTTGCAGTGTTCAACTGTGGCACGTTGGCGGTATTCAGGTTCAGCGTGACGTTGCCGCTCGTGCCGCCGCCGGTGAGATCTGTTCCCGCTGTTACGCCGGTGATCGTGCCCGTTCCGACTGACGCGCAGATCCACGATGTGCCGTTCCATTGCAACACCTGGTTCGTCGAGCACGCATTGGTCAGCGAAAGATTCAGCGTGCCGCTCGTTCCGCCGCCGATCAGGCCGCTGCCGCTCGCCGTGTCGATCCCGGTAATTCCGCTGCCGCTTCCTGCGAACACTACGTCCAGCTCCGGCGGATGACTCGTCGTCTTGCTTTCTTTACTGTCAAAGCTGGCGTCGAACGTGCTGTTAGCCACGAGTGCAAGGCCGTCATTCGATTGGCTTCCGCTCAGCCACGCCTGCAGCGCGGACGTAACGTTGATCAGGATGTACTGATTCTTATCGGCCGTCGTAATCGAGACGCTCGATGCGATGCTGGCTCCAAGCGACGGCGCGTTGTTTGCGTCGAGCGTGCTCTCTTCCCATGCACCGGTGACGTAGTCCACGTTAAAGCTGCCTGCGGTTGTGACGGCGTTAACGTAGAGCTTCAACGTAGCTTGACTTACACTCGCGCCGGACGGGATGGACGCAAGGTTGAATTGAATGTATGTAATTTCTTTGGCGCCATCGACGTCGAGCAGCACATTGGCGCCGTAGTTGGTGGTCGCCGCGGAGGTGTTGGTGAATGAATCCTGGCTCGGTGTCACCTGCGCTTGAGCCGATGCCCATAAGATCAACAACGGGCTGAGCAGTGTGACTAACCGAAGTTGTGCAGCTAACATTCTCATGACGCCCTCTACGCTCCTTGATTACGTTTCCTACTGCTCACATTGCTTTCAGCAGCGACTCCAGACAGACCAGCGCCTTCCCATCCGGGCCTTCGAACGAGTGCCATGACTGAGGTCCGGCATCATCGCCCTTCAACAATCGTGGTTGCGCACCACCGGTCAACATTTGCGCCTGCACGACGTACACATTCCGGCCGCATTCAGGGCACCAGGCTTGCGTCGAGTGGCGCCGTCCAATAATCAATACCCGTTCAGTTTCAATCGTGATCTCGGTCCTCTTGTGTCGAGTCATTATCCTCAACTCTGTCTGGCTCCTTGGGCTCCGTTTGGCCAACCGCTCCGAGTACGGAACCCTTTGCCCGACGCCAGAACTCGTGCTACATTGCTTCCCAACCCGGTGCGGCATCCTGCCGCCTGGCCGACGGGAGGCACTGTGCCGCAAATGAGTATCAAGAGTCTTTAGAGAGTCGTTTAGAATTTCTCAGGATTTATCAGGGCCGGCCTATGATCAAGGAACCAAAGCACTTCTACGAATTCGGCCCGTTCCGGGTAGACCCCGACAAACGCCTCCTCCTGCGCGATAACCAGCCCGTTCCGCTCCAGCCGAAGGCCTTCGAGACGCTCCTCGTCCTGATAAAAAACAGCGAAACGGTGGTTTTAAAGGATGAGTTGATGAAGTCGGTCTGGCCGGGCACTTTCGTCGAGGAGTCGAACCTGGCGCAGAACATCTTCGTGCTCCGCAAGACGCTCGGCGAGGCCTCCGGCGACCACCGCTATATCGTGACCGTTCCGGGCAGGGGATATCGTTTTACCGAGACAGTGCGGTTCGTTCCTCAACAGCAGCAGGGGGACGAGCTGATCCTCCAGAGCCGCTCGATTACCAGGGTGGTGATCGATGAACAAACTTCGCGCCCCTGGTGGACCTGGCTCCTGGGTTCGGCTGTTATCGGGGCCATCCTTATATTAGGGGGTGGCTGGTACAGGAAATCGCATCCCGCGCCGAAACTCGCCGATAAAGACACCATTGTTCTCGCCGATTTCGCGAATGCTACCGGCGACCCTGTCTTCGACGGAGCATTGAGGGAAGGGCTTTCGGCGCAACTCGATCAATCGCCTTTTCTCAATCTGCTTTCCGGCCAGCGTACAGCGCAGACTTTGTCGCTGATGGGCCAGCCCAGGAACGCCCGTCTCACTGACGATGTGGCTCGCGAAGTCTGCCAGCGCACGGCGAGCGCGGCGGTTCTGGATGGAACGATCGCACAAATCGGAGCCCGCTATCTTCTTACCTTGAAGGCACTGGACTGCTCCACGGGAGAGACTTTAGCCAGCACCGAGGCGGAAGCGAATGACAAAGGCCACGTGCTCGATGCGCTGGGGGAAGTGGCCGCCGAGGCGCGCACGAAACTCGGCGAGTCGCTGGCCTCGGTGCAGAAGTATGACGTCGCTCCGGAGAGCGTCACGACGCCATCGCTGGACGCGCTTCACGCCTATAGTCTCGCCATGAAGGAACGCACCGGAAATTTTCAGAACTGCGTTCCGCTCTTCAAGCACGCGCTGGAACTCGATCCGAAGTTCGCAATGGCGTATGCCCAATTGGGCGTCGTCTACGTAAACATCGGAGAGACCGCGCTCGGCGCCGAGAATATCCGCAAGGCATACGAACTGCGCGATCAGGTAAGCGAGCGCGAAAAACTCTACATCGCGTCACATTACGACGACATGGTTACAGGAGACCTCGAAGCCGCGCGCAAGGACGTCGAACTCTGGGCCCAACTCTATCCACGCGACCCCAATTCCTTGTCCAGTCTGAATGTTATCTACCTCTACATAGGAAACTATGAAAAGGTCTTCACCTTTACGAAAAAAGCGATCGAATTGTCCGGACCGCCTGGACCCTCGCCGAACATGGCCTCGGCGTATATCTTTCTCAATCGTCTGGATGAAGCGAAGGCCATTGCACTCTCAGCACAAACTCAACACGTTGACGATCCTCTTTTCCACCTCAACCTCTACATCGTCGATTTCCTAAAGCGCGATTTCGCCGCCATGGAACGCGAGGCTACGGTTCTGATCAACAATCCGTCCTGGGTCGATGGCGCGCTGAACAACCAGGCAGATAGTTCTGCTTATTTCGGGAAACTTGCGAAAGGCCGCGAATTTACTCGCCAAGCCGCGGACGCCGCTCTGAAAGAAGACAAAAAACAGTCGGCGGGATTCTACGAGGCAGACGCTGCACTACGCGACGCGCTGGTGGGCTATGCGCAAATCGCAAGACAGGAAGCCAAGTCCGCGCTCGGCCGTTCGAACAGCAAAGAAGTGGAGTCAGCGGCCGCCATCGCATTGAGCCTGGCAGGCGATTCTGCATCGGCCACCCGGCTCGCCAACGACCTTAGCCAGCGCTTCCCCCAAGACACGGTCGTGCAGTTCAACCACCTCCCGACGATCCGCGCGGCGGAAGAAATTCACAGCGACGGAGCGAAGGTTAGTGCCGCAAAAGCGATGAAGCTGCTCGAACCAACTTCGCCCTACGAGTTGGGCACCACGGCACTGGACAGCGGCATTACTCTGTTCCCCGTGTACGTTCGCGGCGAAGCCTTCCTCGCGGCAAAACAGGGCGCTGCGGCCGCCGTTGAGTTTCAGAAAATCCTCGACCACTCGGGCGTAGTCGCCAACGAACAGATCGGTGCGCTCGCGCTTCTCGGACTCGGTCGCGCTTATGTTCTTTCTGGAGACAAGAACAAAGCGCATGCTGCCTACCAGGATTTTCTTGCACTCTGGAAAGACGCCGATCCCGACGTGCCAATCCTGAGGCAGGCGAAAGCCGAAGACGCAAAGCTTCAGTAGCAAGCGGAGAGATTCACTACGCCGCTAACCGAAGAGAAAACTGTCAACTTTACACTCAACCGCCGGCGGCCCCCCCTGGTTTTGCACGGTTACGTTTCTAACCAGCTCGCCGCGACGCAATGTCTCGGTGTAAAGAATCGACAAAGTTCTGCACGAGTGTGGCGATCTCGTCGGCAGCTGTGTCTAATGCGAAGTGGGGGCCATCGACAATGTGGACTTCAGCGCTCGGCACATCCTTGCGATAGCGCTCCGGTTCACCGGGGTCGAAGGAAAGTTCATACTTACCCCAGATCACCAGCAGGCGCGGCTGTTTCTCCCGCATCCATGCTTGCCATTTCGGATAGGCGTCTACATTGGTTCGATAATCGAAGAACAGGTCGCTTTGGATCTCGGCTTGACCCGGCCGATTGAGAAAGTAGAATTCATCCGTCCAGAGATCCGGGTCATGACGTTCCACATTCGGATCATTGCCGACATGCCTCGCCCGCGCGGCGTTAAGCGATAGAAGATTTGCACGCAGCGCGCTCTCGTTCGGAGCGCGCTCGGCCCAAAACTCGCGTCGCGTCTTCCAATTGGCGCCCAGGCCTTCATTATGTGCCACCGCGTCCTGCACAATGAGCGCCTCGATCCGATCGGGATGGGCCAATACCATGCGAAAACCGACGGGGCCGCCGTAATCCTGCATATAAAGCGTGTACCGCGAGAGCCCGAGCGCTTCGGTGAAATGATTCATGATCTCGGCATAATGATCGAAGGTGTAGGCAAAAGTCTTTGGATCCGGCCAGTCGCTGTGTCCGAATCCGGGATAGTCGGGAGCAATCAGGCGATAGCGGTCGGCAAGACGTGCCAAGAGTGGCTCGAACATTCGGGATGAAGATGGAAGTCCGTGCAGCAGGAGAATCGTCGGCGCGTCTTTCGAGCCGGCCTCCCGGTAGAAAATGGAGAGCCCATCAATTTGAGTTGTGCGATAAAAGATTGGATGCTGCATGAGAACTTCCTTTCTGCTGGCCTTTGGCAGTAAATCGAATAACGCTGCGGGAGAACTACAGACCCAAGTCGCTCAGGCCCGGGTGGCCATCCGGGCGTCGCCCGGCGGGCCAGTGGTATTTGCGGTCGCCTTCTGAGGTGGGAAGGTCGTTGATGGACGCGAAGCGAAAAGCCATGAGGCCGTCGTCATTGAACTCCCAGTTCTCGTTGCCATACGAGCGATACCAGTGCCCGGAATCGTCGCGCCACTCGTATGCGAATCGCACCGCGATCCGATTCCCTGTAAACGCCCACAATTCCTTGATCAGCCGGTAATCCAATTCCCTCGACCACTTGCGAGAAAGAAAAGCTACGATGTCGTCCCGTCCGTTCACGAACTCCGCGCGGTTCCTCCATCGTGAATCGACCGAATAGGCCAAAGCGACTTTACCGGGATCACGAGTATTCCAGGCATCTTCGGCGAGTCGTACCTTTTGAATGGCGCTTTCCTGTGTGAAGGGAGGCAAAGGTGGGCGGGTTGTGGTCGTCGCTGCTGCCATGTCTACTTCTCCTCGCTTGGTCTTTTTGATGTTTAGCCCGTCGCCGCACGACGATAGTTTCGCCGGGCGATCGAGACAATTTTTACGGCGTAGGCTTTATTATCAAATTGCTGTTTCGAAAAAATAACTTTCTGCCTTCACTGCGGCAGTTCCTCGCCGCTCTGCTCGCGCACCATGTACTCGGCGTACCAGTCGGGCCAGTTCGCGTCAGCGTGGCCGATGCGCTTTTCATGCTCGCCATGAGCGGCGGAGGCACGCCGAAGCGCGCTCGCCAGGTCGCCTGCGGAACTGTACGAAGTGACGCCCGCATCGACGCGTCCGGGAAGCCGCGCCGTAATCTCCTGCATCAGCCAGACGTTGCCATCGGGGTCGCTGAACGAGGCTCGCGAACGATAGGTACGCCGCTCGGGATCCAGACCGCTGGCTTTTCCTTTTTGTCCGATGTGGAAAAACTCTCCCACCTCGATGCCCGCGGCCACCAACTGGTTGCGGGCGATCACGATGTCGGAAACGATCAGGAAGCTCTTCGCTGAACCGGGAGCGGCTGATGTGAGGTTCTTACCAAACTGGACAGAACACCACGAGCCCGGCGGTGTGAACTGGACAACGGTTGGCGGGGTCACGTCCAGCCTCCATCCTAGCTTTTTGTAGAACTGCGTCGCGCGTGCAACATCCGAGACCGGGATGACAACGACCTCCAGTTTCATGTCGATTCCCGCGACGCTCGCGGCGCCGGTTTCGCGACCACGGATTTCATCAACCGTATCTGTCATGTTCTTAGCTCCTCGGAGTTAGGGTGCGTAACGAGTGAAAACATAGTCGTGATCTTTACTAGGCTCGTGGCAGGGGAAGCAGGTTTTGAGCAACGCCGCGTCGGCGGGCTTGCCATCTTTAAATTGAGCAAACCCCCAGCCGCCAGTCGCCGCATATTTTCTTGAGTCCTTCACCATGAACTGGAGGTTGGTGGGGGCGCCAGCAACGAAAGACTGAGCGCGTCCAAAGACCTTGTTGTTCTCCTCGGACGAAACATAGTCCCATGCCAGCCGGACAATAATCGTGCCGTCCGGGAAGGGCAATTTTTCTTCCCGATAAGCCTTAATCGCCACATCGTTGCCCAGAATCGCGCGAAGATCGTTGAGGTTGCCCGCCTCGTGAGCCACCGAGACTAGCTTCCAGTCGCGGTATCCAGGAGGAATTGTGATTCCGAACACTGGGTCGGCTTCTCCACTGGAGCGCCCCGCTGCATGCCCCGTGAAGACGACCACGCCATACAAAGCCACGACGGCAATTAACAAAGGACCAATCCATCTAAGACGATGTCTCATTTCATTTGACTCCGTATTGATGAGTAAACTCTTTCCCGAATGAAAGAGTAACCTAAGCCGCCTTTTCCTATGGCAATCCCAGTCGAAGCCACATCAGACCAGAAGTCTGAAGGAGGGACAATTGGACGATGGTATTGGCTATGCCTTGGTATCGGTTTCTCCTGTGAAGTGGGCGCGATTGCAAATGAGGCACGCTCTGGTAGAATCCGCAGAACCGCTAGGCGTCACCCTTAAAATCTGTGGACAGTGAAGTGTGAGCGCTTTTAGTCGTGGTTGGCGATGAACGGGGTTACCAGCTATGCCGCACGTCACACCAACAGTCTTCATTGTCGATGACGATATCTCGGTGCGCGAGTCGTTGGAATTGCTGATTCGCTCGGAAGGCTGGCAGCCCGAGACCTTCGCTTCCGCACAGGAGTTCCTCGATCGTCCGCGAAGTTTTATTCCAAGCTGCCTGCTGCTCGACTATTCTCTTCCGGGACTTAACGGTCTCGAACTGCAGGAGCGCATCGCGACCGCGCGCACGGATCTGCCCATCATCTTCATCACAGGCCATGGCGACGTGCCGATGACGGTCAAAGCCATGAAGGCGGGGGCGGTCGAATTTCTTACAAAGCCATTCAGTGATGACGTGCTTGTGGATGCCATCCGGAAGGCCATCGAACACAGCCGAGCCGCTCTTACCCTGGAGGGGGAGATGCAGGTGCTTCGTGACCGATACGCCTCGCTTTCGCAGCGCGAGCGTCAGGTCATGGAACTGGTCGTGTCGGGCCGGCTGAACAAACAGGCCGGTGGAGATCTCGGGATCAGTGAGATCACTGTGAAGGCGCACCGAGGCAAGGTAATGCAAAAGATGAAGGCCGACTCTCTTGCCGACCTGGTGAAGATGGCGGAGAGGCTCCGGCTCGCGTCCACAGCGCTCAAGACGTCGCTACGCTCACCTTCACATTCCTGATTATTCGTAAAACTTCAGAAGACAAACGCAGGCACGAATCCTGTCCCCCGAGAGCCCATCTGCGCAAGAGAAGTTCGGTTCGGTGACGACAAACTGACGGATGTCGAACCATCCGCCACCGATACTGACCGACCAATACCAAAGTACTATGGACGCCCCCGATTAGAGTGGCGCATTCTCCCTAAGGAGATGCGTGGTCGCGTTGGGCCATCTGCCGCCAAGAAGGCGCAAGTTATGAGGAATCTGTGATGGTCAAACCTGCGCTCGTTTCGGTCGTCGATGACGACGAGTCCGTTCGCGAGTCGCTACCCGATCTGCTCAAAGAGCTGGGCTATTCGGTGCAGACGTTTTCATCGGCGGAAGCGTTCCTGGCATCCGATTACGTCAGCCAAACCCAATGTCTGGTTCTCGACGTCGCCATGCCGCCAGGCATGTCGGGACCCGATCTACAACGAGAACTGATTCGTCGCAGGCAAGAGATTCCGATCGTCTTTATCACGGCTCATGGAGATAAGGCAATCCGCGTGCGCTTGCTCGAGCAAGGCGCCATAGCCTGTTTGTTCAAGCCATTCAGTGACACCGCTCTGCTTGAAGCGCTTCAGGCCGCGCTGGAGTAAGCGAAGAGATTGGATAACTTTGATATCCGGAGCATTCCAGATCTCCATGCAGAAACGGCCGGCTCAGCTGTCTGAAACCCTGCATGGCCGTGAGCAACCATCACTGAGGCATTTTGTTTCCGGTTCCTTCGGCCGAAATTTCCCGCACCCATCGTTCTAGGTCTGCAGTATTCGAGATGTCGCCTCCAAATTCGTAGGTTGGCACGAAGGGTCCGAATCGAATCGGAGCGTCTGGCATGATTGCCATCAGGGTAGAAAAAGTCGACAATCCGGAAGGCAGCACCAACTCGCGCACTTCCGAGTAATGTGTAACAGCCCCCGTCGGCTCGCCGATCTGGATTGCTCCAAACTTGATGAAATCGCCGACGGTCTTGATGCAAGAACTGAAGCACGCCGCATCGGTCAATACGAATACCTTCGCCCGCAAGAGCGACGAAGAATGCTGTGATGATTTCGGAGGTTGAGTTTGGCAGCTCGGCGCCCCTGTAAGATATTCGCCTCTGCTCAACGCTGCCTGCATTGAGTGCAAGGCGTGGGTATAGGCCTCAGCGCCATGCGAGTCACCCTCCTTCTCGAATCGGCGTATCCCATCGCTTGCTGCCTCAATGTTCTCCTCGGAGGCGCGATACACCGACGGACATGGAACGTCGTTTTTAGGACCTAGAATCGACGCGACATAATCCTCTCCGTATAACGCTTCCGCAGCGAGTCTGCCGTAGGCAGAGTTTCCACCGTCATTGCCCCGCAAATCGACGACAACGTAACGGGAAGAGCGAATTGTCTCTTTCTGGGTTGTGATGGCATCGATCACCGGTTGAGCTTTGGGTGTAAGTTCCTGAATTGCAATCCAAAAGCTTGCTCCGATTTGTCGAACGCTGAATCCAGCTTCGCCGAAAGCCTTCTTCCAATATTGGGTTAGAAGCGTATTACGATTGATGGTGCTCCAGTTCAGATTACGAGTCGCTTGCTTTCCGCCGAATTCGAAGATGCAAGAGCGCGGGCGCTGCAGAAAGGGATTATGTTCATCAACTAGCAGCCAGCCGCTCTTCAAAACCTGCTCAGCTTCGACCGCTGTGGCCCGGTAGTGAAGGACGTTGTTCGCCAGTTCGTCGGCCGCCTGCCCGTCGCAACTGACGATACGCGAGCCTATGAGCGGAGGACCTTCAATATGGTCATCCTCATTTACCACGATCCAATGCTCCCCGTGGCGGGCAGCGATCAGACCTGCCCATTCGACTGTCCTGGGGAAAAACAGCGGATGCGACCAGATGTGGCCGTCGCCCAGTGCATTGGCGAACTCGCCCACAGTCGCCACATAGCCCTCGTAGCTGGTGACCGTGCCGGCGCGCGCGAGAGCATTCATGTAAGCCCTGTCGAGTGCAGACCTGAATGGTGCGTCCTCGGCTGCCAGCGCCGCAGCCGGATGATTGTTTTGCAGCAGAGCGTGCGCGGCTTCTACATCAATGATGGTCAGCTTTCTCCAGTGTTCTGCAGCTTGTTCTCTCGGGTTAGCAGTCTCGCACAATCCCGTCGCAAACAGCAGACAGATCGCGATTGAAACGCAAATACCGCGGCGCGCACACCAACATCGACTCCGTTTTGCAGTTCGCACCTGTTCATTCCCCCAAGAAGAGCCACACTCGAAGAAGTAGATTATCGCTCGCTGCGGTTATTCGGCAAACGGAGGGACGATAGCCAGTACATAGGTCCGTCCTTTCATCTCGCGTACGCGCGGGTATCACGGAATGTGGAGCAAACGAGTGCCGGCTTCATTCCTACACCGGAGCTAACCGTGGGGCCCAGTAGACCCACCGCGGATCGATTCGCTCGATCGCCACGTCAGATTAAAGGCTGTGTTTGCCGGGTCAATCTGCCTTGCGACGCTCGAAGAGGCGCTGAAGTGAATCACCGCGTCCTGTTTTTCGTGTGGTCAGCATCGCTGAATTAATTCTGTCCCCCCCGTCTGTTTCATTAGTGGCAACATGGCCCGTAATGTGCGAATAATTGTACCCATGACAACGATGTGGCAAGACGTCCGCTTCGCCGCCAGAATGCTTTTGAAGTCGCCAGGGTTCGCCGCCATCGCCGTACTAACCCTCGCGCTCGGCATCGGCGCTAACACCGCACTCTTTTCCGTCGTCAATGGCGTGCTGCTCAACCCGCTGCCCTATCCGCATTCTGAACAACTGATGGCCGTTTCTGCCGATACACCCGGATTCAACCGAGCCCCAGTCGCCTATCTGAACTTCCTCGACTGGCGACGCGGCACAAAAACATTTTCATCGATGGCCATGTACCGCAACCAGGATTTTAACTTCACGGGCATGAGTGAAGCAGAGCGGCTGAGCGGTTACATGATTTCCGCGGACTTTTTTTCCACTCTCGGCGTGCAGCCTATCCTCGGCCGCGCGTTCCGCCCCGATGACGATCAGCTGGGATCCGCGCCGGTCGTGCTGCTCGGTGGGGGGTTTTGGAGGCGCAAGTTCGGTTCTTCGCCTGATGTCGTCGGCAAAGCGCTAACCCTCAACGGCACGTCCTACCTCGTGGTGGGCGTGATTGCTCCCACCTTCTCTTTCTACGGCCACGACCGTGACGTCTACACTCCAATCGGGCAGTATAACGACCCCTCATTCCGCGATCGCCGCATCGTCATGAGCGCTCACGTCGTCGGCCGCCTGAAGACGGGAGTTACCATCCCCCAGGCCAGGGCCGACATGGACGTCCTCGCGCGCAACCTCGCCGCCGCCTACCCGGTCGCCGATCGGAATCTTGGCATTGATGTCATGTCCATGAAAGAAGACATCGTCGGCAACGTTCAGCCGTTCCTCCTGGTGCTACTCGCCGCGGTCGGCTTCTTGCTTCTGATCGCCTGTGCAAACGTCGCAAATCTTCTGCTGGCTCGCTCCATGGCCCGTTCCCGCGAGTTCGCGATTCGCGCATCTCTGGGCGCCAGCCACATGCGAGTAATCCGCCAACTTCTTACTGAAAGCGTCTTACTGGCGGGCTTGGGCGGGATGCTCGGCCTCCTGCTCGCGTTTTTTGGCACCAAAGCCGTGCTCAACACTTTGCCCAACACATTGCCGCGCGCCGCAGAAATCTCACTCGATGGCCGCGTGTTGCTCTTCACCATGTCGCTATCGCTGTTCGCCGCGATTATTTTTGGCCTCGCTCCCGCGCTCAAAAGCTCACGCGTAAATTTGCAGGAGATTCTGAAAGAAGGTGGCCGCGGCTCAAGCGGCGCGCGCCACCGGTTGCAGGGGAGTTTTGTGGCCCTCGAAGTCGGCATGACCTTGCTTCTCCTGATCGGTGCCGGCCTGATGCTTCGCAGCCTCTCGGCCCTTTGGCGCGTGAATCCGGGATTCAATCCCAGCCACGCGATCACTTTCAGTTTGTCGATGCCCTCATCGTCCGCGACCACCTCCGAAGAAACCCGTGCCCGCCTGCGCCAGTTCGATGACAAAATGCGCTCGATCCCCGGCGTGCAGGCTGTTTCCGTCACTCTTGGTTCGCGCCCGATGATCCATGACTCGTCTTTACCCTTCTGGATCGAGGGCCAGGCGAAGCCCTCCAATGACAACGAAATGCCGCAGGCAATGTTCTATCTCGTGGAAGCTGGTTTCCAGCAGGCGATGGGAATCACCCTCGAACGCGGGCGCTTCGTCACCCCGCAAGACAACGAGAACACTCCCGTGGTTATCGACATCGATGATGTTTTTGCGCGCACTTATTTTCCTGATCAAGATCCCATCGGGCGCCACATCAATCTGGTGCACTTCAATGTTCAACCCGAAATCGTCGGAGTTGTTGGCCACATAAAACAGTGGGGTCTGGGAGCGGATGCAAAAGCGGCCGTCGAAGCGCAGTTCTATTATCCGTTCATGCAGATTCCTGAGAGGCTCATGCCCATGGTCGCGGACGCCGTTGCCGTCGTGCTGCGCACCGAAGGCGACCCCGCAGCCATCATGGGCCTGGTTCGCCGCGCCGTTGCCGAGGTCGATCCCCGCGAAGTCATCTATGCAGAGCAAACGATGGACAGTGTTCTTGCCGGCTCTTTCGCCGCCCGCAGACTCTCGATGGTTCTCCTGGACATATTTGCCGCGCTCGCGCTCGTTCTCTCCTGCGTTGGAATTTATGGCGTGATTTCTTATCTGGTCGGCCAACGCACCCATGAAATCGGTGTGCGGATGGCCCTCGGAGCGCGCCGCATTGACGTATTGCGGCTCGTGCTCGGCCAAGGGGCAAAAATGGCTCTCATCGGCATGTTGATCGGCATCGCCGCCGCTCTAGGATTGACGCGTCTTATGGCCAATGAGCTCTTTGGCATTACCGCTCATGATCCGCTCACGTTCGTCAGCGTCACCATTCTGCTGGCGCTCGTCGCCCTGTTCGCCTGCTATCTCCCCGCGCGACGCGCCATGCACGTCGATCCGATAGAAGCGTTGAGGTCATAAATCGCCGCGAATCGGTTGGCTCGATTGCGGCGTCAGATTGAAGGCTGTGTTTACCAGCCCAACATGAGAGAAAGCTTGAGGAAAATTGCCCAGCTGGTGTTTCGCCACCGGATCGTATTCTTCCGACAGAAGACCAACATCGTTCCGAATGTCTAACAGCCGTTCAAACATTCGCACCGCGTCCTGATGCCGGCCCTGCAACTCGTAATTGTCTGCCAGCCAGAATGAGCAGGGCAGAAATGTTCCTTCCCCATGAGGCATACCGTCTACCGCGGGATCCTGAGTGTAGCGCCCGACAAAACCGTTCTCCACAAGATGTGTTTCGATCGCTGTGACCGTCCCGACTATGCGGGCATCATCAGGCGGAAGAAAGCCAACCAGTGGCATCATCAGGGCACTTGCGTCGAGGTGTTTGTCCCCGTAATACTGCACAAATGAATTCAAACTGGTATCAAAACCCCGCTGGCAAACCTGTTCATGAATGGCGTCGCGAAGTTTTTTCCATCGGAGAACATCTACCGCGAACCGGCCCATTTCAGACATCTTAATTAGGCGATCGACGGCGACCCACGCCATCATCTTCGAGTGAACAAAATGCCGCCGTGGACCGCGCATCTCCCAGATTCCGTCATCGGGCTGCTGCCAACCCGTCTCCAGAAATTCCAGCATCGCTAGGGCAACTCCGTGGCGTTCGTGCGCGGGCGGCCCCAGCCCGGCCTCGCGCGCCTGAAAAAGCGTGTTCACTACCTCCCCAAAGATATCCAGCTGATATTGCTTGTAAGCGGCATTCCCGACTCGGACGGGGACAGATTTTTCATACCCCGGTAGCCACGGCAATTCCAGTTCCGTGAGCCTGCGTTCGCCGCGCAGGCCATACACGATGTTGAGTTCTGACGGGCTGCCCGCGACCGCGCGCAGAAGCCATTCCCGCCAGTCTCGCGCCTCGTCCAAATATCCGGCCCTGACCAGCGCTTGCAGGGTCAACGTCGCATCCCGAACCCAGCAAAGCCTGTAATCCCAATTACGCACGCCTCCTAACAGTTCTGGCAATGAAGTTGTTGGTGCCGCTACGATCCCGCCGGTAGGCAGAAATGTCAGCGCTTTTAGCGTGATCAGCGATCGCAGAACGGCATCCCGCCATTCACCCTGATAAGCACAACGGCCCGACCACTCCTGCCACCATTTCTCCGTGTTATGAATCGCCTCGTTCATGTCCACTGGAGCAGGTTCATGCTGGTGTGAGGGATACCAGGTCAGATCAAACGCAGTCTTTTGTCCTTCCGCAATGGTGAACTCCGCTTCAGTCTTGAAATTTTCACTGTGAAGCGGCACCTCCGAACGCAGCCGGATCATGTCCGGCCCCGCAATAGCAGAAATCCCATTTCCAATTCGCCGAACCCAGGGCACCACCGACCCGTAATCGAATCGAATCACCAGCTCCAGCTTCATCCGCACCTGACCTCGGGTGCCGACAACAGCCCGCAAAAGTGTAGGTGTCTCCTGGCGCGGCGTCATGCAGTCAATGAGTTTCGCGGATCCGCTTTCAGTTTCGAACTCCGTCTCCAGAATCAGAGTTCCGTCCCTATACTGGCGGCGAATGCTTCGAACCGGCTCCGCCGGCCCGATTGACCAATATCCATGTTCAGGGGTTCCGAGGAGCGCCGCAAAACAGGCACCCGAGTCAAAATGGGGAAGGCAGAGCCAATCGATCGAACCCTGTTTCGAGACCAAGCCAGCCGTGTGGCAGTCGCCGATCATTGCGTAATCTTCAATCGGTATGGACAGGGAACCCCCCGCAAATCGTGACTAGATGCACTTGGACCTGTTTTGGAAGCCTGGACACGACCACGACCTGCATCTAAAACTTCCGAATCCAGCCATCCTTTCCGATGACCGAACTTCCTAAAAAATGTGGCCACTTCGATCTTTGGACCCAAACCTCAAACCGCTGGCCAGAAGGAAGTGACCGAGTATGACCGAGAAAGTAAATCAGTGCCAACGTGCGGAGCGTTAATTATCCTTCCGGATGAACCACTTTGTGCAAACTGACATCCGCTCCATCGCCGCTTCTCAAACTGCGAAAGACGATCGTCGATACGATGGTTAGTATTCCAAGAGCGATTAGAGCCTTATGGATTCCCTGAATCATTTCGCCCGGATTCGAGTGCGTGCCGGGAACAAAAAACGCTGTGGTTAAGCCCGCCGCCGCCACGCCGAAGCTAATCGACATCTGCTGCATGGTGCTTGCAATAGAACTCGCACCGCTGGCGTCTTTTTCGTCGATGTCGGCGAATACCAGCGTAGTCATGCTCGTGTATTGCAGAGATGTGAACGCTCCATAAAGGAAAGCCTGCAGCACGATCGCCCAAACAGGCGTGTGCACGCCGATCGTCGCAAACAACATCAGAAGAAGCCCGAGAATTATTGTGTTCGAGATGAGGACGCCGCGATACCCGATGCGGCTCAGGAGCCGTGGCATAAACGGCTTCATGCTCATGGAGGCAATCGCCTGCGGCATGACCAGGAGTCCGGATTGGATCGGCGAGAACCCGAGGCCTACCTGATAAAGCAGCGGCAGCAGAAACGGCACTCCGCCGATTCCAAGTCGAGTGAAGAAGCTGCCGCTGACGGCGGCGCGGAAGGTGCGAATTGTGAATAGCTTAAGCTTCAGCAAAGGGAAGGGAAGACTGTTTCCGTGAATTCCGTACCCGGCAAGCAGGGCGAGCGACAACAACAGCAGCCCGGCCATCTCCGCCGCGCTCAGAGTGTGCTCGCCGAATATCTCCAGCACATAAGAAAGTAATGCGACCCCTGAGCCGAAAAGGATGAGCCCAACAACATCGAGCGGCGGAGTGCTCTCTTCCCGATAGTCTGGCAAATGCAAATAAACAAGAATCAAACCTGCGAGTCCGATCGGAATATTAAGGAAGAAGATGACGCGCCAATGAAGATACCCGACAATAAGGCCTCCGGCGATCGGTCCGAGCATGGGCGCCACCAGGGCTGGTATGGAAACAAAGCTCATGGTGCGAATAAGGTCCGACTTGGCAAAAGTTCGCACCAGTGTGAGCCGTCCCACCGGAACCATCATCGCGCCACCGCAACCCTGCAAGATGCGAAAGGCGACCAGCACGTGGATGCTGGTCGAAATCCCGCACAGAAAAGACCCGAGCGTGAATATGCCAATCGCAGATGCGAACACCAGGCGGGTTCCGAACCGGTCCGCCATCCAGCCACTGATTGGGATGAAGACCGCCAGGCTGAGCGTATAGCTCGCCAGCACCGCTTTCATGCTGAGGGGAGCGACGCCAAGGGCGGCCGAGATCGCGGGAACGGCCGTATTGAGGATCGTCGTGTCCAGCGATTCCATGAAAAACGCGACAGCAACGAGCCATGGGAGCAGCCGTTTCGCTGCCACCGGGATATTGGACGAAGAGCTATCGGATGAAGATGGAGGCGCTGTCGACGGGTCGGCTGGGGTCATGTCCAGGAAACTACAGGCGGTTGCTCCTCCACCTCGAACATCTTAGCTGATGTCGTCGGCCGACCCCCTGGACTTGCCGGTGGTGCATCGCCGAACCGCGGTCGATGCTGGCAGTCTGAGCGTCTGCCCGTGCAGTCGCCACAAAGAAAAAGCCTCCGAGTCCTCCAAGCACTAGAAATCCGAACCCCAGAACTCGCCTTATCATCTCCTACTGCCCCCGCGGCTGGCCCGAATCCTCACCAGATCGCCCACGTATTGTCTCCTCGAACCATGCTCGGGTCAACGTGAAACAGTTTTGATTGCGGAATACCGCTGTCGCATGGTTGCCGGAAGCGGGTATCTCTTACCCTGAGGTGGGGAGCAGACCGTAACCCACAGCGTTGCCTGTGCGAGTTTGTAGGGACCGCAAGCTAGAGTCAGCCAGAACCGCGGTCCGGCCCAGTTGCAGTTCCTGTGTTATTCCTCGCACGACGTACTTGTTTGCATCTGACGACACATTGTGTCGCTCCTACTTGGCACTCACTGGGTCCGGCGTTCCATCCGACCACCAGCCCGCGGAAACCATAAATTCGTCGACCGGTTCCGGATTTCCCCGGAAGTGTGGATGCAGCATGATCGGAGAAAGGGGCACATCTGCACCCCAAATGGAACCGTCCAAGACGGGAGCGTAAAACATCAGGTGAGACATCCAGTTTGGGTGGCTGCCGTCGTTAAGGTGCTGTTCTTTCGACATCATGAAGGACATGGATCCGGGCTCCAGGGGCGGCAGCCCTTGCTTTACGAATGCCTTCATGCCTTCGAAGATCTGAGCTTTGGATTGACCGGCCAATACCATCTCCGTTCTTTTATAGGTTATCGGCAGAACGGTGCGGGCAGCCGGCGGATTGAAGCAAACTGGCCCTCGACCTTTAGGGTTCCAAAATTTGTCAGCACCCGCGCCCTCGAATGGGCCCATCCACGCGCGCTCCACGAGGCACACGAAACCATTCTTGCCCTTGACTGCGGTTTCGTAGCCGTGCTGTCCAAGCACGAGGACATCGGCATCGCGCGAAATTGCCTCCGGCGCCGCACTCCGTGCCATGGCAATCTCTGCGTCGCGATCCATCAGGTATTGTTCAAGAGGAGCCATATTCGGATACGCTCCTTTGGCGTCTTGTGCATGCGCTTGCCCGCACTCGCCGAGCATCATAACCAGCGCCAATGCCCCTAAGCTGATCGCCCTGATGATCCTTTGCATTGGTTCCTCCTGGAAATTAAATCTTCTGCGATGAAGAATAGCATCAGATTTAGTTAGTAGGAATAACTCTCGTCCAAAGGCGCTTCTGTCTCCGCCCTGAGTCATTGCCGTCGTTAAGCCTCAATTCAAGCGCTACCTCGCCTCGCCTGGTTAAACTTGTCATGACAACCATGATCGCCCGGAAAGGCCGTTTGTACCCATAAAATGTCAGCGAGCCTCGACGCAGGACTCTTTCGTAAATTGCCTCAACTGACACGGGGTCTTCGCTTTCCATCAGCGCGATTCTGCAGGCTCTTTCTAAGTGATATCTCGGAGGCCGTCGAGGTCGTGACCTCGGGCTAGCCCATAACTTCCGTTCCGTTCTAACACTTTCTGTTGAAGAGTATGGGTGTCTAACTCGCGATTCCAACATGCATGAATCGTCAACATAAAGATATGAACCGAGACTGGCCGTTTCCGGTTTCGAGTCGATACTGTG
>JBAWAI010000309.1:0-2957 GCA_049589215.1 Terriglobales bacterium | reverse complement strand
CGCTCAGATCGAGCAGGCGCAGGGAAAGTTGCTCCAGGCAAACGCCGACCTGCGGACGGCTGACACCGCGCCGCAGATGATGCAGGCCACGCGCTCGCGCGCGCAATCGGCCGAAGCCAACGCGCTCCAGAAAAAGGCGCTGCTCGACCAGGCGAATCTAAATCTGCAATACACCAAGATCGTTGCGCCGGTGACTGGAGTTGTGAGCAACCGCACGGTTGAAGTCGGGCAGAACGTACTCGTCGGGCAGGAGATGATGAAGGTTGTGCCGCTCGAAGACCTTTGGGTTACAGCCAACTTCAAGGAGACGCAACTGCGCCAGATGAGGGCTGGACAGTCGGCCGATATCGAAGTTGATGCCAACGGCAAGACCTACAAGGGACATGTCGATTCGATCTCGGGCGCAAGCGGCGCGCTCTTCAGCCTGCTGCCGCCTGAAAATGCGACCGGCAATTATGTGAAGGTGGTGCAGCGCATACCGGTGAAGATTGTCTTCGAGAAAGACGAACTGAAGGGCCACGAGCTGCGTCCAGGAATGTCGGTCGAACCAAAAGTCTGGATTAAATGAGCTACGGGTTTTGAGCTGCGAGCGGCGAGCGAGCGGCGCGTCGAAGCGCTAACTGACAACTGAGAACTGGTTTTAGTGTCCTCCGCCTCCATCACGATGAACGATGCCGAAGCCTGGCAGCCGGCGGTTAATCCGTGGGTCATCGCGCTGGCGGTGACGCTTGCCACATTCATGGAGGTGCTCGACACGAGCATCGCCAACGTCGCTCTGCCGCACATCGCCGGCAGCCTTTCGGCGGGAGTGGACGAGAGCACCTGGGTGCTCACGTCTTATCTTGTCTCGAACGCGATTGTGCTTCCGCTCAGCGGATGGCTCTCATCGATCGTGGGCCGCAAACGTTTCTACATGGGCTGCGTCGCGCTCTTCACGATCAGTTCCTGCCTTTGCGGATTCGCCCCTAATCTTTCGATGCTGATTGTCTTCCGCGTTTTGCAGGGCATTGGCGGTGGTGGATTGCAGCCGAGCGAGCAGGCGATTCTTGCCGATACGTTTCCTCCCGCCAAACGCGGCATGGCGTTTGCGGTCTATGGCATTGCCGTGGTGATGGCGCCCGCCCTCGGCCCCACACTCGGCGGATGGATTACCGACAACTTCAGCTGGCGCTGGATTTTCTTCGTGAACATTCCGGTCGGCATTTTGTCCCTGGTCCTGACCTCGCGCCTGATTCAGGATCCTCCCTACTTCAGGCGACGTAAGCTCAGCGAAACCCACATTGACTACATTGGCCTGGGCCTAGTCGCGCTCGGCCTCGGCGCGCTGCAAGTCGTCCTTGACAAAGGCCAGCGCGACGACTGGTTTTCATCGCACCTCATTGTCGTTCTTACCGTCGTCTCGGTGGCCGCCCTGGTCTTCGTCATCATCTGGGAGTGGTATCAGAAAGACCCGGTCATCGATCTCCATCTATTTCGCGAGCGCAGTTTCGCGATCGCGAACTTTCTCATGTTCATGCTGGGCTTCGCGCTGCTTGGCAGCACACTCATGTTGCCGCTCTACATGCAGACGTTGCTCGGCTATACGGCGGAGCGCGCGGGGCTCGCGCTCATGCCGGGCGGCTTCACAATCATGCTGTGCATGCCGATCGTTGGCTTTCTGCTCTCGCGCTACAGTCCGCGCTACATGCTGATGTTTGGTCTGATCATGCTCTCGGGCTCGCTGTTTCACATGACAAACTTTGACCTGAGCATGGACTTCGAGACGGTCGTGCTGGCGCGCGTCATCCAGGCTATTGGCATGGCATTTTTGTTCGTGCCCATCAACACAGCCGCTTACTCATCGCTGCCGCGGGACAAGAACAATGCCGCCTCCGGACTGATGAACCTGGCGCGCAACATCGGCGGCAGCGTCGGCATCTCGTTCGTGACCACAATGCTGGCGCGGCGTGCGCAGGTTCATCAGGTTCGTCTGTCGGAGAACCTGAGTGCGGCCAACCCGCAATTTCGGGCGGCCATCCGAGGCATGACCGGCACGTTCAGTGCGGGCGGAATAGGGGGCGGTTCCGGCGCGGGCACCGCGACCCAGCACGCTTACGCGCTGGTGCAGGCGAATGTCATTCGCCAATCGACCATGCTTGCTTACATCGATAATTTCTGGCTGCTCGGAGTCGTGATTTTTTGCCTGATTCCTTTTGTGTTTCTGATTAAGAAGTCGAAGCCCGGAGGGGGCTTGGCCGTGCACTAGAGTTCCGGGACGACAGATGGATGTTCGGCGAAGATTCGAACAGATTGATTCCCATGAATAGCAACATCGTGGGCGGCGAAGACTGAATTGCCTTTCCCGCAGGCCAACCAGCGACCGGTGATTGGACTCTAAAGCCCCGGAGGCATTCATCATGGAAGATCAGAAAGACGTTGTAAAGAATGTAGTGGAAGTGCTGCACGATGGACATAAGGGATTCATGGATCTCGCCGAGCATATAAAGGATTCGCAGGTGAAAAGCTATTTCGTTAAAGAGGCGCAGACGCGCGGTGAATTTGCGCGCCAATTGGAACTCGCGGCGAGTCTTCCGACGAACGAATCCGGCACAACCATGGGCGCGCTTCATCGCGGCTGGGGCGACCTAAAAGCAAAGCTTGGCGGAGGGGATCACACGCTTCTGGAGACGGCCGAACAAGGGGAGGACGCTGCAAAGGAAGCCTATGAAAAGGCCTTGAACTCGAAAGAGGTCACGGGAAACGTGCGGCAGACGCTGCAAACGCAGGAGCAGCACATCCTGCAATCACACAATCAAGTGAAAGCGTTCAGGGATAGCAAGAAGGCCGCATAGTAACGCAGCAAGGCGGCTGCTTCGGATCAACTTAGCGGTGCGCACTCACCCGCGCACCGTTTCTTTCAAGCCCACTGCAAATCGAACAACAAGGTCTGCGGATCTGGGCTAATAGCACCTATTTTC
>JBAWAI010000308.1:0-6291 GCA_049589215.1 Terriglobales bacterium | reverse complement strand
CGCACCGCGTCGCCGATGTAGTCATGTGAAAGCGCCGTCATCTGCGACGCTACCAGGGCACGCTGTTTCTCGGGCAGATCCGCGAGCGCGTTGTAAGCCTCGACAAACTGGTTCTTCTGCGCGTAATCGTTGCTCTCCTGCACGGCCGCGTCTGCCGCCAGCTGGTTGCGTTGCGCCTCGAGTTGAGTGGCCGCGCGATCGGCGGCGCTCTGGACGTCCTTGCGGTCGGGCCGGATGGCTGTCGCTTTGTTAAACTCGGCGATCGCTTTTTCCCATTCCTGATGCGCCGCCAGCTTTTGTCCATTCTCGTAGTGGAACTTGAACACTGCGCCGATGATGCCATCCACACGGGGCATTTCGGAGGCAAATGCAGTGTAGGGACCCAGCGCTTTTAAGGCCTGGTCGAAGTGCGACTCGAGGATCAACACCTGTGCCTCCACGATGCTCTTCTCGAGCTGCCGCTGCTCGGTGGCGGCCTCGCGTTGCAGAGTAAGCAGGGGAGCATAGTCTGGCTGAACTTCCAGAAGCCGCTGGATGTGCTGCTTGGCGCCAGACAGTTGCGCATATCCCGATGTGTGGTCTTGCAACGACTTTCGGTATGCCTCCAGCCGCGTCTGGTCCGCTCGCGCCAGGTTGTCCAGCTCTCGATCAACGTTCTCCGTAAGCTGCGCAGCCGGTTTGTAGCCCGGCGACGACTGGCTCGCGGTTTGGGCCTCGACATACGCTTGTCGAAGCATGGCGAGATCCTGCGACTTGGCGCCGGAACTCTGGTATTGCGCAAAAGCGGCTTCGGCCGCCTGCTGATGAAATCCCGCCACGGCATCCTGCGCCGAGGACCGCCGCGTGGAAGAAGGATAGCGTGCTAAGAAATCCTGCCACTCTTTGAGCGTATTCGCTCGTTGAGTCCGCAGAAAGTCGGCAAGCTCAGCGTCCGGAGCGGCGACGAAGACCATCTGCACCCCGGGCTTGAATGGCGGGATGACGGCATCGCGAGGCGACGCGGAGACAGGCGTGCCGCGAATGGCTGCCTGGTCGGCGGCCTGGGCTGGCGTGAGCTCGACTCCACGTTCAAATTTCAGATTGCTGGGAACGACGCAAACTGACTTGCCATTTGCTTTCAGCGTCAGCACGCCGTCCGCGCCGCGCTGAAGCGAGCTGGCGCCAGCCAGGGTCGCGCGCGGAAGCCCGCCATAAATATTCTTATCGATCCTGGCGACGCCGTCGCAGGTGCGGAGCTCAATCTTTCCGTTTAGGTCGGCGTCCGTGAGCTGTATGTACGCCGCTCCCTGTGAGCCATCGAACAAAACGATTGCAGTGAGCGAGCTATCTTTGGAGTAGGTCGCAATCGAAGCTGCCAGGATCAGAGCAACCGCGACAATGCCACGTCGAAGTCGGGAAATTCCGGCAGTGCGCCTCGAACCGAAAGACGGAGAAATGGGTTTCAACAACTTCATATAGGACTGGAAGCTACATTTTCTCGCGGAAATGAGCGGCCGAAGAGAGATCTACAGTCCGATCAAAAACTAAAGTAAGTAGGAAGTAATATCTACCGGGGATATGATGACAATGCAGCGCGCATCTTCGATAACTCCCTCGTTTGCGCGTATTTGCGTGGATACTTCGTTAGAGATTTCTCCATGGAATCGCCGAAACCGCCAGATCAGCCGGACGAGCGCCCAGAAAAGCAGATCGCACCGCAAGGATCGGCTCCTCCAGGTCGCTACCAGATTCAGGAAGAACTGGGACGCGGCGCCATGGGCGCGGTTTACAAGGCCTTTGACACGGTAATTTCCCGCACCGTCGCGCTCAAGACCATTCTGATCGACGATCATGCTCCCGATCGCGCCCAGATGATCGAAAGGCTCAAGCAAGAGGCCAAGGCGGCGGGCAGGCTCGATCATCCCAACATCATCACGATCTACGACGTCGGCGAAGAGAACGGCGCTGTTTATTTGAGCATGCAGTACGTCAATGGAACCACACTGGCCCAGCTATTGGCTGACGTCGGGGTGCCTTCCCTCCCAACCCTGCTTTCCTGGGCCGATCAGATTTTAGCGGCCGTCGGTTTTGCGCACGCGCGCGGCGTCATTCATCGCGACCTCAAGCCGGCCAACCTCATGGTGACCGAGCAGGCGGCCATCAAAGTTCTCGACTTCGGAATCGCAAAAATCGAGAACACCTCGATGACCCAGACCGGACTGGTAATCGGTACGCCCTCCTACATGGCTCCTGAGCAAATCGCCGGCAAGAAAGTGGATCAGCGCGCCGACATTTTTTCGTTGGGCGCGGTTTTTTACGAGCTGTTGACGCGCGAAAAGGCCTTTTCCGGCGACATTGCGACCATCCTTTATAGGATCGTGAATGAGCATCCCGTCGCCCCGTCACTGATTAACCCGGCCATTCCAGGCGGCATCGACGCCGTTATTCGAAAGGCTCTCGCCAAGGATCCGAACGACCGATTCCAGACTTGCGAGGAAATGCGGCAGGCTTTTCTGGAGTCGACAGCGCGTGCATCGTCGGTTGCGCCGGTTGGCCTTCCTGCGGAAAAGGCGGCAATCCGTCCGCCAGCCGCCGCGAATGCTCGTCGGGCCGCGCAACGCGAAGAAACTCCTTCGCGATTCTTTCCGCGTCTGGCTATGGGCGTGGCGTTTGCCCTCATCGCGGTTGCGAGTTGGTCTTTCTATATCCAGTCCACTACCGGAGCGCTCCCGCCATTCATCGCAAAACTCGACAGCAAGCTCAGGCCGACGATCGCTGCGGTTGCCGGTAAACTCACCAACTCGCCTCAGGTTGTATCGCGCGCCACTGACGCGCACGGCGCTGAGCCCGGCGCTCCATCTCCGCAAAATTCAGCGACGTCGAATGACGCGCCTAACGCTGCACAAACAGCTGGAGCTCCTGCGGCCTCTGCTTCCACTCCAGGAGTAAGTTCGCAGCCGGTCGCAGCGCAGCCGATAAGCGATCATCCTGCGAGTGACAACGCGTCGGTTTCTGCAACCCCGGCGCCATCTTCTGGAACATCCGCAATATCCCCGCCGGCGGAACCTTCACAGAAAACGGCGGCGTCCTCTGCGGCAGCGTCGACCCAATCAGCGAAATCGAGCGACGACACTCAACTGGCGGGCGATAACGCAGCTGCCCATGACCAACCGAATGCCGCCGCCGTTGTATCCCGCGAGGACGACAAACCAAGTCCCTTCTCTTCTGCACCAAGAGCGTCAGCGCGAAAGCACAGTCCCGAGCCGCCTTCAACGGTCGACGGTTTCAGCCGGCAGGACGTTCCCGACTTGTTGCACCAAGCCGATTCCTACGCGGCGCGCGGCGAGTATCGCCTGGCGCGCTACGAATACGGACTTGTTCTGAAGCTCGATCGCAATAATTTCCAGGCGCGTGAAGGTCTGCGCCACTTGCTGAACGCAGTGCAGTCCCGATGATGCGATTCGCAGCCGCCCGCATCTGGAACAGTGCACTTCAGACCGGCAGCCCCGGAGTTGCCGCCCAGATTTCATCGCACGCTGGGAAAATCGAAGTTTCCAGCCTGCGCAAACCACCCAGGCCTTAGCCGCATCGAAGGACTGTGCCGTATCTTCGGCCCAAGAGGTTACGGCTTTGCGCTCACGCCTTCTCGCCATTCTGCTGATTTCCACTTGTGTTGCTCTCCCCGTTGCAGCCTCGGCTTCTCCAGTAACGGTGCGCTACCGGGAGGGCTTGATTCACGGCTTCCTGGTGCTCAGCACGCTGGATGGTGTCGCGATCGCGGCCGGTGACCTGACCCAGGTCGCTCGCGGCAATCGAGTGACAACTCAACTCGCGTTCCGCTTCAAAGACGGTTCGCGGCAAGAGGAAACCACCGTTTTTTCGCAGCGCGGCAACTTTCGGCTCATCTCCTACCACCTCGTGCAGAAAGGGCCTTCTTTCAAAAACGCCAGCGATCTCTCGGTTACGTGCGCCACCGGGCAAGTCACGGTTCGCTATACCGACGACGATGGCAAAGAAAAAGTAGACGGCAAGCATTTCGCCCTGCCCTCTGATCTGGGCAACGGCATGATTCCCACGCTGCTGAAGAATATTCAAGCCGGCACATCACAAATCGAAATTCCCATGGTGGTGGCGGCTCCGAAGCCCAGGCTGGTAAAGATCGTGGTGAATGCCCAGGGAAAGGATGCGTTTTCTCTCGAGGGATTCAACCGCGAGGCCATCCATTATGTCGCCAAGGTCGATATTGGCGGCATCGCCGGTGTGGTGGCGCCGATGATAGGAAAGCAGCCGCCGGATTCGCAGATCTGGATTCTTGGCGGGGACGCCCCGGTCTTCATAAGGTCCGAGACACCCGCATACATGGGAGGACCAATGTGGCGCATAGAGTCGGTGGCGCCAGTTTGGCCGCAAGCATCGGCCCAGGATTCGAAAAAGTAGTGAGGTCACCTCTATTGGGAAAAGCCGTACCGCAGCGATTTGAAGCCCGCGCGAACCTCTTCTGAAAAGAGTTGCGGCTGTTCCCACGCCGCATAGTGTCCGCCCTTGTCGGGTTGTAATAAATGAGCTTGTTGTACGCCCGCTCTGTCCAACTCCGGGGGGCTTGATAGTTCTCGCCGGGAAAGACGCTCACCGCAGCTGGGATGGAGACATTGGCTGCGTTATAAAGATTGAGGTGAAGTTCCCAATAGAAACGAGCCGCGGAAATCGCCGTGTTCGTCAACCAATAGAGTGTGAAGTCATCGAGCACATCGTCTCGTGTCAAGTCACGACTGGATTCGTCTTGTCGGCATTGATGCAGCCGAGTGAGATCGAGCCCAGATGAAGCTCAAAACCACCCCGCTCCAGATGGAGATCGTATAGTATCCCGTCGTTCCAGTGATGCGGCCAAGGCTGCAGTCGATAAACGTTCCTGCCATAATGCTCAGCCCTCGTGTCGTAGTTCATTCGATACGTACCCTCAACAATCGGGCCCTCGTTCCGACTATTTTGGCACTGGTTATTATTTGTGCACGAGGTTGGACCTTGCATGCTTCCGCCGGAAGCCACACCGTTCGGGCCTAACTGAACTGCGCCTGTACCACTCGGCCCGATAACTGTAGGTTTCCCTGGATCGGCATTTGGCTGACAAACCATCGTATGTGCAGAGATGGAGTAAACGCACTGCACCAGTCCAAACGGATCCAGCTGTTCTGCAGGATCGTTGCCAGCATAAGAGTAGAAATTGTGGCTACCGCTGTCTTCTCGGATCGGGTCCTCCGACATGAACCTGCCGCTGTTCGGGTCAAAGTAGCGCGCCCGATAGAAATACAGGTTGGTTTCTGCGTCGAACTCGCGGCCCGTGTACCGGAAATAGTTGAGCAGCGTACCGGTTGAGGCAGTTGTGTTGCCGAAGGAGTCGTACGTGTACGTATCTGTTATCGTTGCTCAATGACGTAATGGATCCCAAACCGTCCGCCGCGTAGTAGCCCGCTGTGCTGCCTCGCAATTCCGCTAATGGCTCATCGATCAGTGCCCCTTGCGTATAGCTGGCAACCTCACTGCCCGATGAATTGAGTGTCTCGATCAGACTAATGCCTTCGTAGACAAAGACACTGGTCGCATTTGGCAATTGCTTGTAGATTCTTCTGCCAAATGGGAATCTGGCGGAGAGGGAGGGATTCGAACCCTCGGTACCGGTATTAGCCAGTACAACGGTTTAGCAAATTCAACCCGTCCCCTACCTATTGCACGGAATCAATCAGATACGGCCATCTCAAGTGGCCTCAGTTGGGCAGAAATCGGGTGTTCGGCAGACGATTATGCACCTGAGTATGCACCTCGCGAAAGCAAAACTGAAGGACTCGAGGACAAAGGTCTACCGAGACGAATCAACCGGCGCGTCGACGACCTTCGCCCGCATCCCAGCTACCTTAAGAACCGGCTCTCTGTTTCGCTTGACCGCTTGGCTGCGCTCACTGGAGCCGGCGACGTGGCTTTCCAGTTCCCAATCCTCGTCACGCGAACGGGCGTCATCATAGATGGCTATGCCAGATGGGAATTAGCCCAGCGGCAAGATCGGGAAACAATCGTCTGCCTCGAATATGACCTAAGTGACAAGGAGGCTCTTCAGTGGTTCATTCAAACTCACATTCCGTCAGAGGGCTTGAATGGATTCTGCAGATCACTACTCGCATTGGACCTTGAACCAACTCTTCAAGAAGCTGCCCGCGCCAACCAACGAACAGGTGGTCAGATCAAGGGTTCGTCAAATTTGACTGAAGCTCAGATGATTGACGTGCGGTCGGAGATTGCTGCCATTGCCAAGGTCTCCAC